>DASPXV010000213.1:0-22871 GCA_035637115.1 Vicinamibacterales bacterium
GCCGCCGCGACTCAGCCTGTTGATCGGTGATTGCATCACCAACGCACGAGCAGCCCTCGATTACATTGTTTGGGAACTTGCTAGTAAATACTTCAGCCCGCGTGTCGACCTCCGAAGTCGAGAAGACCGGCGGATTACCGCATTCCCGATTTTTGAACATAGCGCAACGGAGCAGGGGTACAAGGATCGGTTGAATCGTCTCGCGGCGCGACAAGTCCCCGCAGAGGCTTGCGCCGAGATCACGGCCGTGCAGCCTGACGTGAGTGGGAATCAAGCCCTGTTCTGGCTGCATGAACTCGTCAACCACGACAAGCACCGAATGCCTATCCTGACCATTGGCGTCTTTGAAAACGCCGACATCCGTATCCCTGAGTTTCGTGGCCATGCATGGCTCATTCGCGGGGAGTTTAGGAACACGGGCTTGGCAGTCAAGGCAGAACGCGATCTCCTGTCCGGCATCCAAAGCGGTCACGTGCAGGTGGATATTGAGCCTGCCGTCTCGATAGGCTGTCGGAATCTCCCACTGCCAGTCCCACGGCTCGACCGGACCCTTCAGCAAATCATTGAAACGGTTGCGAACGTCATCCCACGATTCGATAGATTTTTCTGATTGCGACAATTCCCACTTCCTGTTCTGAAAGTGGGCAAAACCTCCCTAACGCTTCCGGCCTGTCACGCCCTAGAATTGTCGGGCGCAGTAGCCGTGTGCGTCAAGTATGTTATTGCCGCTACTGGCTACTGGCTACTGGCTACTGTCATCACACCTCTTCGGCGGCCTCAGCCCCCCGCTCGGCCTTCGATGCGGCGATGATCTTGGCATGGAGGTGTGCCGGAACCTCCTCGTAGTGATCGAACTCCATATGGTACGAGCCGCGGCCGCCGGTGGCTGACGTGAGGTGCTGCTCGTAGGTCAGCATCTCGGACATCGGCACCTTGGCACGAATGATCGTCGTCGTGCCGCGCGTGTCCATGCCGCCGATGCGCCCGCGGCGGCTGTTGAGATCGCCCATCAGGTCACCGGCGAAATCGCTCGGCGCGTAGACCTCGACGTTCATGATCGGCTCGAGCAGCGTCGGACGCGCGCGCGCCATACCGTCCTTGAACGCGAGCGACCCTGCCATCTTGAACGACATTTCGCTCGAGTCCACCGGGTGGAACGACCCGTCGAAGACGCTGGCGCGGAAGTCCACCATCGGGTAGCCGGCGAGGAACCCGCGCATGCGCGAGTCCTGGATCCCTTTCTCGATCGCGGGCACGAACTGCCGCGGGATCGCGCCGCCGAAGATGTCGTTCACGAACTCGAAGTCGCTGCCGCTCGGCAGCGGCTCGAATTTGACCTTGCAGTCCCCGAACTGGCCGTGGCCGCCGGTCTGCTTCTTGTGGCGGCCGTGCGCTTCGACCGCGGCCTTGATCGTCTCGCGGTAGGGAATGCGCGGGAGCTTGAGCGTGACCTCGACTCCGAAGCGCCGTTTCAGCTTCGCGACCGTGACCTCGATGTGCGACTGTCCCTGGCCGGCGAGCAGCAGCTCCTTCGTCTGCATGTCCCGTGTGTAGCTGATCGTCGGATCTTCTTCCTGCAGCCGGTGCAGCGCCGTGCTGATCTTCTCTTCGTCGCCGCGGCTCTTCGGCTCGATCGCGTACGAGATGACCGGCTCGGGGAATTTGATCGCCGGGATCGACACGCTCGACGCCTTGTCCCCCAGCACGTCGCTCGTCTGCGTCTCCTTCAACTTTGCGACCGCGCCGATGTCTCCGGCCTTGATTTCCGGCACGTTCGTCTGTGTCTTCCCCTGCAGGAGGAGCAGATGCCCGAGCCGCTCCGGCGTGTCCTTGGCGAGATTCTGGAGCGTCGAGTCCGCCTTGAGCGTGCCGGAGATTACGCGGAACAGCGTAATGCGGCCGGCGAACGGATCTGCCACCGTCTTCCAGACGAACGCGCACGCGCCGCCGCCCTCCTTCGTCGCAATCTCGACCTCGTTGCCGTCGGCGGCGCGCGCCCTCAGCGGCCGCTCGGCAGGCGACGGCGTGTAGGCGACGATGGCGTCGAGCAGCGGCTGCATGCCGATATTGGACGTCGCGGAAGTCAGCACGACGGGGAAGATCCGGGCCGCGGCAACGCCGCGTTTCAGTCCGGCGACCAGGTCATCCTGGCTCAAAGTGCCCGCATCGAAGAACTTCTCCATCAGCGCGTCGTCCGCTTCGGCGACCATTTCGATGAGCGCCTCGCGTGCCGCGTTGACGGTGCCCAGCATGTTGCCGGGAATCGCGCCGTCGACGGGCTTGCCGCTGCCGTCGCTGGCAGACATGCAGGCCTTCATCCCGATCAGATCGACCACGCCGCTGAAACGTTTTTCTTCGCCGATCGGCAGCTGGATCGGAATCACCGTGCGGCCGAAGACGCCGCGCAGGGACTCGAGCGAGCGATCGAGGCTCGATCGCTCGCGATCGAGCCGGTTCAGTACCACGACCCGCGGGACTTTCAGTTCCTCGGCCGCTTCCCAGACTTTTTCCGTGGAGACTTCGACGCCCGCAACCGCATCGACGACGACGAGCGCGGCATCCGCGACGCGCAGCGCCGCGCGCGCGTCGCTGAGGAAGTTGGCCATCCCCGGAGTGTCGATGAAGTTGATCTTGGTCTTGTTCCACTCAGCGTAGGCCACGCTGTCGGAGAGGGTGTGCTTGCGGGCTATCTCTTCTTCGTCGTAATCGGTGACCGTCGTCCCTTCGTCAACCTTGCCGAAGCGATTGACGGCCCCTGCATCGAAGAGCAGGGCCGATACGAGCTGCGTCTTGCCGGAGCCGGAGTGGCCGACCAGCGCTACATTCCGCAGGCTGGCGGCGTCATAGACCTTCATGGGGGTACCCTCCGCTATAAGAAAGCCATCGTAGTGCCGCGCGGTGGGCGGATCAAGTGCCGGTCAAAACTCTTTGATCAGGTGCATCGCGAGCCCCGGTTTGTGGCTGCCGGTTCGCACTCCGACGGGCAGGCCGAGACCAAGCTCCCATTCCCCGCCTGGATGGACGATAAGGGACGGCGTTACGAGCGGCGAGCCATTCAGCCGCCACGGCGCCTGGTCGCTGCGGCTCGTGTACTCGCCCGCCAGCGTCACGCGTCCGCGTCGAAGGAGGACGCCGCCGCTGATCGTGCCCCTGTCGTCGGGTCGTTCTTTACCGCGCAGGATGTCCTCGGCCTGGCGGGCTTCGATGCTCAGCGCGCCCGAGGCGAAAATCGTGACGCCGCGCCCGAGATCGGCGGCGAGTGCCAGAAATGGTTCGAACTCGGTGTCGGTTTCTCCTTCTCCTTCCTCGAAGACGCCCGCCCGGGGGAATTCGACGTCCATGCCGAGTGCGGCGTGCACTGGCGACTGGCCGATGTTCATCCAGCTGTATTTGGCGCCAATGGAAAGTCTTGAGGTTCGCGGGTGAGTTAGGGGCACGGTCCGGAACCGCGAATAGCCGTCCCATTCCGCTTCGACCTGCAGGCGGTCGGTGAGTCCGAATTCGATACTGAACGGGGCGAGGGCTGACTTGTCCTCCCGCGTCCGGTCGACGAACGACCCCAGTGTGAGCTGAAGCTCGTGCTTTGACTGCGGGTAGACGACGTCTGTGAAAAACAGCTCCTGCAGGGGCTGCTGCGGCTTGGCTTGTTCCTGGGCCCGCGCCATCTGCGGCAGGAGGATCAGGGCGACGAGCCAGGCGGTTCGTCCCATTCCGCCAGACCTCGCAAGACAGGGGCCAGCGCCGCGATTAGCCCTTTTTCCGCGAATGTCGCATTGGTGTGTGAGAGCCGGAATGAGCCGGCCTCCTACAAGGAATGACTCCAATGGTGACGGTGGCGCAGAAATCGCTCGTGCAGGACAGCTTCGTGGACATCGCAACGATCGCGGACGACGCGGCCGTCCTTTTCTACCAGCAGTTGTTCGAGCTCGATCCCTCGCTCAAAAGCCTGTTTCGCGGCGACATGGCGGAGCAGCGCAAGAAGCTGATGCAGATGCTGACGGCGGCGGTGAAAGGACTCGATCGCCTCGAACAGCTCGTGCCCGTGGTCCAGGATCTGGGCCGGCGCCATGGCGCCTACGGCGTGAAGGAGTCGCACTACGAGACGGTCGGCGAGGCGCTGCTGTGGACGCTGGAGATGGGGCTCGGGCGCGGCTTCACGCCGCAGGTGAAGGACGCCTGGATCGCGGTCTACACGCTGCTGGCGACGACGATGAAGGACGCGGCGCGTGAGGCCCTGGCCGCTGTGTAGATCAGACGCCGGCCGGGTCGACGACCTCGACGCGGCCGTCGCGCATGTCGAGCAGGATGCGCGCAGCCGGCCGGCCGTCGATGGCGAAGATGAGTGCGACGAGTGGACCTTCGTGGGCCGCGAACGCCGCGATCGTCACGCCGGACCGCACGTCGATCAGTTCGATCGTGCCGACTTCTGGCGCGGCGCTCACGCTGACGGGCGCGCGTCCGTCCAGGAAGCGTTGAAGATCGGCGACGAGTTCGGCGGCGGTCTGGTAGCGGGAGTCCACGTTGCGCGCCATGGCGCGCGCCACGATGTGCTCCAGCGAGCCGCGCAGCAGCGGGTTCGTCGCGCTCAACGCGGCGGGCTGCGTTTCGAGCACGACCTGGATCGCTTCGGGCCATGCCAGGTTTACGACATCGAACGGCAGTCGATCGGTCAGCAGGCGGTAGAGCAGCACGCCGAGCGCGTAGACGTCGCTGCGCGTGTCGACCTCGCTGGACCGGCCGCGCAACTGCTCGGGGCTCATGTAGGCGAGCGTTCCCATCAGCTGACCGTGCGCGGTGTGCGTCGTGA
This sequence comes from Vicinamibacterales bacterium, assembly GCA_035637115.1. GTDB lineage: Bacteria > Acidobacteriota > Vicinamibacteria > Vicinamibacterales > 2-12-FULL-66-21 > JAICSD01. The sequence continues at coordinate 4,808 of DASPXV010000213.1, forward strand.
TGCGCTGCACGTCCACGCCGGTGGCGCGGGCGATCCCGAAATCCAGCACCTTCGGCTGCCCGCCTTCCGCGATCAGCACGTTCGCGGGCTTCAGATCGCGGTGGATGACGCCGCGATCGTGCGCGTGCTGCACGGCATCGGCGAGTTTCATCAGCAGCGCGACGCGCTCGCCGATCGACAGCTCGTGCGCCCGCGCGTACTCCGTCATCGGCGGTCCCGACACGAGCTCCATCACGAGATGCGCGGGCGTCTTCTTGTCGCCCGGCGAGAAGGCGTAGACCTGCGCGATTCCCGGATGCTGCAGCCGTCCGAGCATCTCCGCTTCCTGCTCGAAGCGCCGCAGAATGTCCGGATGCCGGAACCCGCGCCGGAGCAGCTTGATCGCAACCGTGCGTCGTGGACGATCCTGCTGCGCCGCGTACACGACGCCCATTCCGCCGGACCCGAGCGCGTGCAGGACGAGGAAGTTGCCGAGACGCGTGCCGGGCTGAAGCGGTCCGTCGACCGCGGACATGTCGAGCGCGGGAACGCGCTCGGGATCGAGGAAGTCGTCGTCCGGCTCGTCGAGTGCGGCCACGAGCGCTTCGACCTCACGCCGCAGGACGGCATCGCTGCCGCAGCGCGCGTCGAGGAACGCGGCGCGATCGACGGTATCGACGCCGGCAAGGGCCAGGAAGATGGCTTCTGCCGCGGGCAGGGTCACGCGCCGCCGTCCCCGGGCCGGTCCAGCGGCCCGAGGGCGCGATGCAGCCACGCCCGCGCGAACTTCCATTCGTTCTTCACGGTCGCGGGTGACAGGTCGAGCGCGGCCGCTGTTTCCTCGACGCTCAGTCCGGCGAAATACCGCAGCGACACGATCTGCGCCTTCCGGGGATCGGTCTGTTCCAGCCGCGTGAGCGCCTCGTCGACCGCGACCAGGTCCGTCAGCGCCGGATCGGCCCGCATGATCCCGCTGTCGATGTCGACGCGCTCTTCACCGCGCCCGTGCTTGATGCGCTGGTAGTACCGTGCGCGCTCGACGAGGATGCGGCGCATCGCCAGCGCCGCGGCGGCGAAGAAGTGGCCGCGGCGATCCCACAGCTTGTTGTGGTCGTCGCCCGACACGCGCAAGTAGGCCTCGTGGACGAGCGCCGTCGGCTGCAACGTCTGGTGCGGCTGCTGCTCGCGCGCCAGGCGGGCCCTCGCGAGTTTGCGCAGTTCGTCATAGACTTCGGGCAGCATTTCTCCCGACGTGCCGGGTCCGCTCGCCTCCGCCGAAGGCTTCGGCGGACGACCACGGTGGCCTTGGCGGAGGTGGTCGCCGCGGTTGGCATCGGAGGTCATGGGAGGTGCGACAGATTATGACACCGGAAGCGATCGATCTGGTCAAGAGCAGTTATGCCGGGCTGACCGTCACGCAGCGGCAGCTCGCCGCGCGCTTCTACGAGAAGCTTTTCGGCGCGGCGCCGAACCTGCGCCGCCTGTTTCCGGAGGACCTCACCACGCTGCAGGGGCACTTCGAAGCCGCGCTGGCGCTCGTGATCCGGAACCTGAGCGAGATGCACGGCTTGAAGGAGCCGCTGCGGGATCTGGGCGCGCAGCACGTCCACTGGGGCGCGCGTCCCGAGGACTACGTCACCGCGCGCGAGGCCCTCGTTGGCGCGATCGGTTCGCTGGCGCCCTCATGGGACTCGACGCTGGAAGGGCACTGGCGTGACGCCGTGACGGCGATCATCGTCCCGATGATCGAAGGCGCGGCTGTGCACACGGCGCTCGAAGCGGAACGCATCGCGGACGGGAACACCTGATGGGTGCTGTCAATACACGCCCGAGCGGTAACACGCCCGCGCAGGTCCTCTTCGCCAGCCTGATCGGTACCGCGATCGAGTTTTTCGACTTCTACATCTACGCGACGGCCGCCGTCCTGGTGTTTCCGCGGCTGTTCTTTCCCGCGTCCGATCCGGCCGCCGCCACGCTCGCGTCGCTGGCCACGTTCGCGATTGCGTTCTTCGCGCGCCCAATCGGTTCTGCGCTGTTCGGGCATTTCGGGGATCGCATTGGGCGCAAGACCACGCTGGTGGCGGCCCTGCTGACGATGGGGCTGTCCACGGTGGCGATCGGTCTGCTCCCGACGTACGCGGCGATCGGCGTGGCCGCGCCGCTCCTGCTCGCGCTCTGCCGTTTCGGCCAGGGACTCGGACTTGGCGGCGAGTGGGGCGGCGCGGTGCTGCTCGCGATCGAGAATGCTCCCCCGGGACGGCGTGCGTGGTACGGCATGTTCCCGCAGCTCGGCGCTCCTGTCGGTTTCGTCTGTTCCGCCAGTATCTTCCTGCTGCTGTCGGCGTGGCTCACCGACGCGCAGTTCTTCCGCGTGGGCTGGCGGGTGCCGTTCCTGGCGAGCGCGGCGCTCGTGCTCGTCGGGCTATACGTGCGGCTGCGGATTCAGGAGACACCCGTGTTCCGGGAGGCGATCGAGCGACGCCAGCCAGTGAAGCTGCCGATGCTCGTCGTGCTGCGTGACTACACCGGAGCCCTGGTGCGCGGAATCCTGATGTCGCTCGCAACATTCGTGCTCTTCTACCTGATGACGGTCTTCACGCTGACGTGGGGGACGACCGCGCTCGGCTACACGCGCCAGCAGTTCCTGCTGATTCAGCTGTTCGGGATTCTGTTTTTCGCGGTCACGATCCCGCTCTCTGCAGTCCTGGCGGATCGCCACGGCCGGCGGCGGACGTTGATCTGGACGACGGTGGCCATCGCCCTGTTCGGATTCGCGCTCGCGCCATGGCTGCAGGCCGGAACGTCCGGCGCCATGCTCACGCTCGCCGCGGGCCTCACTCTGATGGGATTCACGTATGGCCCGCTCGGCACGGCGCTCTCCGAGCTGTTCCCAACCCGCGTGCGCTACACGGGGAGCTCGCTCACGTTCAACCTCGCCGGCATCTTCGGCGCGTCGCTCGCTCCATATGCCGCGACATGGCTCGCGAAGCAGTACGGCCTGCACTACGTGGGCTACTACCTGACCGCATCGGCGCTCCTGACGCTCGTGGGTCTGTTCTGGTCGCGCGAGACGAAGGACGATGAACTCAGTAGCCAGTAGCCAGTTGCCAGTAGCCAGTAGCCAGTTGCCAGTCGCCAGTCGCCAGTCGCCAGTCGCCAGTCGCCAGTCGCCAGTCGCCAGTTGCCAGTTGCCAGTTGCCAGTTGCCAGTTGCCAGTTGCCAGTTGCCAGTTGCCAGTTACCAGTTACCAGTTACCAGTTACCAGTTACCAGTTGCCAGTTGCCAGTTACAGTTACCAGCTGAAGCCGGAATGTATTTCGTTAGGCTGTCGCGAACACCAGCTCGAACGCTCATCATTTTGTACGCGACGCGATGAACTTACTGGCGCCGGCCGCTCTCTGGGGGTTCTGGATCCTGCTCGCCGCCGGCTGGATGTCTGGCGAATTGCAATGGAGAGGAACGACGGTTTTCCTGCTGCTCTGGCTCGCAGGCTTCGTGGGATCCAGATTCGTGTTTTACGGCACGCTGTTCACTCCTTACGTGGCAGTGCTGGACATCGCCTTGGTATTCATCATTTTCAAGGGCGATGTCCGACTCAATTAGCTCGCAACTACTTCACTGTTTCGATCAACCCTGTAAGCATCCTGCGCACCTCAGACACTTCGTTCCCGAGCCGAGCATGGAGTTCGCCGGGGATGAACTTCAAGTCGTAGCCCAGAAGAAGCTGCGATTCGAGTTCGTTGCACGATCCCATCGAATTCCAGAGAAAACGACTGAAGTCAGGGTTCGTGCCCCGCCCCGCGCCTTCTGCAATGTTCGACGGGATGGAGATCGCTGCGCGCAGCAGCTGATCGCGCAACGGCCACGCCTCCGGCTTCAATAGGTACGGAGGAAGAGCGTACGTATCAATCGCGAGCTGATGACCCTTCTGCCATACGAACAGCTTTCGATAGTCCTGCATCGGCGCTCCTTGGATGGATGTACCGGACTGCAAGGTTCGTGCGATAGGCGGGATTGTGATTTGAGTGGGATTTTTGCGCTTCCGGGTTGCGCCTCACGATGGTTGCAGGGAAGCGGCTACTTGTGATTGCCGCACCCGCGAAAAAACAACCGTGAACTTACGAACGTCCGAAGGGAAACGCCTACCGCTGCTGGGAACACTCTACCTGTCGATGCCACCCGCTTCTGATAACCGCCTCCCAGCACCGGCACTCAGCTACTGGCAACTGGCAACTGGGAACTGGGAACTGGAAACTGGAAACTGGAAACTGGAAACTGGGAACTGGGAACTGGGAACTGGGAACTGGGAACTGGGAACTGGGAACTGGCAACTGGCTATTCGTATCGCAAGGCTTCGATCGGATCCAGCCTCGATGCTTTAAACGCGGGGAAGAGCCCGAAGAAGATTCCGACGCTGGCGGAGAAGCCGATCCCGAGCGCGAAGGACCACCAGGGCAGAGAGATGGGGAAGTTCGTCAGCCAGTGGACGACGAGTCCGATCGAGCTGCCGAAGAAGATGCCGAGCAGTCCGCCGGCGGATGTCAGGAACGCCGCCTCGATGAGAAACTGCCACAGGATCTCGCGGCGGCGGGCGCCGAGCGCCTTGCGGACGCCGATCTCGCGCGTCCGTTCGGTCACCGAGATCATCATGATCGCCATCACGCCGATGCCGCCGACCATCAGCGCGATCGACGAGATGACGACGAGCGCGAGGAACGTCGCCTGGCTGAACTTCTCCCACACCTTCAGCACGGCGTCCTGCGTCGCGAGGTCGAAGTCATTCGGCTGATCGAGCTTGAGATTGTGGCGGATCCGGATGACCGCCTCGACCTCGCGCATCGCGGCATCCCGCTGCCCTTCGCGCGGCACGACCGCGATCATCGCGGTCCGGAACACCGCCGGATTGAAGCTGTTGGCGCTGACGCGCGCGGATCCCCTCAGCACTTTTCCGAACAGCTTCTCGTGTGTGCCGTAGGGAATCAGCGCGAAATCGTCGACGCCGCCGAAGGTGCCGGGGGCCGGACGCGGGCCGAGCACACCGATCACCGTAAACTCGGTCGATCCGATGCGGACTTGCTTGCCGATCGGATCGACGTTCGGGAACAGCGCCTTCCACGGGCTGTTGCCGAGGATCACGACCGGCCGGCGATGCTCGTTCTCCGCGCCGATGAAGACGCGTCCCGCCTCAATCTTGGCGAAGTTCACCGCGGACCAGTTCTCGGTCGCGCCGATGATTCCGACACGCCGGGTCCGCTCGTGCTTGTAGTAAATACGTGACTGGCTCTGGCCCTGTGCGCCGAGCCACACGTCCACCAGCGCGACCGATGGGCACTCGCGCTCGATCGCCCGCGCGTCCTCCATCGTCAGGTTCGGGCGGCGAGCGACTTCGAGGAAGCTCTTGCCCGAGGCGAAGCTGAGCGCGCCGAACTTCTGCACGATGATCGTGTTCGGCCCGAGCTGCGAGATCGCGTCGCGGAACGACTTGTCGAAACCGCGAATCAGCGACGTCATCCCGACGATCGAGGTGATGCCGATGACCACGCCGAGCACCGTCAGCGCCGAGCGCATCTTGCTCGTGCGCAGCGTGTCGAACGACATCACGAAGATTTCGGACAGCAGTCCGGTGCGTACGCCGGCCATTTATTCGCGCCTCATTTGCTACTCGGCGCCGCTACTCGCGGCGCAGGGCCTCGATCGGATCGAGCTTCGCCGCGCGCATCGCCGGGTAGAGGCCGAAGAACAGGCCGACCAGGGCCGTGATGCCGATGCCGATCGCGACCGACCACGCCTGCACCGCCGCGGGCAGCGGCGTCACCTTGCTGATCCCCAGCGCGAGCAGGAAGCCGAAGAAGGTGCCGATGAGCCCGCCGAACGTCGACAGCGTCACGGACTCCGTAAGGATCTGCCAGACGATGTCGCGCCGGCGCGCGCCGAGCGCTTTACGCAGACCGATCTCGCGCGTCCGCTCGCTGACCACCATCAGCATGATGTTCATGATGACGATGCCGCCGACCACGAGCGACAGCGCCACGACGCCGATCAGCACCGCGAAGATGCCTCGTGTCGCCGTCTCATAAATCCCGAGCAGCGTGTCGGACGTGAACATGCCGAAGTTGTCGGGATCCTTCGGCCGCAGCCGCCGCTCGACACGCAGCGCGATCGTGGCGTCATCCATCGCCGCCTTGATCAGCTCCGGGCTCTTCGGCTTCACGATCAGCTGCATGCCGAACATCCGCGAGCCGAACATTTTCTGGAAATTGCCGAGCGAGATGATCGCGAAGTTGTCCTGCGAGTTGCCGAAGGCGGATCCCTTCTTCTTGTGGATGCCGACGACGCGGAAGTGCACGCGCGCGATGGTGATGACCTTGTCGAGCGGGTCGACCGGGCCGAACAGCTTGTCGGCGACGTCCCAGCCGATGATCGTCACCGGCCGGTTGGTGTTGATCTCGATCGGGCTGATCAGCCGGCCGCGTTCGACGTCATAGGTGGAGAAGTTGACGTAGTCGGCGGACACGCCCTGGACCTGCGCGCCGTCGACCGACTCGTTGCGGTACGACATCGTCGCGGCCGAGCCCGCCTCGGCCGAGAGCGCGCCGATGTTGTCGCTGAACCGCCGGATCGCCGACGCTTCGCGCAGGGTGAGGCGCGGGTTGCCGCGCATGCGATCTTCATCCGCCTGCGTACGGATCACCGGCATCCGCTGGATGGTGAAGTTGTCGGCGCCGACGTCCGCCACGATCGTGTTCGTGACGTACTCGTTCATCCCCTGGACCAGCGACACCACGGCGATGATGGACGTGACCGCCACGATGTTCCCAAGGACGGTCAGGAACGATCGCAGCTTGTTCGCCCAGATCGCGCCGAGCGCGATGAACGCGGACTCCAGGAACTGATTCACGCTACGTCTTGGCCGCTGCCGTGCCCTTCGCCGGCTCGATCTTCACTGCGGCAGCGTCTTTCAGCTCGCGCACGGAACTGAACGGCCCGACGATGACCTGATCGCCCGGCTTCACGCCCGAGAGCACTTCGAAGTATTTCTCGCCGGCGATGCCGGTCTTCACCGGGCTGAAGATCGCCTTGTTGTCGCGGACGACGAACACCCCCTCGAGCTCCTTGCGCTCCTGTCCGGGCTTCAGCTCCGCCGCCTGCACCGCGCTGCCGCGCCCCTTCGCCGGACCTTTGCTCTCGTCGCGGACGATGTTGCCGTCCTTGTCGACGATCATCTCGCGCACGGTCGTCGCCTGGATCGGGATGCCGACCGCGTCCTTGCGCGTCGCGGTCGTGATCTCCGCGGTGCACGTGAACCCCGGACGGACTTCCGGGATCTCGCCGTCGATGGTGACCTTCACCTTGAAGTTCGTCGCCTGTGACGCCGACGTCGATCCTGCCGCCTGGATGGGACTGTTGCCGATTTCGGTCACCTTGCCGGTGAAGTTTTTTCCGGGCATTGCATCGATCGTGACCTTCGCCTTCTGTCCGAGCTGCACTGTCGGGATGTCGGTCTCGTCGACTTCGACCTCCGCCTCGATGACCGACATGTCGGCGACCGTCAGGAGCACGGTGCCGGCATTGTTCATCGTGCCGATCACGACCGTTTCACCTTCCTCGATGTTGCGGCGGGTGATGATGCCCGTGATCGGCGATTCGATCCGCACCTTGCTGAGATTCAGCTTTGCGTTCTCGACCGACGCCTGCTCCTGCGTCATCCGCAGCCGCTGAGTCTCGATCTGGCGCTCCTGCGAGTTGACATCGGCCTGGCGCATCCGCACGGTGTTGTCGGCGTTCTCGAGCGCCTCTTTGGTCGTCAGCCCCTGCTTCCACAACTGCTGCTGGCGCGTGAGGTTGTCCTGCGCCTGCTTGAGCGATGTCTTCGTGCTCTCGATCGAGACGCGCAGCTGCTCCATGGTGGAGCGCGACGCCGCCAGCGACGCCGCGGTCTGGTTGTACGCCGTGGTCAGGTTGCGCGGATCGATCTGCAGGAGGAAGTCCCCCTTCTTCACGCGCTGCCCTTCCTCGACGCGCAGGTCCGTCACGCGCCCCATCGTGTCGGCGCTGATGTTCACCAGCCGCTGCGGCTGGATCTTGCCCGACGCCGAGACGATCGCCTGCAGGTCGCGCTTCTGCACCGCTTCCACGTTGACGGCAACACCGTCCTGCCTCTTGAACTTCACGTTGGCGAACGCGATTGCGCCCAGCACGACCACGACGCCGACACCGATGAGAATCTTCTTGTTACGACTCATGCGCCTCCAGCCCGGCTCTTCACAACGGCGATGACGATGGCAATGACCGCATACACGCCCATCAGCGCGATCGCAATCGGCTGCGTCCGCCGGCGGTACAGGACGGCGAGCCCCATCGCGAGTACGACGATGTACCAGATCAGGAAAACGTCGATGGCGCCGAGAAGGTTCGCGACGAACGACTTCTCGGGCAGCATCGGCAGCAGCGCCCCGAGGTTCGCGACGCTTCCCATCGCTCCACGGAAGTAGTTGATCGTGCCGGAGAAAATGGCGGACAGCGCCGAGACCGCGCCGGCGTGTGCCAGCACCGTGAACACCTGCTTGAACGAGGCCTCACCGCCGAGGGCGGCGTTGAAGATCGCGAACAGGATCCCCGCGATGATGACCGCGAAGATCGGCGTGACGACGAGGATGCTGATCCCCGTCGTGTACGGCATCATCTTCGAGCGGTTCTCCATCTGCTGGTACATCTGGTCGCTCACGGTGACGCCGAACGACTGCATCTGCTGCACCTGCGTATCGATGGCCGCCTGGCGGCCCGCTTCCGTCGTGAGCGGCAGCGCCGTGAACAGCGCGACGATGACGGTGGTCAGCGCGAGAATCCCCAGCCACTTCGGGACCGGGACGATACTGGCGAACGTGTCTTTCGGAGCCGTGATGATGCCGACAAAGCGCGCGAGGAGACCCTTCGGGGCAGGCGTCGCGCCGGCCGCTGTAGCGGTGCTGTTCATAGGGGTAGCCTTGAAAAAAGTAATCGACCGGTCCAGCTGCTCAGGAACGGCAATTGTACCACGCCTAATACGATCCGGACGTCCCGAAAGTTTCGCAATCGAGCGTCCCAACTCTCACGTGGAGTGAGACTTAGACAAAGGTTCGGGTAAGCTGCACCCATGCGCGCACCGCTCGTCTTCTGTGGTTCGTCCCTGTTGCTCTGCATCCTCGCCGCGACGGCTGCGGATGCCCAGGAGAGCCCTTCCCCCGGCGTGCGCGCCGCCGGCATGGGGGGCGCCTTCACTGCCGTCGCCGACGACGCGTCGGCGGTGTTCTGGAACCCCGCCGGGCTTGCCGGGGGATCGTTTTTCAGCCTGGTTCTCGACCGCAACTCCCATGACGATGGCTCCGCTACGCTCATCGGGTTGGGGACCCCTCCTCTCGGCTTGTCCTACTACCGGACCGCTACAGCGGATCGGGCGAACGGCCGAAACTCGCTCGTAGCGCACCATGTCGGCGTGACGCTTCTGCAGTCGCTCGCCGACCGGCTCGCCGTCGGGGCGACGGTGAAGGTGGTCCGCGGCGTCGTGACATCGGGGCCGGGCACCGCGGTTTCCACCAACAAGTTCGACGCCGATCTGGGGATTATGGCCATGGGATCGCTCGGCCAGCTGGGACTCACGGTGCACAACGTGATGCAGCCGGAGTTCGCGGGGACGCTCGGCGCCGTGCAGCTGAAGCGGCGCGTGCGTGCTGGTATCTCTTTGAAAGTGGGGACGATAACCACGATCGCCGCCGACGCCGACCTGGCGGGAGAACGGCGCCAGGCGGCGCTGGGAGCCGAAACACACCCGCTCAGGAGCGCCTGGCTCCGGGGCGGCGTTCACTGGAACACCGCGGGGGACACATCCGCGCCGATCGGGAGCGTTGGGGGGAGTTACGCGCTATACGGTTCGACCGTCGCGGACGCGCAGGTCAGCTTCGGATCCAAGAAGGGGAACCGCAGCTGGGGAGTCGGTCTCCGCTTTCTGTTTTGAGCCGCGGGCTGCCCGGATTACGGTGAATTTTCTTGACAAAAAATGTCAGGCGTATACGATAACTGTCTCCCCCAGCGCAATTTATAACTAGATGCCAGTCCGCATAGGCGAGCTGCTGCTGAAAGAGAAGCGCATCACTCCTGCGCAATTACAGGAGGCGCTCAACTATCAGAAAACCAGCGGCGGCAAGCTCGGATACAACCTCGTCAAGCTCGGCTTCGTCAAGGACGAGGAGATCACCGCTCTGCTGTCGAAGCAGTACGGCGTTCCCTCGATCAACCTGGCGCAGTTCGAGATCGATCCGGCAATCGTCAAGCTGATCCCCTCGGAGACGGCCCAGAAATATCAGATCGTCCCGCTCAGTCGCGCGGGCGCGACGCTGACGATCGCGATGACGGATCCGACGAACGTGTTCGCCATGGACGACATCAAGTTCATGACGGGCTATAACGTCGAGCCGGTCGTCGCGTCCGAAACGGCCGTCACGGACGCGATCACCCGCTACTATCCGGCGAATGCCCCCGCCGCGCGGGTTACCGCGGAGCTCAAGAAGAAGAAAGAACCGAAGATCGAGCAGGCGGCAAACCTGACCAACGCCGCGACGCTCGAGATGGTCACCCGCGCGCTCGAGGAGACCGCAGGCGACATCTCCGATGATGATGTCGAAATGCTCGATGAAATCGAGCAGATCGACGTCAGCACTCTCGAGAAGCAGGGTGGCGAGGCGCCCGTCATCCGCCTCGTGAACCTGATGCTGATGTCGGCCATCCAGAAGGGGGCGAGCGACATCCACGTCGAGCCATACGAAAAGGAATTCCGCGTGCGGTTCCGCATCGACGGCATCCTCTACAACGTCATGGCGCCGCCGATGAAGTTCCGCGATGCGATCACGTCGCGCATCAAGATCATGGCGAAGCTCGATATCGCCGAAAAGCGCCTGCCGCAGGACGGCCGCATCAAGATTCGGTTCGGCGACGGCGAGGGGGGGACGAAGGAAATCGACTTCCGCGTCTCGATTCTCCCCACACTCTTCGGCGAAAAGATCGTCATGCGCTTGCTCGACAAGGACAAGCTCATGCTCGACATGACGAAGCTCGGGTTCGAGTCGGACTCGCTGCGCAAGCTCGAGACGGCAATCGGCAAGCCGTGGGGGATGGTGCTCGTCACGGGACCGACGGGCAGCGGCAAGACGAACACGCTCTATTCGTCGATCGCGAAGATCAACACGCCCGAGACGAACATCATGACCGCGGAAGACCCGGTCGAGTTCAACCTCGTTGGCGTGAACCAGGTGCAGGTGAAGGAAAACATCGGCCTGAACTTCGCGGCCGCGCTGCGTTCCTTCCTCCGCCAGGACCCCAACATCATCCTCGTCGGCGAAATCCGTGACTTCGAGACGGCGGAAATTGCCGTCAAGGCGTCGCTGACAGGCCACCTCGTGCTCTCGACGCTGCACACCAACGACGCGCCCAGCACGATCAGCCGTCTGATGAACATGGGCATCGAGCCGTTCCTCGTAGCGAGCTCGGTCAACCTGATTTGCGCGCAGCGCCTCGTCCGGCGCCTGTGCACCGAGTGCGCGACCGATCATCCGCACGATCCCAAGGCGCTCGTCGAGGCGGGATTCACGCCGGAAGAATCGCAGCGCGTCATCCCGAAGAAGGGATCGGGCTGCGAGCGCTGCAACAACACGGGCTACAAGGGACGCGTCGGCCTCTACGAAGTGATGGAGATCACCGACGAACTGCGCGAGCTGATCCTCGTCGGCGCGTCCGCGCTCGAGCTGAAGCGGAAGGCCGTCGACGAAGGGATGATCACGCTGCGCCGCAGCGGACTGACCAAGGTGATGGAAGGCGTCACGACAATCGAGGAAGTGGCGCGGGAAACGGTCAAGTAGACAGACATTATGGCGACACTACCCGAGCTCTTGCAGACGCTGGTTGAAAACAACGGTTCCGACCTCCACATCACCACAGATACGCCGCCGCAGATCCGCGTGCACGGCCATATGAAGCCGCTCGATCTGCCGCCGCTCGGTCCGGCCGAGACGAAGGCGCTGGCCTACAGCGTCCTCACCGATCAGCAGAAGAAGCGGTTCGAGGAAGCGCTGGAGCTGGACTTCTCGTTCGGCATCCGCGGCATCGCGCGGTTCCGCTGCAACGTGTTCAATCAGCGCGGCGCCGTGGCCGCCGTCTACCGCGTGATTCCGGAGATCATCAAGGGCTTCCACGAGCTCGGGCTCCCGCCGGTCCTCGCGACCCTCGCGGAGCGGCCGCGCGGACTCGTGCTCGTCACGGGACCAACCGGATCCGGCAAGTCGACGACGCTCGCCGCGATGATCGACAAGATCAATACCGAGCGCCACGAGCACATCCTGACGATCGAGGATCCGATCGAGTTCGTCCACCAGCACAAAGGCTGTCTCGTGAACCAGCGCGAGGTGCACCAGGACACGCAGGGCTTCGCGAACGCGCTGCGCGCCGCGCTCCGCGAAGATCCCGACATCGTCCTGATCGGCGAGTTGCGCGACCTCGAGACAATCGAATCCGCCTTGCGCATCGCCGAGACGGGGCATTTGACGTTCGCGACGCTGCACACGAACTCCGCGGCGCAGACGATCAACCGCATCATCGATGTGTTCCCGGCGCACCAGCAGGGGCAGATCCGCACGCAGCTCTCGCTCGTGCTCGAAGGGATCGTCTGTCAGGCGCTGCTGCCGCGCGCGGACGGCAAGGGACGCGTCGTGTCGCTCGAAGTGCTCGTGCCGAACCCGGCGATCCGCAACCTCATTCGCGACGACAAGGTCCACCAGATCTACTCGTCGATGCAGACCGGCCAGGAGAAGCTCGGGATGCAGACGATGAACCAGTCGCTGGCGACGCTCTACCAGAAGCGGCTCATCACGCTCGAAGCGGCGATGAACGCGTCGTCGCTGAAGGACGAGCTCGAACAGATGATCTCGCGGGGAGCCGGCGTCGTCGCCGGCGCGGGACTCAACCAGCGGCCAGGCGCGGGCCTGCCGAACCGGCCGCCGGTGGGCCGGTAATTCATTGCTGAACAAAGGTACTGAGAGATATGCCCACATTTGCCTATAGCGGACGGACGCGCGCCGGACAGACGGTGACCGGCGAGCGAGTGGCGGACACGGTCGATGCGGCGATCACGGCGCTGCGACGCGAGCAGATCCAGGTCACGCGAATCGATCCGACGAGGGCCGCTGCCAAAGCCGAGGCCAAGCCGAAGGCGAAGAAGGGGGCCGCGGCCCCATCGAAGAATCTCGCCATCTTCACGCGGCAGTTCTCCGTCATGATCGACGCCGGCCTGCCGCTCGTGCAGTGCCTCGACATCCTCGGCAAGCAGGAGCCCGACAAAGGCTTTTCCGGCGTCATCCTGCAGGTGCGGTCCGACGTCGAGTCGGGCGCCGCGCTCGCGGACGCGATGAAGAAGCATCCGCGCGCGTTCGACGCGCTGTACTCGAACATGATTGCCGCCGGCGAAGCGGGCGGTATTCTCGACACGATTCTGAAGCGGCTCGCGCTCTACATCGAAAAGAGCGTCAAGCTGAAGGGGCAGGTCAAGTCGGCGATGATCTATCCGATCGCCGTCATCTGCATCGCGACGATCGTTGTCGCGGCGATTCTCTGGAAGGTCATCCCGACGTTCGCGCAGCTGTTCGCCGGCCTCGGCGCGCAGCTGCCCTTCCCGACGCGGGTCGTCATCGCGGCGAGCAACAACCTCGTGTCCTACGGCCCGTTCATCTTCATCGGCCTCGGCGCGATCGGTTACATGCTGAAGCGCTATTACGACACGACGGCGGGGCGCTATCAGATCGACGCGCTCGTCCTCAAGATGCCGATCCTCGGCATGATCATGCGCAAGATCGCCGTCGCCCGTTTCTGCCGCACGCTCTCGACGCTGCTGTCGTCGGGCGTCCCGATTCTCGACGGCCTCGACATCACGGCGCGGACGGCCGGCAACGCCGTCATCGAAGAGGCGATCCAGAAGACACGCACCAGCATCGAGCGCGGCGAGACCGTATCGGCGCCGCTGCGCGAGACCAACGTGTTCCCGTCGATGGTCGTCCAGATGATCAACGTCGGTGAAACGACGGGCGCGCTCGACGCGATGCTCGGCAAGATCGCCGACTTCTACGAAGAGGAAGTCGACACCGCGGTGGCAGGACTCCTGACGCTGATGGAACCGATCATGATCGCGGTCCTCGGCGGCGTCGTCGGCGGCATCGTCATTGCGATGTACATGCCGATCTTCGATCTGATCAGCAAGCTGACCTAGGCGTCATGTCCAACACGGGTACTTCATGAATTCGCACGCGCCGCTCCGCCGCAAGCTGCTGTGGCTGATCGCGGGCCGCGCGGCGGCGATCACGATCCTGCTCGGATCGGCGATCCTCGTGGAGTACCGGGCGCTTGGGTTGTTCCCGATCGATCCGTTCTTCGGGTTGATCGGCCTGACCTACGCCCTGACGATCGTCTGGACGCTGACGCTGCGCTTCGTCGATCGCCATCCCTGGGTGATCGACGTGCAGGTGGCGTGCGACGCGTTGATCGTCTCGGCGATCGTGTACCTCACCGGCGGCGTTGCGAGCTACTTTTCGTCGCTTTACACCCTGCCGATCATCGCCGCGAGCACCGTGCAGTCCTGGCGTGGTGGCCTGATGGTCAGCCTGCTGAGTTCGGTGATCTATTCCGGGCTCGTGATCGCACAGTACCAGCACCTCACGCTGCCGCTCGCAACGCAGGTCGATTCCCTGCCCGCGGTGAGGATTGCGCTCTACACGGTGGGCCTCAATTTGTTCGGGTTCATGGCGGTGGCCGCGCTAAGCGGGTATCTCGCCGAAGGATTGCGGCGAACGGGCGCACAGCTGGCGGAGACCTCTACTCAGCTCGCGGACCTGCAGGCATTCAACCAGCACGTCATCGACAGCCTCACCAGCGGCCTCGCCACGTGCGACATGGGTGGGCGGCTGCTCACTTTCAATCACGCTGCCGAGAGCATCACCGGGATGCCCGCGACGGACGCGGTAGGCCGGACGGCGACGGACGTTCTGCAGCTGCCGGATGCGTTCCAGCGCCTGTTCGATCCGGCCGCGCCGCGCCGCGCGCTGCAACGCCGCGAATACGGCTACCACCGCGCAGATGGACGGCAGATCGAAGTGGGCGTCATGAGCGCGCCGCTGATGACGCCGCGCGGCGAAGCGGGTTTTCTCTTCACGTTCCAGGACGTCACCGAGTTGAAGAAACAGGACCGCGAAGCGCGCGTGCAGCAGCGTCTCGCGGCCGTCGGCGAAATGGCCGCGGGCATCGCGCACGAAATCCGCAATCCGCTGGCGTCAATGGCGGGATCGATCCAGATTCTGCGTGACGAGCTGCCGCTCACCTCCGACCAGTCGCAGCTGATGGACATCGTCCTGCGCGAATCCGATCGCCTCAATGAAACGATCCGCAACTTCCTGGTCTTCGCGAAGCCGCAGCGGACCGCGATGGTGGACATCGATCTTCGCGGCATCCTCACGGACGCGGCGCGGCTGCTCGAGAACCACACTGATGTGACGGATCGCCACGCGGTGGTCGTCGAGGTTCCGCCCGAGGCGGTGATCTACCGCGCGGACGAAGCGCAAATCCGCCAGATCGTTTGGAATCTCGCGACGAATGGATTGCGCGCCATGCCCTCCGGCGGGCGCCTGCGGCTGACGACACGGACCAGCCCGCGTCCCGGTGAGGCGTTCCCCGCAGCCGTCATCGCCGTGGACGACGAGGGAATCGGGATCGCCCCGGAAGACATGGACGGAATCTTCCAGCCGTTCCGCGGCGGATTCAGCCGCGGCACCGGGCTTGGTCTCTCGATCGTCCACCGCATCGCGACCGAGTACGGCGGAGAAGTGCGCGTGACCTCCGCGAAGGGCAAAGGCACGACCGTCGAAGTCGTCCTCCCCGTTGGCAAAGCGACAGCAATCGAATGGGCAATGGCCGACGGCCGGGAGCGTGCCTGATGGTTTCGAGTGCAACGCCGGAACGCGCCGCCGTCGTCGAGTCCGCGCGCATCCTCGTCGTGGACGACGAGCGATCGATGCGGGAGATGCTCGCGATCCTGCTGAAAAGAGAAGGGCACGAGGTGTCGGTCGCCGAAAACGGACGCGGCGCCATCGAGCTGCTGAATCAGCGGCCATTCGATCTCGTCGTCTCCGACGCGCGCATGCCGGATCTCGATGGACTGGAGGTCCTGCGGCACGCGCGCAGCATCAATCCGTCCGTGATCGCGATCATGGTCACCGCGTACGGATCGCCCGATCTGCTACGCGGCGTCGCGCAGCTCGGCGTCAATGATTACGTCGAGAAGCCGTTCAACACCGAGGTGCTGCGCTTCCGCATCCGCAAGGAGCTGGATCGACGGCGGCTGCAGCAGGAAAACGTGCTGCTGAAGCGCGCGATGCACTCGGCAAACACTTTCGAGAACATCATCGGCAACAGCAGCGCGATGCTCGAGGTGTTCGAGCTCGTCGAGACGATCGCGCCGACCGGCAGCACCGTCCTCATCACCGGTGAATCCGGCACGGGGAAGGAGCTCGTTGCGCGCGCGATTCACGTGCGCTCGCCGCGGAGCGACCGTCCTTTCGTGGCCGTGAACTGCGGCGCGCTGACTGAAACGCTGCTCGATTCGGAGCTGTTCGGCCACATGCGCGGCGCGTTTACCGGCGCCGACGGCAACCGCAAGGGTCTGATCGAGGTCGCCGAGAAGGGCACCATCTTTCTCGACGAAATCGGCGAGATGAGCCCGATGCTGCAGGTGAAGATCCTGCGCGTGCTGCAAGAGCGCAAGTTCCGGCGCGTCGGTGGCACGGAAGAAGTGGACGCCGACATCCGGATCATCGCGGCGACCAATCGCGACCTGGGACGGATGGTCTCGGAAGGGCAGTTCCGCGAAGACCTCTATTACCGCATCAACGTCATCCCGATCCGGCTGCCGTCGCTGCGCGAGCGTGTCGAGGACATCGCGCTGCTGGCGGAACACTTCGTCGCGAAGTTCGCCGCGCAGATGAAGAAGCCGATCGCTGGCATCTCCGGCGCGACCCTCGAAAGCCTGAAGGCGCATTCCTGGCCGGGTAACGTGCGCGAGCTGGAGAATGCGATCGAGCGGGCGGTGGCGCTCGAGCGCACGCCGTCGATCCTTACTGAGAGCCTTCCGGAGGTCGTTCGGGGCGTGCAGCGCTCCGTCACGGGACCGGTGGCGCCGCTCGACCCTGTCTCGACGGCGCCTCGCGTGCTGCCGGAAAAGGGGTTCGATCTCGAGAAGCACGTCCAGCATCTCGAACGCGAGTACCTCGCCGACGCGCTGCGCCAGTCGGGGGGTGTGAAAGTGAGAGCGGCGGAGCTGCTCGGTATGAGCTTCCGATCCTTCCGGTACTATATGAAGAAGTACAACTTGAAATAGGTGATATGCCAGAATGGGACAGGAGTGACAAAACTTCGTCACTCCAAGGGTCTCATGCCACCGGTCATTTTTCCACCGTATCTTCTTGATTTCGTTACAGTTGTGAGTTTTTGGCCGTTGATGCGCGCACGGCATTCGACTTGCTCAGTCGGACGGCACATCAAATTCCTGCGGCTTCCGTTCGATAACTATTTTGGAGATTGAGGTTCAGAACATGCGTAATCAGAAAGGTTTCACGCTCATCGAGCTGCTGATCGTCGTGGCGATCATCGGCATCATCGCCGCGATTGCGGTCCCCGGCCTGCTCCGCGCCCGCATCTCGGGCAACGAGGCGTCGGCGATCGGATCGCTCCGCGCCGTCAGCAGCGCGCAGTCCACGTTCGCGGCCAGCTGCGCCAACGGGCTCTACGCGCAGAGTCTGGCGACGCTCGGCACCGGTCCCTCGGGCGGTTCGGCCTTCATCAGCCCGGACCTCGGCTCGTCGGCCACCGTGTCGAAGAGCGGCTACAGCGTTTCGATGACCGGAACGTCGGTGGCTGGTTCGACCGCCTGCAACGGCGCAACGAACCTGTCCTCGGGTTACCATGCGTGGGCGGACCCGCTCTCGTCGTCCACGGGCACGCGCTACTTCTTCACCAACACGAC
>DASPXV010000214.1:0-9918 GCA_035637115.1 Vicinamibacterales bacterium
ACGAACGTGAACGTGTGGATGACGTGCGTTTCTTGTTCCGGCTTCAGCTCACTGCGATGGATGGTGCGCGCGACCGTGTAAATTGCCGAGGGAAGCGGCTGCTGCGCGGCGCGGCTGCGCGAGTACGCGAACAGGTCGTACACCATTCGGCTCGTGGCGCCGCCGAGAATCTCCAGCGGGTTCACGAGCGGACGCTCGAGATGTCGAAGGACCGCCTCTTCTGGCAAATCGGGGTCGACGCCGTCGATCGTGTCGCCGAGGTCCTCTTCCGGCTTGCCGCGCGCCGCCGTCACCACCACCACGCCGAGCGCGTCGAACGCGGCCTCGGTGCGGTTGCGATTCTCGTCCATCACGAGCCACGGCTTCAATACGCGGTAGTCGTTGCCTTGCCGGACGATCGCTCCCTCCCTGTCGCGTTCGCCGGCCGTAGTCCGATTGTCGAGCGCGTCGCGCGTTTCCTGCACGAGCAGCGTGTAGCGGTCGTACGTGACGGCCGTGCTGTTGCCGAACGGATTCTCGAAGCGTTGTGGCGCGAAGAAATGCCGGCGCGCGAACTCGAGCTCCTCGGCGGGGCTATCCTCGCGCACCGGCGAGTAGAAGATCCGACCTGACGGCTTCCACCACCCCGCGTCACCGTCGAGTCGAGCGTAGCCACCTGTCTCCAGCATGTCCTCGCTGACACGGTTGCCGAAAACCGACAATACGAGCTCCGGCGTAAGGCTCCGCTGGTAGTCAGCGTACGGCAGCGCGAGCGACTCGAGCCGCCCGGCCGGCAGCGGCCCGGACAGATCGTCGCGGCGATAAATCGTGCGGCTCTCCTCGATCAGCCGGCGGTACGGCCCGTCGCCGATCGCACCGGATCCGGTGTAATCGCTGTACGGGAGATCGTGACCACCGTGAGAGTCTGCACGCGTCCGTCGATAGAGATCGTCGAAGCGGACCAGATTCGTGAGGTCAGGATGGACCGCCGGAACCCGGAGATTGAACAGCTCGTACGTGCGCGAGTCCGCCGTAGCAGGGAGACGGTAATTGTCTTGGTCCAGGACGGCGTTCGTAAACGACGCAATCGTCAACGTGACCCGTGTTGTTTGCTGAGCCGCGCGGGCTTCCGGCGGCAGCTCGGGATCGGAAAACCGCCGTCCGTACGCCAGTGATGCCGAGCGGAGCAGATTCCCGTACTCGTCGACCGCCAGCGCGATCGAATGGGTGACGCGCGGGTCGGGCCGCGGCACGTCATTCGTCGGGAAGATGGCGCGCTCGTAGTTGAAATCGACTGTTTCCCGCGTGTGAACGAAGTAGGATGCGTGACGGTTGGGCCCGAACGGTTGTAGCAAACGGATCGTGTAGTTGATCTCCGTGACCGTGTACGGCCTCGATGCTTTCTCGGACCCGTCCTCGGCGTAGACCTCGCGCCGCAACACCGAGCTTTTCATGGCGCGGCAGGCTTCGCGTAGTTCTTCCGGCGTGAGATCGTCGGGCGCGGTCGAATCGGGCAGCGACATCACCTGCCGTTCGGCAGCGGTCGTTCCGGGCTCGCAGTAGTACTCGTGCTCGTACCCACGCGTAAGCCCGCGTTGCGGCTGGAAGTCGCCGACGTGAAACCATGTCTTCGCAAGCACCGGCGGCAGGTTCGACGTCACGTCGACGTTCCCCAGCGCGGCGTCACCACCGCTCAGCGCGTATTCGTATTCGGTATCGAGCTGCTCCACCATGCCGAAACCGCGGAACTCGCGCTCGACGCCGTCATAGAATCCGTGGTGATACCGGTACCGCGTCTGCGACTGGTTGCGGCTGACGCGGTCGTATAGAATCTGCCGTTCGACGACCTGCACGGGAAACGGCAGACGCGTGATCCACGGCCGGCCGACCCGTCGATCCGCTAGATAGAACCGCGTCGACGAGGCGTAGTGAAGGCGGCGTTCAGCGCCGAGATTGTTGTCGATGCGAGCGAGCAGGTGTGGTTTCGTGCCGCCCATCAGGTCGATGTACCGCATCGGCCGCGCGGCGGCGCTCGGCTCCGACGACGACCAGACCAGGCAGGTAGTGGCATTGCCAAAGAGGTCGACCGCGGACACATCGGCAATGTTGTGCGTCTCGGGTATCATCGGCAGTTGTCGGGCATCGGTCCACCGGTTCCCCAGTTCGTTGAAGAACAGGAACGCTCCGCCGCGGCCGAGATAGATGATGTCGGTGGTTCCCGACCCGTCGATGTCGGCGAGCCGGACGCGCGACTGATCGAACAGATCGAGCATGTCGAAGCGGGGCGCCCGATCCATCGTGATCTTCGACCCGAAGCGGCCGTATCCGAGATTCGGCCAATAGCAGACCTCGCCGTTCCGGATGCGTACCAAATCGCTCAAGCCGTCACCTGACATGTCGGCGAGATAGATGGACCGGTCGGCATCGGAGAACACCAGTCGTGGACCCTGCCGCTCGTCGAGCGAGGGCTGGAACACGCGCCGACCCGCGCTGAAACCCTCCGTGCCCAGGCTGCGGTACCATATGAAGGCGTAGTCCTCCGTGATCAGCACGTCGCTGAGCCCGTCGCCATCGAGATCGATCCAGCGGAGGTTCGGATCGGTCCAGTCGATCTGCGGGGTCGCGTGAAATGTCTGGAACGAGGCCCACCCGGGATCGCCACGCTCGTAGTAGCCGGCGATACGCGGATTGAGCGACACAAGCTCAATCCGGCCGTCGCTGTCGACGTCCATCAGTTGCTGCCTGCCCGACTCGAGCGCTGCCATCGACGGCACGGGCGAGACTACCTGCACGCGACCGAAGCGCGCGTTCCCGATGTTCGGCTTGTAGAACCACGCGTCGGCCTGCTGGCTGAGGATCCCCGAGAGCCCCTCACCGTCCAGATCGCTCCAGATGTAGCCGGCGCGTGCGCCGCTCGGCAGATTCTCCACGCTCTCGATATCCACGTCCTGAATCTGGTCGTGAATCCTCGCCTCGGTGTACTGGAGATCGAGCGGAGGAATTGCGCGCGCGATGTAGTCGCCCTCCGGTCGTCTGGCGTACCCGCGCTCGGTGATCGACGCCAGGAACGAGCCGAGCGCCTCACCTCGTTGTGCGTCGCCGCGATATGCGAGATCCATCGAGCGCACGAGGCAGTCCGCACCAACACGCGCTTCGTTGGGGAAGTGATGGAAGATGAGGATCCGCTGGCAGAGCCGGTACGTCCTCACCTCGAATGATGACCGGTACGACGAAAAGGCGTCGTGCCGGCAAATCCACTCGCGCTCTTCGGCGGGCCGGGGCGCGTCGGGAGAGTGCTCGCCGTAGTCGAGCACGACCTCGAACATCCAGTCCGACGGTGGGATCCGGTCCCATGTCGGCGCAAGATTTCCGTAACGAATCCGCTTTAAATACCGGTTCGCCGAGCGGTCGCGCTCGGAGCGGTTCGCTTCGTGGGCAGCAGCGACGTCCACGCCGTCACTGTTCTCACGTTTGTACTCGAACGCGATCGCGTTGCCCGTGTCGTCATACGATTCGCAGATCAGCCAGCGAAAACACCGCGACGGATCGTCGGGATCGCTGATGCGGCTGTTAGCCGTCCGCCCATAAATCGATGTCACGTTCTCGGACGTGGTCGACCGCCAGTGAACGTCGCCGGTGGCGCGGTTCGTCCACCGCTCAATCCGGGCGAACAGGCCTTCGATGCGCGGCCGGTATCGCTGCACGCGGTACTCGACGCCGTCGACGCTGCGATCGAACCACTCGGGACGCCAGTCGTGCCCATCGTAGACGAGGACACGGACGAGATCCTCGACGCCGGACAGGATGAAGGTGTCGGACTCGCCCGCGTCGTCGTACCGCGGGATTCCCTTATCCGTTTTTCGCGTGATCTCGGGCAGCGACAGATCCCAGCCGAGCCCGAACGGACCGTTCCCGGACGCTGCGTTGTAAGCGAGCGTCAGTGTCGGTTTCATCCCCGCCCGTCCGCCGTCCACCGGAATCGGCACCGAGAGCGAGCTGGTGCCGTTCACCGCGTTGACTTCAAACTTCTCGCCGAGATCGCGCACGGCGCCGCCCGACTTCGGAATCGAGATGGACGGAGCGCTGCCGCGCGCGGCCGCCTGGCCGCCGGATTCGGGACTGCCGTTCGCCATCACGCCTTCTTCATGGATGGCTGCCGCGGGCGTAGTCAGCGGACGACGGCAGCGGTGCGGGCTTCATGTGAGGGTGGTGTCGCCGCGCCGGCGGATCGCAGACCGCCGGAACGGCTTCGTAGTAGCACAGCACGTACAGCCGGAGGACCTCGCCGACACTCGGCGGGAACTCGAGCGTCACCTCGCGGCGATGATCGTCGTGCAGCGGTCCGACCGTGTAGTCCACGACGCCGTAATACAGTCCGGGCCACGCGTCGCTCGCGACGCACCGGACGTCGATGTTGTCGCACTCGCACTCGCCGGGATGCGCATGGTGGTGCGTATGCGGGGTGAACTCGACCACATGGCAGTTCGGAATGCACTCGCAGCAGCAGTTCGCCTGGCAGTCGGTGCAGGAGTACGCGTCGCAGTGGCGCAAGTGCGGCTCGCATCCGCAGCGGCACGGGCGGGCATCCGCGCGGGGGCTGCCACAGCAGATGTATTCGCCCTGGCAGCAGGCGTATTCGCGCGCCTCCCGGGTCTCGAACAGGATGCCGAAGCGCACGATCATGAGTCCGCGGTCGCAGGGCAGGAACGGAAACAGCCGGCGCGACAGTGACAGCGTGAGGAGCCGGTCACATTCGCGATCGCGGCGGGTCCCCGACTGGAACACGTGCCACGCGTCCGGGAACTCGTTGCGCACGTCGAACAGCGACCAGCCGTGGCGCACGTGACACTGCGCCGCTTCGTTGGCGGCGGCGCTCAGCACGTCGCCTCCTTCCCGGGCGGTGTAGTTCAGGCTGAACACCACGTCCGTCAGCGTGTCCATGTCGAAGAAGTTGTTGTCGCGCGGCAGCTCGATGCGCCAGCGGCTGACCGCGCCCAGGAACTCGAACGGCAGATAGCGCTCGTCGCGGAACGAGAGCTCGAACAGGCCGCTGTCGTTCTGCCCGCTCGACGTCGCAATTGCCTCCCGGGCGCCGTACTGCCTGACGATCCGCGGATCGCAATGGCAGGTTTCGTATTCGTTCTCGCACTCGCATTTGCCACAGCACTTGGCCGGAGGACACGTCAACGACGGATCCACGCGCACCTGACTGCTGAGCAGCGTGAGACGGCAATGGACGCCCGTATACGGCCCCGTGACCGTCGGGATCGTCAGCATCACGTTTTTGATGCGGCGCATGAACTGTCCCGGGTAGTCCAGGTCGAACAGCCATTCCGGGATCTGGATCTCGCACGCGCCGGTCGTTTTCAGCTGAAGGAACTGCAGCGGGAAGTGCAGCCGCAGCGAGATGTGCCTGTTCAGCTCGTACTCACGCACGTTGGCGTCGAGGTACGCCTTCTCCATCGTGCGCAGCGCCAGCTGGAGCCGGTCGCCGGCCAGCAGCCCTTCGTGGAGCGTGTCCCACGATTCGCACGGAATGAACGTGCGTTTCGTAAACCCGCGCTCGAAGTTGAAGGCGACTTCGGCCTGACGCGCCGCATGCAGCGCCAGCTCGTACATCCGGTAATGCAACGCCGCCGTCTCTTTCTGCAGGAACAGATACAGCTCGTGGTTCGTGAACTTGTCGCGCAGGAAGTCCTGCACCTCCTTCGACTGTTCGATCTGCCGCTGATGATTGTTGAGTTCCTGCAGCGCGATGTTGCGGCGCCGCTCGGACCCGAGAATCTGGCGCTCGAGGCCGTGAATCTCGATGTCGAGGACCTCGACTTGATGAATCCACTCCTCGAGCCGGCGCGCCCAGCCGGCCTCCGTGAGATCGAGTCCGGCGGTCTGCGCTGCGATGTCTCCGACCGAATGCGTGATGCGCGCGATCGTCTTGAACATTCCCGCGAGCTTGGTGCCCAGCGGCAGCCATGTCTCGTTGCAGGGGAATCCGACGAAGAGGTCCGGGATGAGATCCATCGCCTCCGCGACGGCTTCGATGGTGTTGGCCGCCGCGTGTGTAGTGAGCGACACGCCTGTCAGACTCTGATATTGCAGCTCGCCGGTGTTCAGGCCATTCTGAATGAGCGTGGCGTAGTACCGGCGGTTGGTCTGCGCCACCTCTTTGGTCTTCAGCAGCGCCTGCCGCTGCCAGTCGGCGTCCCGCCACTGGTCCTTTCTGATCGACAGCGTCAGGTTCAGCAGCTCGCGCTCGTGGCCCGCGCGAAGCGACGCCAGGTATTCGGCGTCTCCCTTTTCGAACGCCGCCAGTAGCGCGGCGCCGAACTCGCGGACCTGCATGGCCAGCTCCTGCGCCTTCTGCAGCAGGAACACGAAACGATACGGACTCGGCAGGTGGCAGCATTCGTCGGGGCACGGCCAGTGGCACCCATCCGTACAGAACTCTGGCGTCTCGCAGCCGCAGCAGGCGTCCGCTCCCCAGTAGGGCATGTCGATGTTGGGACGGCCGTTGCGGAGCCGGTACGAATTCAGGCAGTGACGGATCAGCCCGAGTCGTTCCTGTGTGTGGGTGTAGAAAGCGAGTAGCCGCGGGTTGAGCGGCGCGAAGAGCGGCGTGAAGGTCGACACCGTCTGCGGCGTCGCTGGAGGCGTGGCGATCACCGCGTGGGGAAGCGGGCCGAGGATCATCGCCATGGTGTCGTAAATCACCCGCGCTTGCTGGAACACTTCCGGCGAGTGGCAGCGCATGAGTGCGTCGCCCCACTCCAGCATGGTTTCGAGGTAGTGCAGCAGCACGGAGCGATTCAGCGCGATGGCGTCCGACACGTCGGTGCTGTCGCAGCACGCGGAGTCCTGGACGACGACACTCGGTTGGCCGTGCGACGGTGTCTCGTGTGCGGGCACGTCCGCAGGTACGCCGGCGACGGTCGCGTGACTAGGGGCAGCGGCCGTGTCATGCACGAGCACGACAACGCCGGTTGGTTCGCCGCCGCCCTCCGGAATTTGCGTACGCGGCGGGCAATAGATCCATGTGTCGTCCCGCTCGAGCGGGTTGAACACGAGCGCGTACCACTTGAGCGCCGTTTCGAACCGGCACCGCGCACGCAGGGCGCACGCAATAGCGAGCGCGGGACTGTAGAGGGTCTTCGGGAAGAGCGACGCGCCCGGATCGACGTAGGCGAAGTAGGGATACGCGGGCAGGCCGCCGGGGAATGTGCTCGCCGCCGGCGTCGGGTCCTCCACGAGCGGCAGGACGACCGCTGTATCCGCGGCGAGGTCGTAACGGAAGCCGGGTGCGTCGGTTCCGTTGTACCCGGTCGGCACGACCCCGTTCGACACTTGAAACATGAGCGAGTCCGCGACGCGCCCGAGGAATGTGAGGTCGGGCATTGCGCCGCCCGACATCACCTGGACGCCGGCGTACGAGCGGCGCGGCTGCTTGAACTCACCGTTGTGCACGCGGCACCACCCCAGCCGCACGATCGGCGAGGATCTCCACTCGAGTAGCCCGGGCTGCTGCGCCCGGTCGTGCCACAGTGTGGACTGTTGCGTGAAAGGATCGTAGTAGTCGTCCTGTTCGAAAATCGTGAAGGACGGCGAATCGGTCTCGTTGACTGCCTGGAAGAATCGCGCGTCGAGCAGCCAGAAATAGTACTCGTCGACTATCGCGGGATGACCGCATCCACATTCAGCACAGCATCCCGCCTTCTCATGCCGTCCGTGCGGCTCGAAGTGGACCGACGCGGGCGGCACGCCGCCGGCCGCGATCCGATAGAACCGCACGCCGAGCCGTATCGCCGCCTCGATCCAGAACGGCAGCGGGCCGGACGGACTCGCTGCATTTGCCGGCGGTGCGACGGCTGCGATCCCAGCCACCACACCGACGTCGGTTGGCGGCGCCTGCATATCCGCTAGCGGCGCCAGCCACGACGGCCGCGCGTCTCGCTCCGGCGTGCCAAGCAGCCCCAGCCCCTCGCGGGGAGGCGCAAGCTGGAGGAGCGACGAGGGATCGCGATCCTGGAGCCGCGTCAGCGCGCAATCGCGCGGCAGTTTCGGATCCGGCCAGTACTCCAGTCCGCCTGGAGCCGCGATCGTCACCGTCGCCCGCCGCAGCTCCGATTCGAGGAAGCGGAACGATTCGACCTTCTGCGCTTCCTTGAGCTGATCCCAGTCGATCCAGTTCTCCTTGTACAGCTCGCGGCACTTGCACGCTTCCCAGACCTTATAGCTCTTGAAGCGGCGGTCCCACAGGTGGGCGAACCCATAGCTGACCGTCCATCCGGGCTCCAGACCGAGACGCGCCCGGCGCACGAGGCTTTGGACCGCGGTGATTGCTTCCTCGATGCGGCTGGCACGCTCGCAGACACCAGCCTCGACGTCGAGAAGCAGCAGGCTGCTCAGATCGTTCGGCGTCTCCGCGAATCCGCCCCACGGCAGCGCCACGTGATTCGGTGCACAGAGGTACGCCAGCAGCGCGTCCCGGCCGCGCTCCCGCAGACAGTCGTTGAGCCGCTGCACATCCGCGTAGCGGCGCGGCTCCCCGCTCTCGATAAGTCCATCGAGCAGGTAGTGGAACAGATTCGCGTTGCCGGTAGGATTCGGGTTGCCATCGATCCAGAGTCCGGGTACGACAGCGCTCGGATCGTCGGACGCCCACAGATCGGGCCTCGCCTCCCTGATGTCCTTGCCGCAGAAGTAGTGCAGCAGGCGGCGGATCCACTCGTCGGCATGCCAGGCGCGCAGGACCCAGCGCTCGTCTTCCATGTCGTCGCTCGTCAGGGCGTACACCGGCGTGCCCTGCGACTGGAAATAGTGCACGTCGAGCTGCCAGTGGCGCGCGTCGATTCCCATGTGACGCAGCAGATACGCGGGATGCGCGGGCTGCTTTTCGTTCGCTTCGTCGAACAGCAGCCACACCTCGCGCTTCGTCCGATCGGCCACGTCGTCGCGCATGCGCGTGTAGTCGAACGTCCGCTCCCACCAATCGAACAGCGCCTGCATCCGCTGCAGCGACGGCTGAACGCGAGCGTCCTGTGCCGCGCTCGGCTCGTGATAGTCGTCGCGCAATGGCAGCAAGTCGAAATCGAAGTCCGCGGCGTGCATGACGAAGTTGCCGCCACTGCGATAGAAGGCGCGGCCGGCGAACTTCTCCTTCTGCGTCAGCATGTAGCCCAGCTCGGACCGACGTTCCGGGGATCGCTTCGCTGATAGCGCGAAACGGTGTACGAAGAGCAGCGCCTTGAACGCGCGCTCATACGTGCGGCGGATGTCCCGCAGCGAGCTCGTGTAGTGCTCGTTCAGGAACGCGGTCGCCACGGTCGACAGGCCGGAGATGCCCTCACCGAGCGTGCCGTCCTTCAAGACGCGGAACAGCCGCTCGTGCGGCAGCGCGATCAGTTTCTCTTCGGTATCGGGACCGGAGTACTTGATCTGGAACCCCGTGTGCTGCGGGCACGCCTCGTCGTCACTATGAAATGCGGGGCCGTGCTGATTGAACCAGATCGTCAACTCGTAGACGCCCGGGAGAAGGTGCACGGACGATGATGGCTCGGCGTGCTCTGCGTGCCACTGATGTTGCAGTAGGATCCAGGTGCGCTGGCCGCGCTCCAATATCACCCGCCACCGCTGGTGCTCGCAGATGCTCGGATCTGGCTTTTCGCCCTCGGGCGTCGGACCACCGGCGCTGAACTCGTACGTGCCCTCGCGGTCCACGAGCAGGGCGCCGGTCCACGTCACGCTGAACCCCTGCGCGCCGCCGAGCCACTCGTCGTCCGCGTTGCGCATCGCCAGGCCGTTGAGCACGGTCACGAACTGCAGCTGGTCGGGCGCCAGCGTCAGATCGAGCGCGGGCAGGACCCCGGGCACTGGACAATTGCGCTGGTTTCGTTCATGGCCGAACACCGTCATCGCACCGGAGACGTCGCGCCAGACCAGCGT
>DASPXV010000215.1:0-11154 GCA_035637115.1 Vicinamibacterales bacterium
AACAGCACCGTGGCCAACAACTCCTGTTCGTCGAAGCGCGCGGCGGACGACTGCGGTTGCTTCGGTGGCGGTGGCATTTACAATGTGATCGGCACTGTCAGAATCGACAACAGCACGATCGCGGGCAATTCTTCGTTCCCCAGCGGCGGCAGCATTACCAGCTTGTATGGACCGACGACGCTGAGCCGGACGATCCTGGCGAAGGGTCCAACAGGACCGAATTGTTACTACACCAACATCCTGGGCGGCCGCATCGTCTCAGACGGGTACAACATTTCTGATGACGCATCGTGCTCGTCTGTGCTCACTGGCCCCGGCGATCTCAACGAGACGTCGGCGGGCCTGAGCCCGAGCGGCTTGCAGAATAACGGCGGCGCGACCGAGACGATACAGCTCCTCAGCACGAGCGCTGTTGTTGATTCGGTGCCGCTGGAGGCTTGTGCCGTTAGCGACCAACGCGGCGTGACGCGCCCCCAGGGCGCCGCATGCGACGTCGGTGCATACGAGCGGGTGCCGTCTCCGTATACGGCTGGCATTCAACAGCCAATCAAGGTCGACGGCACGACGACGTTCAGCGCGAATCGCGGCGTCGTGCCCGTGAAGTTCGCGCTGAGCTACAACGGCAGCCCGACATGCCAGCTGCCGCCAGCCGCGATTTCACTTGTGCAGACGGCGGGTCCGGCGACGGGCCCGCTCGACGACGGCGCGTATCTGATGCCCGCCGACGTTGGCGCGAGCTTCCGCATCGACGTGGGATCCTGCCAGTACGTCTATAACCTGGGGACAGACGCACTCAGCACGGGAACGTATGCGGTGTCGATCTCCATCGACGGACTCGTGATAGGCACAGCGACGTTTGGGATTCGATAGTCCGAAATCTGCCGCGTATGCCGCCGTCGGAGGACATCGCGTGATCCTCTGCGGCCATTCCGTTGAAGCACGCGGGGACGGCCCGGTGCCGTAGTTCGCGACACAGAGTCCGGTATTCGTCGGCCGCATCGCAGCCGGGTATCGCCGTCGGGGCGCCATTCCCGGTTCAAATCGGCCCCGGGCCGTGAGCGCCGTCACGTACGCCGATCGTCGTACGCCGATCGGCTAATTGATTGCCCGGCTCGGTACGCGTATAACGCCTCTCTTTCAGTGGAGAGATGTGTATGAAGCAGAGGCTCAATAAAAGCCGACACTCTAAATCTGAGACGGCATAACCAACGTCCCGACAGGCACTCGCTTGCTTCTCGTCGTAAGATGATTCGCGTGTCCCATCCGCTCGTTCTCGCACTGTTTTCGACTCAGTCCATGGCCGCCGACGCCGCGGATGCGCTTCATGCTCTCGGGATAGGCAGGGAATCCATGTCGGTCGTCGCACACACTCATGCGGACGCGCAGGCGCTTGCCGACCGGATGGATGCGACGGCCGGAGTAGACCTCGAAGATTCACGGCCGGCGGCACGGTTGGGAGAGCTGGGTGGCCGCGTGCTGGCCACAGTCGCCCTGGTGATGCCAGGGATCGGGCCAATTGTTGCGGCGGGGCCGCTCGCAGCGGAGCTTGGGGAAATGGCCGGACATGTGGCCGGCAGTCTTGCATCGGTCCTGACGTCCGCCGGTCTGCCACACGAACGCGCCGAAGCGCTGCAACGCGAAGTCGCACGAGGCGCCGTGCTGCTGGGCGTCCATATCGCTGCGCCACACATCGCTCGCGTACGGGAGAGCCTGTCTGCCGCCGGGGCGACGGAAATCGAGATGGTGACCTGGCCCTGACGCACCTGGTTCCACACGGATACTTCTCGTTGGGAACTTTGTGAGAACAATCAAGCCGGCCACGCACAGGTTGATCGGACCGCGTGCGTCTCAGTCCATCGACCTGACCCCGCTGCAGGGCGATCTACAGACCTGACCCCAAGGGCTCCTCTGCCGCGCGCCTTTCTGAGTGTCGCGCCCGTCGATCGACGCCTCAGTTGCTTCGGAATGAATGCGCGCGTGATCGCCGGCGGATGCTTCGCGAAGCAATCCCTGCGCAGCAGGCCGCGCAGGGATCCGAAAAACGCTGCGCACAGAACATACAGCGGAGGGATCAGACGGTGCGAAGCCGACGAATGACGTCAGGCGACTCCGGCTTTCTTCATCACCGCGAGCGTCGTTTCGAGACCGAGGCGTGCGGCGTCCTCGGCGGACATGTCGGCGGGTACGCGCCCGAGCGGTTCGGGGCTGACGCCGCCGGTGTAGCCGATCGTCTTCAGCGCGCGGAAGAATCCGACGAGATCGATGATCCCTTCGCCCGGCATGAGGCGCATGTTGTCGCGCACGGCCTCGGGCGCCATCGGTTTCGCATCCGACACATGTATGTGCACAATGCGCGACCGATCCGTTGCGGCGATCTCGCTGGTGGTTCCGCCGGAATGATGCCAGTGCCAGGCGTCGAGAATCACGCCAATGTTCGGGCCGCAGTCAGCGGCGAGCGCCGCAGTCTCGGGCAGTGTCCAGATGAACGGATGCGACGGCGCGCCGGCGGGTCCCTGCCGGAATTGCAGGATGCCGAGAAACTCGAGTCCGAGGCGGACGTCCGACTTGCGCAGGACGTCGGCAACGGCAGCAATCCGATCTCGCACGATCTTCCGATACTCGTCCTTCGGCAGCGGGCCTGACGCTGGCAGGACGACCATCATCGTCTTGCATCCGACAGCGGCGCTGAACGCGGCGTGATCGGCGAGCTTAGCGAGAGCATCCTGGAACGCCGCCGGCTCGCCGCCGAACGGAAGCGGCCTCGCCATCGGCAGGTTCGCGATCGCCGGTTTGATTTTCAGCTCCGCGAACAGCGCTTTCGTCACCTCGAGACCCGCGGCCTCAGCCGGCTCGAGGCTCCAATCCACGCCCGCGTAACCAACCTGCGCTGCCAGGCGGGCGATCGCCGGCCAGCCGACGTTCTTCCCCGCCACGAGCGCGCCGTTCAGTGAGACGAACATGGCCTCGGCGGCGGATGCTCGTCGAGCGACGACCAGAACGCCAGCGCCCGCGACGCAAATGAAAAAGTCCCTGCGCGTCATCATCGGCGCAGCATACCTTCAAGTCGCGTCGAACGCGTTCGAATGTCAGCGCCGTGCTTCGTACCGGGAGCGCCCCGTTTGTGGTCCGCACTGAGGCGGCAACGCACCGGCGACTGCACCGACGCAGTCCTTCGGGTCCGGAAGATCGCGACGATTTGCCACATCGCGAGACACAGTCGCTCCAACGTAGCCCAGCGACGCTAATCGTTGCTGCCATTCCGCGCTCGGCGCGTCATCCGGTCCATCGTCGTGGGCGCTCCCTGAGTGATCCACCAGCTCAAGTTGTCGCGTCATTGCCGCCGCGAGCGTGCGCCGCTCCTCGTAGATATTCTGTTGTTCGAATGGATCGCGCTCCAGATCGTAAAGCTCCGGGCGAGGCGCTTCAATCAACTTGTAGCGACCCGCGCGCAGCGCGCGAAGAGGGCTCCACCCGAACCGGAGCGGGTACTGCGATTCGGAATAGGCGTCGAGCTCGGGCTGCTGCGTTTCGCCGCGCATCATGTCAACCAGGCTCACACCATCGAGTTTCGGATGGGAGAAACCAAGGAGATCGAGGACGGTCGGCATGACGTCGACGAGCCTGACGACGCCAGGCACGCGTCGAGGCGCAACGCTCGGCGCGCGGAGGATAAGCGGAACGTGCAGGACGCTCTCGTAAACGAAAATGCCGTGGTCGCGCTCGCCGTGCTCGCCCAGTGCTTCCCCGTGATCGCCAGCGACGACGACGATCGTCCGGTCCAGGATCTTCCGGCGTTCGAGTGTCTCGAGCAAACGCCCGATCTGCGAGTCGGCGAATGCGATTTCAGCGATGTACGGATCCGAGTATTTCGAGCGGAACGGCTCCTGAGTGGCGTACGGCTTGTGCGCATCGTAAAGGTGCACCCAGGCAAAGAACGGCGTGTCGTCGCGCGCCTCGATCCAGTGCAGCGCGTCAGTGATGACGGCGTCAGCGCGGCGGCGCCGCGCGTCGAAGCCTCGTATCGGCGGTTCGCCACCGGGCACACCACTGTAGTGATCGAAACCTTGCGCGAGTCCCCGCTCCGCGTCGAGCACTACGGAGCCGACGAAGGCGCCGGTTCGAAACCCCTGTGCCCGCAGGATCTCCGCCAGCGTTGTCTGGTCTTCCGCCAGCGGGCGGCCGGCATTGTCGCGAACACCGTGCGCGGGAGGGAACAGCCCGGTGAACAGGCTGCAGTGTGCGGGTAATGTGAGCGGCGCGACAGATGTCGCGCGATCGAACACGATGCCCTCGCGCGCGAGTCGCTCGAGATTCGGCATCGGCGCATTCATGAAGCCGTAGACGGGGAGCCGATCGGCACGAGTCGTGTCGAGCGTGATGATCACCACCGCGGCGGGTTTTTCCCGCCACGACGACTCCCCAAGCACGGCCGCGATAACCAGCGCGATTCCCGCGACCGCCGGACAAGCGACACGCATCAGCCGTACGTGGTGCGCAGGCATGTGTGCACGCTACCGCCGGGTCATCTCGAACCGGTGGGAAGGTCCGCTGCAGCGGGCCACGATCCGCGTAAACGGCGCGGCGTTTCCCTGCGCCAGCAGGAAGTCCCCGTTCAGCGTGCCCGTAATGCCTTTCGGCGAGATCGCCGCTGTCACTTTCCCGTCGATGATCAACGCGTTCGTGCTGATGCGCTCGACCAGATCGTACTGGCCGTAATAGTAGTAGTAGTAATAGACGGATGCGGCGCCGAGCGAGAACGTGACGCGATCGGGCCCATCCATAATCCCGGTGAAAGTATTGCCGTGGCCGCGAGTGATGATGAAATCCGCGCCCGACAGTGTGACGGCGAGTCGCGGCCCGTTCTGGTCGACGGTCGCGTCGTACGTGCGCGCGTTCGGCAGGTCGCCAGCGCATGGCATCCGAGAGACCGTGAGCGCATAACGGCCGCGCACGTCAGGTCGGTCGCGATCCAGCGTCATTTCGAAGTCGAACAGGCGATTGTCGGTGACGTCCAGTTCCTCGATCCCGTTCAAGTAACCGTCGCGCTTCGCCTGCAGAACTACTCGACCGCGCACTCCATATAGCGCGTAGCCGCCGTTGCCGTCGGTGGTCGCCGTCAATCCTTCCCCGACACCCGTGATCACCGTGATCGTTACGCCACTGAGACCGAGTCCGCTGTCCTTCACCGTTCCCTTCAGCCGGTAGCTCCCCGCCGGCACGACCAGTGTCTGAGCGGCTGCCCGTAGCGTCTGATAACGAACCGTTATGACGGTTTCGCCGAAGGCATTCGCTTTGGCGACGCCGGACGAGTCCACCTCGATGACGCGGGGATCCGACGAGAACCATTGCGCCCGAGCGGTCACGTTCTCGACGGAATTGTCCGACTTGACTGCGTTCACGCTCAGCTGCACGGACGTTCCCGGTGCGATCGATGGGGGCACGCTCAACTCGAGCCGGACCGCCGATGGAGTTGGCGTCGGCGTCGGCGTGGGCGAAATGGGCGATGGCGTCTTGGTTCCCTTTCCGGAACACGAAACCACCGCAACCGCGAGAAGGACAGTCGCCGCAATGGCTGAATATGGCGTCCTGATCCGCATGGCACCCTCCTGCGGCCGCAAGAGTGCCCTGTCCGTGGCAGCGGAGTCTTCGGGAAATCATCAGGTTTCTGCAGGTTTTTTCAAGTTCCGTCGAACGCGTTCGGGTAAATCGTGATCTCCGGCGCCGCACTCAACGCCTGGTCGATGGCGACGACGTCGAACCGGCAGGGACGATTGGCGATGTCGTGACTGGCCAGGTAATCCACCGCCATCCGGGTCACCTTGCGCTTTTTCGCGTCCGTGACGCTCTCCGCCGCAGTGCCGAACTCGCTATCGATACGCGCGCGCACTTCCACGAAGACGAGCGTCGAGCCATCTTCCGCGATGATGTCGATTTCGCCACGATCGGTCTTGTAGCGGCGTTCAAGAATTGCGTACCCGCGCTCGGCGAGTGCGACAGCGGCGAGCTCTTCGCCGATGATACCGAGAAGTTGTCGTTGGAAAGTCACAGCCGCCGCGGATCGCAAGCGGCGAGCCAGATGATTTACGAAGCGGTGCCCTTCGTGACGGAGGCGGCGACCGCGTGACCGTGGGTCACTTCGGTCAGCGCTTCGTCGAAGATACGGAGCACGGCGTCCGCCTGGCTTCTGGTCAGCATGAGCGGCGGCGCGAAACGGACGGCATTCCGGCCGGCGCCCAGAATCAGCACACCGCGGCGGAACATCGCCTGCACGAGCGCATTGCGCTCGTCGATCGCCCGCTCCTTCGTTTTCTGATCGCGCACGAGCTCCACGCCGATCATCAGGCCGCGGCCGCGGACGTCGCCGACGATCGGGTGCTTCGCCTGGAGATCCCGGAGGCCGTTCATCAGGTGCTCGCCGACCGTGGCCGCGTTCTGCACGAACTGCTCGCGCAGCAGGCGGATCGTCACGAGCGCGGCGGCGCATGAGACGGGGTTGCCCCCGAACGTGCTGGCGTGCGCGCCCGGTGGCCAGCTCATGACCTCGGCGCGCGCGCACGTGATGCCGAGCGGAAGACCGGACGCAATCCCCTTCGCGATGTTGACCACGTCGCCGGTGACGTCGAAATGCTCCGCCGCGAACATCTTGCCGGTGCGTCCCATCCCAGACTGCACTTCGTCGAGAACCAGCATGATGCCGTGCTGCCTCGTCAGCTCGCGCAGCCCCTGCAGGAACGCCTTCGGCGGGACGATGTAACCACCTTCCCCCTGGATAGGTTCGACGACGACCGCCGCGACTTCGTCCGGGGACGACAGGTGGACCATGATCTGGTCGCGAATGAACGAGAGCGACGCTTCGGCGCAGGCGTCGGCGCTGCCGTTGAAGCGGTACGTGTCTGGATATGGCGCGTGGTAGACGCCGGACATCAACGGACCGAAGCCGCGGCGCTGAACCGACTTGCTCGACGTCAGCGCGAGGGATCCGAGCGACCGCCCGTGGAACGATCCAAGAAATGCGATGACGTTCGGCCGCTTCGTGAAGTATCGCGACAGTTTGATCGCCGCTTCGGTCGCCTCGGTCCCCGAGTTCCCGAAG
This sequence comes from Vicinamibacterales bacterium, assembly GCA_035637115.1. Taxonomy (GTDB): domain Bacteria; phylum Acidobacteriota; class Vicinamibacteria; order Vicinamibacterales; family 2-12-FULL-66-21; genus JAICSD01. The sequence continues at coordinate 7,094 of DASPXV010000215.1, forward strand.
AACGTGCGGACGTCGCCTGAGATTGGAACAACCCTCGACAGCTCCTCGGCGAGACGGACCTGCGGCTCGTAGTAGAAGTCCGTTCCCGACATGTGAATGAACTTCGCTGCCTGCTCCGAGATTGCCTTGACCACTTCCGGATGCGACACGCCTGTGGAATTGACTGCGATGCCGGCCGCGCAGTCGATGAAGGTGTTTCCGTCCACGTCCTCGACGATCGCCCCTTCTCCGCGCGCGATGACGAGCGGGTAGTCGCGCGTGTAGGACGGCGACACGAACTTCGCGTCTCTGTCGATGACCGCCCTGGCTTTCGGGCCCGGCAGCGTCGTCTTGATGTCTGGTGCGTTCATAAAAACAGTTTCCAGTCGCCAGTCGCCAGTTGCCAGTTGCCAGTTGCCAGTTTCCGGATTTCTGGGAACTGGCTACGGGCAACTGGCTACTTCCTTTTCCACCTTGTGCCGGCAGCAGTGTCTTCGAGCAGGATGCCGCGTGCCTCGAGGTCTTTCCTGATCTTATCTGCTTCGGCGAAGTCGCGCGCCGCACGCGCTGCGCGCCGCGACTGGATGAGTCGTTCTATCTCTTCGACCGGAACGGGCGGGCGCTCGTCTTCGGCACGCCGCAGCGACAGGATGCCGAGCACGCGATCGAACCGATCGAAGGCTTCGCGGATTGCCGCTGCGTCGCCGTCGCGCAGCTCGCCGCCGTCGATTTTCGAATTGAGCGCGCGTACGAGCTCGAACACCACGCCGAGACCGGCCGTGACGTTCAGATCTGCCCACACGTAATCGGCGAATGCGGCGGACGCCTCTTTTAAACGCGCGGTGGTATCGCTATTTGCCGCGCCGGATGGAAGCGCGTCGAGCCGCGCAAGGAAGTCCGTCAGGCGCTTCAGACCCTCTTCCGCCTGCGCCATCCCGCTCCACGAGAACTTCAGCTGCTTGCGATAGTGCGTCCCGAGATACAGATAGCGCAGCGTCGACGGCCGGAAGCCCTGCGCGACGATGTCCTCGAGGCTGTAGACGTTGCCGAGAGACTTCGACATCTTCTCGGTACGTTCCTCTTCCTCGATCATGAGGTGCTCGACGTGCATCCAGAAGCGCGAGAACTGCCGTTTCGTGGCCGCCTCCGCCTGCGCGATCTCGTTTTCGTGGTGCGGGAAGATCAGATCCACGCCGCCGCCGTGGATGTCGATCGGCAGGTCCCCCAGCAGCTCCTCCGCCATTGCGGAACACTCGATGTGCCAGCCGGGACGTCCCGAGGGCAGCCCGGTCTCCCAGTGCGGCTCCCCTTCCCGCGCCCCCTTCCACAACACGAAATCGCGCGCGTTCTCCTTGTCGTACTTGTCAGAGTCCACGCGCGCGCCGCTCTTGATTCCGGCATGATCGAGCCGCGCGAGCTTGCCGTATTCGGGGAAGGTCGCGATTTTGAAGTAGATCGACCCGTCGCTCTCGTAGGTGTGGCCGTTCCGCTCGAGCGCCTGGATCATGCCCGCCATCGCGGCGATGTGGTCGGTCGCGCGCGGCGTGTACTCGACGGGCTCGAGACCGAGCGACGCGGCATCCTTCTCGAACGCTTCGACGAACTGCTGCGTGTACTCGCGGAGCGGCTGTCCCGCCTTCATCGATTCGGCGATCGTGCGATCGTCCACGTCGGTGTAGTTGCGCACCTGCTTGACCGCATAGCCGTCGAACTCCAGCGCACGGCGGAGCACATCGAGCGCGACGAATGTGCGGAAGTTGCCAATGTGGCCGCGTGCGTACACCGTGAGGCCGCACGTGTACATGCGCACCGTCTTGCCCTGCGAAGGGGTGAACTCTTCTTCGCGCCTGCTGAGGGTGTTGTATAGACGCAAGGCTCAATCCGGCAGGGGGCAGGTCGCACGCGTTCTGCCCGCGTTTGCGGTGACGACAAGCTCGCGGTCCTTTGCCGAGACTTCCAGATCGATCGGCTTGTCAGGCTGGGCGCCCGCGACAGGCGCGAGCGCCGACGCGACGGTCTGAGCCAGGGACTTGGCCTGGGCGGCGGTCGCTCCGACGTACTCCGCGAACTTCTCCACCAGCTCGGTCGCCACGGCCCGGTACGGGGCATCCGCGGAAATAGTGAGCCGCAGATCCAAGCGGCGCGGCGACTCAGCCATTAGACGATTCTATCCTAGAGCGAGATCCGGCCGAACAGCCGGCGGGCGGCGCGGCAGTCCGCTTCGATCTGCACGCGCAGCGCGTCCACGTCGGGAAACGCGCGCTCGTCGCGCAGGCGCTGTACGAACGACAGCCGCAGCTTCGCGTCGTACAACTCCCGCGCCCCGTCCAGCAGGTGCGTCTCGACGCGGACGGTACCGCTGCCGCCAAAGGTGGGACGCACGCCGATGTTGGTCACCGACGGATGCTCGATGCCGCCGATCGCGGCGGTCGTCGCATAGACGCCCGCGGGTGGCAGCAGTTCGTTCGCGGTCTGGAGATTCGCGGTCGGGAATCCGATCTCCCGCCCGCGCGCATCGCCGCGCACCACCGTCCCGTCGATGAAGTAATGGTGGCCGAGGAGCGCGCCCGCTTCGTCCACGCGACCCTCAGACAGCAGGCGCCGCACGCGCGTGCTGCTCACCACGAAGTCCTTGTAGCGAACCGCGTCAATCTTTTCCGCGCGAAAGCCGTACCGTGTACCCAGCGTCCGCAGCACGCTGAAGTTGCCCGCACGATCGTGGCCGAACAGGAAATTCGCGCCGACCCAGACTTCGACGACGCGGAGCCATTCGGCGAGGACGGTGCGCACGAATGTTTCCGGATCCCACAGGGACATTTCATGCGTAAACCGGACCACGGCCACGCCCTGCATGCCCGCGCGACCCAGCGCCTCGAGCCGCTGCTCCGTCGTCATCAGCAGCGGCGGCGCCTTGTCGGGGCGGATGACGCGCGGCGGATGGGGATCAAAGGTCATCGCCGCGGGCGTGCCGCCACGCTCGCCGGCACGGCGGCGAACGCGATCGATGATCTTCGCGTGCCCGCGGTGCAGCCCGTCGAAGTTGCCGAGCGCCAGCACGGGATTGTGCCAGCGCGGCGGCGGATCCTCAGGAAAGTGCGCTATCACCGGCCATGTCCAGAATCAGTCCATCGTACGCGAGCGCCATCCCCTCTGGCAGGCGTGCGTTCGTGGACTGGTGCGGCAGATCGTGACACATGTGTGTGAAGAACGTGCGGCGTGCACCCAGACGCGCGGCCACCTCGGTTGCTTCGTCGAGGGAGAAATGTGTTGGGTGCGGGCGCGTGCGCAGCGCATCCAGGACCAGGACCTCGAGCCCGCCGAGCAGCGGCCACGCCGCGTCATCCAGCCGGTTGCAGTCCGTCAGGTATGCGAATCCGCCAAACCGGAAGCCGAGGATCGATCGCTTCCCGTGCCAGAGCGGCACGGGCTGGACGTCGATATCGCCGATGCGCAGCGGTCCATGGATCGGCGCGAGCTCGAGATCGGGCAGCCCTCCACCTTTCGGCGTCGCGGGATCGAAGACGTAGTGGAACGTCTTGCGGATGTCGTCCAGCGTCTGCACGTCGCCGTAGCACGTCATCGCGCGCTTCATCATCCAGTTGAACCGCCGCACGTCGTCAAGCCCGAGGATGTGATCCGCGTGGCCGTGCGTGAACAGGATCGCGTCGAGGTGGCGCAGGCCGTACCGCAGTGCCTGGGCGCGCAGATCGGGACCGGCGTCGACGAGCAGCTTTGTCGCAGCTGTTTCGATGAAGATGGATGGACGGAGGCGCGCGTCGCGCGGATCGGCCGACCGGCAGGTCGCGCAGTCGCAGCCGATCATCGGCACGCCCTGCGAAGTGCCCGTGCCGAGAAAGGTGATGCGCACGCGCTAGCGTCCCGTCCCAGTGGATCGTGGCATAAGTCCCGGGCGCGGCGCCCGGATCGCAAGGCGCGACGAGCGAGGATACCGGGAGTATCTGAGCGAGGAGCAACGCCGCGAGGCGGGATACCGCGCCCGGGAGTTATGTCGCGAACCACTGGGACGGGACACCACTGGGACGGGACACTAGGGCGTGATGATGCGCTTCTGTCCCTGCTCG
>DASPXV010000216.1:0-8777 GCA_035637115.1 Vicinamibacterales bacterium
CGTCGACTACGGCGAGCGCGCTCTGGCCGATAGACCCGGTCGAGCCGAGGATGGCAATGCCTTTCATCACTGTATACAGGGAGCGGAGGACGCGGAGTGACGTTCACCGCCGAGGCACAGAGGGCACAGAGGACGCACAGAGATCACGTTGATTACTATTCTCTGCGCGTCCTCTCCGTCCTTCGAAGCTCTGTGGTAAACGTCATTTTCGCGACTCATGGTTCGAGGTTCACGCAAGAAAGCGCACAAAGAAGTAGTAGACGGGCGCCGCGAACAGCCAGCTGTCGATCCGGTCCAGCACGCCGCCGTGTCCCGGAATCAGGTGCGATGAATCCTTCACGCCCGCGCTGCGTTTCAGCAGCGACTCGAAAAGGTCGCCGACGATGCCGAGCAGAGAGATGGCGGCGCCGAGCAGCGCCAGCATCCACATTGGCGAGCGAAAGACGTAGTGGCCGGCCAGCGCCATCGCGAGCGTGCCGGACACGGCGCCGCCGATCGCCCCTTCGACGGTCTTTTTCGGACTGATGGCCGGCGACAACGGCCGCCGGCCGAACGCGCGCCCCGTGTAGTACTGCGCGGAGTCGCTCACGACGATGACGGCGAGCAGTACCATCAAAACCGCGCGGCCGTCGCCGAAGGGCCACGGAAAGTCGCTGCGGACGGCGAACGCCCCCAGGATGCCCCGCACCGCGGCGAGCGCTCCCAGCGGAAGCCCGATGTAGATCGCCGCAAACAGCGTGGCCGCGGCGTCGGCGAGCACGCCGGGCGCAGGGCGGCCGCGCCCAATCGAGACCGCGCCGACGACGATCAGCCCCGCCATCAGCACCAAGTACACAAGGTTCGGGAATACCAGCGGATCGCCCTGCATGCTGGCCATGTCCGACGGACGATCCGCCATCCACATCGCGAAGCACACGAGGAGGACAGCCACGGCGCCAAGGACCCGCGGCACTGAGACTTCGAGCGCCTGCGCGATCGTGCAGTACTCCCGGAACGCGAGCAGGGCCGCGACGGACGCGAGGACAAACGTGCCCCACGGCGGAAGGAAGAAGATGGTCCCGATGACGACGGGGAGCAGAACGAGCGCAGAGAGGACCCGCGTCACCGCCCGGCAACCGCCGGCTGTTTGATGCCGCCGTAGCGGCGATCGCGCTTCTGGTACGCGACGACCGCTTCGAGCAGGTGGCGCTGGCGGAAGTCCGGCCAGAGCGTGTCCGTGACCCAGATCTCCGCGTACGCGATCTGCCAGAGCAGGAAGTTGCTGACGCGCATCTCGCCGCTCGTGCGAATGAGCAGGTCGGGATCGGGCTGGCCGGCCGTGTAGAGATACGACGCGAAGCGGGCTTCGTCAATCTGTTCCGCGGGCACGCCGTCGGCCGCCATGCGTCGCGCGGCTTCGACAATCTCCGCGCGGCCGCCATAGTTCAACGCGATGTTGAACAGCATGCCGGTGTTGGTCGCGGTTTTCTGTTCCGCATCGCGCAGCTCTCGCTGGATGTCGCGCGCAAGCTCTTCGACGCGCCCCACGACCTTGAAGCGGATGTTGTTGCGAAGGAGCGTATTGAGCTCCGAGCGCAGGTAGCGCTTGAGGAGCATCATGAGCGTCGAGACTTCCGCTGCCGGCCGCTTCCAGTTCTCGACGGAAAACGCGTACAGCGTGAGCACCTGGATGCCGAGCCGCGCGGAACCTTCCACCGTTTCCCGCACCGATTCGATGCCGGCGCGATGTCCCTCGACCCGCGGCAGGTGGCGCTGCGCCGCCCAGCGGCCGTTGCCATCCATGATGACGGCGACGTGCGCCGGCAGACGATCGAAGTGCACCTGGCGCGCCAGCGCCTCTTCGGCCGAGCCGGGAGCGAGCGACGCAAGGACGTCTTCGAGGCTCATGGACTAAGCGCCCATTCTAACAAGTCAGTACTCGACCTTGACAAGGAAGAGTCCGCGCGCGGGTGCCGTTCTTCCGGCAGCTGAGCGGTCGGGAGCGGCGAGGAGGCGCGCCATGTCACTGGCGGGCCGCTGCCCGCGCCCTATCTCCACCAATGTGCCGACCAGGCTGCGCACCATGTACCGAAGAAAGCCCTTCCCGGCGATATCGAACACCAGCAATGAGTCCTCTGGCGTGCGCCATCCGGCGCTCGTGATCTCGCGGACGGTCGTGTGGTTCACGCTGCGCGCGCTGCGGAAGCCGGCAAAATCGTGCTCCCCGGGGATCGCGCGCGATGCCTCCCGCATCGCGTCCACGTTCAACGGCTCGATCACGTGCCAGGCGTAATGGCGGATGAACGGCGGAATGGTCCGGCCGTTCCAGATTCTGTACTCGTAAGCCTTGCCGATCGCGCTGAAGCGCGCGTGGAAATCGTCCGCGATCGTTTCGACGCTGGCCACGCGGACGGATTTAGGCAGGTGCGCGTTCAAGGCCCGTAACAATTGCCAGTCCTCGATGCGCGCCGCGATCCGCGCGCTGGCCACCTGTCCAAGCGCGTGCGCGCCCGCGTCCGTCCGTCCTGCGCCGTGCAGCCTCACGGCTGCGCCGTCGATCGCGCTCAGCGCGTCTTCGATCAGACCCTGGACCGATACACCTTTCCCCTGCCGCTGCCAGCCGACGAAATCGGTGCCGTCGTAGGCGATCGTCAGCTTGATGTTTCTAGGCACGGCTCCCCGGCTTGATCACCGGGATGCCCTTGGCACAGAGGGGGCACGCGTCCGGCTGGTAGGCCGGCACTTCCATGCGCACGAGCGCCTGCAGTGGGATCTTCAGACGTCCGGGATCCGCGCCGCGATCGACGATCGCCGCGACCCCCATCACGCGCGCGCCCGTGCTTTCCGCGGCGTCGATGGTCTCGCGTGTCGAGAGCCCGGTCGTGATCACGTCCTCGACGACGACGACGCGATCGGATGGAGAGAGCGTGAAGCCGCGACGCAGCGTCAGCTTGCCGTCCTGCCGTTCCGCGAAGATCGAGCGCAGGTGCATCGCGCGGCCGACTTCCTGCCCGATCACGATGCCGCCAAGAGCGGGCGAGAGGATCACGGTCGGCTGCAGATGCTCGAGGCGCGCGGCAAGCGCACGCCCCAACTGTTCGGCGAAGTCAGGGTGCTGCAGCACGAGCGCGCTCTGCAGGTACCGATCGCTGTGAAGCCCCGACGAAAGCTTGAAGTGCCCTTCGAGCAGTGCACCGGACTGCCGGAAGAGATCAAGAACTTCGTTATCTGTCATTTGTCATCCGGGGAATATCGCCCCTCCAACGCCAACCCGTCGGGGCGCTTCCCCCGGACCCCCTCGCGCGCTCCACTGCGGGGGCCCGATGCCCCGCTCCGTTCCGCTCGCGTCATGGCGTCGTCCTCGACGGCGGTGCCGTTAGGCCGTTGCGCAGATGCTCCTCGAACAATTTGAGAATCCGCTTGTACTCGTCGGCCCAGCTCGATGCGCGCTCGAAGCCGTGGTTCTCCACCGGGTACGGCGCCAGCTCCCAGTTCTCCTTGCGCAGCTCGATGAGGCGCTGCGCGAGCCGCACGGAGTCCTGGAACAGGACGTTCGTGTCGACCATGCCGTGACAGATCAGCAACGCGCCTTTCAACCCTTCGGCGAAGTAGATGGGGGAACTCTTGCGATACGCCTCGGCATCCTTCTGCGGGATGTTGAGGATGTTCGACGTGTAGCCGTGGTTGTAGTGCGCCCAGTCGGTGACAGGACGCAGCGCGGCGCCGGCCGCGAAGACGTCAGGCGTGGTGAACATCGCCATCAGTGTGATGAACCCGCCGTAGCTGCCGCCATACAGGCCGATGCGCTTCGGGTTCACCTGCTCCTTCGCCGCGATGTACTTCGCGCCATCGACGATGTCCTCGAGATCTTTCCCGCCCATGTGCCGGTAGATGGCGGTGCGCCACTCGCGGCCGTAACCGGAACTCGCACGATAGTCCACATCCAGAACGACATAGCCGCGCGACGCCAGCAGGTTGTGAAACATGTACTCGCGGAAGTAGCTCGCCCAGTACTTGTGCGCGTTCTGCGCGTAGCCCGCGCCATGGACGAACACGACACCCGGATGTGCGGGATCGCGCTTGGCGCCGATCATCTCGGGCGTGAACAGCCGGGCGTAGACGTCCACGCCGTCGCGCGCCTTGAACGTGATCACTTTTGGGTCGATCCAGTTGAACGCCCGCCATTCCGCCGTCGGCGTCGTCGTCACCTGCATCGCCGCCGTGCCGGCGTTGTTCGGCATCACGTACACCTCGGGCGGCTTCGTGCTGTAGGAGTAGACGAGACCGAGCGTGGACTCGTCCGGCGAGACTTCCGCGGCATTCGAGCCCGGCATCGACGTGATCCTGGTGCGCGCGCCCCCTTCGAGCGGCACGGTGTAGAGATGCCGTTCGCCCGGATGTTCTTCGGTGCTCGTGATGTAGAACTTCTTCTCGTCGCGCGCGAGGGAGGCGTTCGTGATCTCCCACTTGCCGCTCGTCAGCTGCTTCGCCGTCGCGTTGCTGTCGCTGACGTCGAGCGTGTAGAGATGCATCCAGCCGTCGCGCTCCGACAGGAACCACACGCGCCTGTTGTCGGGCAGGAACTCGACACCCGATGACCCGAAGCCGCCGCCAGCCTCCCGAATCCACGCGTCATCGTGCAGCGTATCGACGATACGCGTCTTGCCGGTCTCGGCGTCGAGCGCGACATACCAGCGGTCCTTGTTATCCGCGGATCGCGCCGCGGCGACAGCGAGCTTGCCGTCATCGGACACGTCGGGCATCGACCAGCGGATCTCGCGTTCCGCTTTCTTGCCCGGCCCCTCGACTTTGCTCGGGGCAGGCGCCTCGACCTTGCTCGGGGCAGGCGCAGTCGGCGTGGCCGGCCCCTCGACTTTGCGCGGGGCAGGCACCGGGTCCTCGACAGCGGGGGCGAAGCTGCCGTCAGCCCATGCCGTCTTGCCTGTCTTCAGGTTCAGCACCGCGAGGAGCGTGCGATTCTGCGTGTCGCCGACGGCCGTGCGGCCGGGGATATCCTCGGTGTAGCCCGTCTCGGTAACGTAGTTGGGGACGATGACATTGCGCGAGCCGAGGGGACGCTCCGACACGAGCACGAACACATGCGTGTCGTCCGGCGACAGCATCAGGTCGGCGGCGGTCTGGCGATCCTGGAGCTCGAGAACGGGCAGCTTCTCCTGCTTTTCTTTCTCTTCCGCTTTCTTTTTCTTTTCCTTCTGCTCTTTGATTACTTCGAGCAGCTTCTCTTCCTCTTCGCGTATGAACTTCTGGCTGTCGGTCAGACGCGGCTCGGTTTTCTTCGGACCGACGTCCGTCAGCTGCTGCATGCCGGTCCCGTCGAGCGGGACGATGAAGAGGTTTCCTTCGCGAACGTACGTGACGGCGGTCTCGTTGCGCGCCCACCGTGGGCTGCTCTCGCCGGCGATCGTCTTCGTAATCCAGCGCCGCGTTCCGCTCGCATCGAGCATCACGATGTCGCCGCGGTCGGAGAAGAGCACGCGCTTGTGCGCCTTGTCCCATCGGGCGTTGGCGGGTGGGACGTTCTTCTTCTGCTCGTCCGTCAGCTTCGTCGGCGTGCCGCCGGTGCGCGCGACCCAGTAGGTCGACGCTTCTTCTTCCCCCGGCTTGCGCCAGTCGAAGTACAGCTTCTGCGAATCCGCCGACCATCGGAGGCTGTCGGGTGCGTATCCGACCAGGTCGGGGCCGCGCATGATGCTGTCGACGGTGAGCTGGAACTTTTCGGTTTTAGCGACCGGCGCTTGTGCGAGTAGCGCCGGACCAGAAAGAAAGAGAGCGATGAGAACTGCGGGACGCTTTCCGATATGCATAGCTTTCCTATTTAACCAGACCGGTAATCTTGATGATGTCGCGGTTGTTCGAGCCTTGCGTGAAGTAAATCGTTTTCCCATCTTGCGAGGCGGCGTACTCGAAGATCAACCCCGAGGGAAAATTCGTCAGCGGCACAACCTTGGGTGAACCCGCTGTCCAGCGCCAGAGATTGGAAACCGGGTTCTTCAGCGAGAACGCCGCGATGATCGCGGTTTTCTCGGCCGCCCAGCGGACGACGTCCACTCGTGAATCGGGAATCTCTACGAGTTTTTGTGGCGCGCCGCCCGGCAAAGGCACCTTGAAGATGGTTGCGGGCGCGGCGGCGGACTGTGGTTGGACGTACGTCAGCGCGCTGCCATCGGCCGTGAACTGGTAGCCAATGCGTCCCTGGGCCGGAAACGACACGACGGCTTTGGCGTCCCGAAAAGTCACCACCGCGCGCTGCAGCCCGACCTGTTTCTGCGAGGTGTCGAGATGGTTGTACGACATCAGTTTGCCGTCAGGCGAGAAGAGCACCTGATCGATGAAATCGGTCGCGATCGGCTGCGCCGTGCCCGAGCCGTCGCTTGGCGACAGCATGAGCCCGTTCGGGTTGCCTGGGGCGTGATGTAAAGAATCTTCTTGCCGTCAGGCGTGACGGCGACGAGCGTTTCTCCAGTCCCTTTCGTCAATTGCTTGGTGTCGTTGCCATCGACGTTGACCCTGTAGATGTGTCCGATGAGATCGGCACCGTAGCCAGTGAAAGCCGTCGCCTCCTGCCCTCGAATGAACCGATGCGACAGAACCGTCGTGCCCTTCGGTGAGATCGCGTTCCTGCCGATCTCGTAGACCGTGATGATGTGGGGGCGGTTCAGCGAAGACGCAGACTTGGCCTCGAGCACGAATCGTCGGACTCGCTCGTCGTCTTGGCCCATCTGCGGCAGGACCTTGAGCGCGATGTCGCCGTCGAGCGTCGAATCCCGCGCCAGGTAGACCCCACCCATGCCGCCGGCGCCCAGCACCCGGATGACGCAGTAGTGCGTGATGAGGTCGTCTGGCTGAAGGGCTTTGGTCACCTATGGTTACCGGGGGTTGGACGCCCGCGGTTTCGCCGCTAAATTAGCACACCCGTGCGAACCGTATGGGGCCGCCGCCCGTCCAAGAAAAGACTACTCGACAGGCTCGTAGCAGGCCGGCAGCGGTTTTTGCTATAGCCAGGCCGAAAGTCTTCCGAACCAACCCCGTGGAGAGCACTGTAATGCGTTTGTACCAGCAAATCCGGGCCTCGATCGCGCGTCTGGCCGTCTCGGGCGCCGTGGCCCTCATGTTCGCTTCCGGCATGCCGCTGTCCGCTTTCGGACAGACGCCGCAGGCCACGCAGCCGCCGACGGTTGCTCCCGTCGCGCCCGTCGTCACCGTGCAGGGGACGCCCCTGTCGATTGAAGATGCCGTGCGGATGGCCCTGGAGAACAACCTGGGTATCCAGATCGAGAAGCTGAATCCGCAGATCCAGGTGCTGGGGATCGCGCGCGCCGACGCGGCGTACGCGCCGACGCTGTTTTCGAACTTCAACCGCCGCAGCGCGACCGCCCCGCCGAGCGACTTTCTATCGGCCGGCACCGGCGTCAACATCGTGACGAATGCGAGCTTCGTGACGACGGGCGGCGTGCAGCAGAACATGAAATGGGGCGGCGGCAACTACCAGGTCTCGCTCGACGGATCCCGCGCCACGTCCAACGCGGCGCGCACGCTCTTCAGCCCGCAGCTGAACTCGAACCTGGTCGCCGTCTACACACAGCCGCTGCTGCGCAACTTCAAGATAGACTCGCTGCGGCAGCAGCTGCTCCAGAGCCGCAACAACGCGACGATCGCCGACATCCAGCTGCAGCAGCGGATCACGCAGACGTCGCGCGGCGTGCGCGCCGCCTACTACCAGCTGATCGGCGCCATCTCGGGTCTCGAGGTCGCGCAGCAGTCGCTCGACGTCGCGCGCACCTCGCTCAAGAACAACCAGACGCGCGTCGAGGTCGGGACGATGGCGCCAATCGACATCGTGACGGCAAAAGCGGAAGTCGCGAGCAACGAGGAAGCGGTGATCGTTCAGCAGGCGCTCATCGAGAGCGCCGAGGATCAGCTCCGCGCGCTGGTGATGAACCCCACGCAGCCGGGTTTCTGGAGCGCGCGCTTCACGCCGAGCGAGCAGCCGAACCTGGCGCCGCGCGAGATCAACCTCGACGCGGCGATCAAGAATGCGCTGGAGAACCGCACCGACCTGCGCGAGTTCCGGAAGTCGATGGAGAACACGGACGTTTCGATGGCGTTCGCGCGCAATCAGAGACTGCCCGCCGTCGACCTGCAGGCGCGCTACGGCGTGACCGGGCTCGGAGGTACGCAGTTCAATTACAACACCGTCTCGGTGGACGATCCCACCCTCGTCCGGACCACTGCGGGTGTGCGCAGTTTCGCGGACGTCTTGCGCGACGTCTTCGGCAACGACTTCAAGACGTGGAGCTTCGCGGTGAACGTGTCCTATCCGCTCGGCACGAGCATTGCGGACGCAGCCTATGCGCAGGCAAAGATCCAGAAGCAGCAGGAGCAGACGACGCTGGCGAATCTCGAGCTCAGTGTCACGCAGGCGGTTCGCGAGGTGGGACGCAACGTCAACACGAACCTGCGCCGCGTTGAAGCGACCCGCCGCGCCCGCGAGCTCGCGGAAGAGCGGCTCGATGCTGACAACAAGCGTTTTTCGGTCGGACTCGCGACCACGTTCGAGCTGCTGCAATCGCAGCGCGACCTCGCGCGCGCCAAGCAGTCCGAGCTCCGAGCCATCATCGACTACAACCAGTCGCTCGTCGACTTCGAGGCCGTCCAGATCTCGCCGCTTCGGTGAGCCTTGTCGGGCAGGGGTGATCCTTGTCGGGCAGGGTGATCCTTGTCGGGCAGGGGTGATCCTTGTCGGGCAGGGGTGATCCTTGTCGGGCAGGGTGATTCTT
>DASPXV010000217.1:0-6023 GCA_035637115.1 Vicinamibacterales bacterium
GCGAAGGCTGTCTCGACGAAGCGCCGAAGGCGCGAAGGCGGACCGCCGCATCGAGCAACTCGGAGTTCCCGACGCGTACCGCCACCTTCTAGTGATGACGGTGGCCCGGATCCTGCTCTCGTCGCGCGGTCATGAAAGGCATCGGTCGGTCGACGGTTCGTCTACATTCTCCGCAGCGAAAGTGATCCGTCGCGGCATTACGTGGGAATTAGGGAGGATTTCGACGAACGCCTGCGATGACACAACGAAGGACCCTGCGGCTACACGGTAGCGCACAGGCCCCTGGCTACCCGTCGTGGTTCTCGAGTTCCCAGATGAACACGCAGCGAACCGTTTCGAGCGGTACCTGAAAACCGGATCCGGCCGCGCGTTTGCCCAGCGGCACTTTGCGGCTGCGCCGGAGTGACGCGCGCTTCCGATCCTGGCGCCGTTTGGTGCGATGTTCTATTGGTTGTGCAGAGTCTGCGGCCGCAGCACGTTGCCGGTGCTCGTTCGGCACGATTCGATGCCGCTCGCCACTCGCGCGAAGTGAATGTTCTGCGCGCCGACGTCCTCATCGCCGGCGAATGTGCGGCGGCAGTATGCTCGACGTCATGTCCGAACTGGCGACGACCGCGAGGTCGGCCGGCATCGTCGTGAAAACAACGCGGCGCGTTGCCGTCGCGCTGACGATGTCGATCGGCGTCGGCCTCTTGATGCTGACCACATGGAGAAGTTCTCCATCCTCACTCTTCCTCCGCACCATCATCCTCGGCCTGTCGGCGACGACTGCCTTCGCATTCTTCGAGGTCTGGCCACGGAGCCTGCCGCCGTGGCTCCAGCGATGGGCACTGCAAGTCGTTGCGGTCGGCGTTTTCATGCCGGTGACGACGTTGCTGATCTACATGCTGTCCACTCCCCAGGGCGCGCGGCCCTTCTGGGAGAACCCCGCCCGCATGGACGGGTGGACGCATCTGACGTTCGCCGGCCTCCTCCTCGCGCCGTGGACGGCGCTCGCCGCGATCGTCCGGCAGAAGGAAGCGTTTGCCCGCGATCAGAAGCTGACGTTCGCGCTCGAGCGCAGCGAGCTCGAGCGGCAGGCGCTCGATGCGCGATTACATCTGCTGCAGGCGCAGGTCGCGCCGCATTTCCTCTTCAACACACTCGCGAACGTGCAGGCGCTCGTCGATGCGGGCTCGCCGCATGCGTCGGTCGTGCTGCGAAGCCTCACCGCGTACCTGCGCGCGGCGGTGCCGCTGCTCCACGAGTCCGCCGCGACGATCGAGCGGGAGCTGCAGCTTGTTCGACCGTATCTCGAGCTGATGCAGATGCGCATGCCCGATCGCCTCCAGTACGCGATGAATGTCGACCCGTCGGCGCTGAACGTTCGCTGTCCTCCGACCACCCTGTTGACGCTGGTCGAGAATGCCGTGCGACACGGGATCGACCCCAGCGAAGAAGGAGGCCGGATCGACATCGACATCGCACGACGTGGTGCACGCTGTGTGATCCGCGTAACCGACACTGGCGCCGGACTTCATCAATCGGCGAATGGTCTCGGGACCGGGCTGACGACTCTGCGCGAACGGCTGCAGCTGATCTTCGGCGATGCGGCGCACCTGCGCCTGACACCCAACGGTCCCCGCGGCGCCGTCGTCGAAATCGATATGCCGGCACGACCATGAACGGCCATGCGACAGCGTTGATCGCGGACGATGAACCGCTGCTGCGCGATGCGCTGCGGCGCCAACTTGCGATCGTGTGGCCCGCGCTCGAGATTGTGGCCGAGGCGCGGAACGGACGGGAGGCGGTGAGGCTGTTCGACGAGCGTCATCCCGACATCTGCTTCCTCGACGTCCACATGCCGGGACTCTCCGGCGTCGATGCCGCGAGCCACATCGGCCGGCGCGCGCATCTCGTGTTCGTCACGGCGTACGATCACTACGCAGTGCAGGCGTTTGCGCAGGGCGCACTCGATTACCTGCTGAAGCCGGTCGAACGGGCGCGGCTCGCGGAAACCGTGAGCCGTCTCAGGGAACGTCTGCAGACGTCGAGGCCGGCGATCAACACCGAGCAGCTATTGCGGCAACTGAGCGAGCAGCTCGCAAAGCTGCAGAGTGGCGGCGGCAAGAACGAGGCGCTCCGATGGATTCGCGCGCAAGCGGGGAGAACCGTGCGCCTCATCGCGATCGACGACGTCGATTACCTTCGCTCCGACGCGAAGTACACCATCGTCGCCTGGCGCGATGGAGGAAAACCGGCCGAGGCGGTGGTGCGAACGCCGTTGAAGGAGCTGCTCGAGCAGCTTGATGCGGAGCAATTCGCGCAAGTCCATCGGTCCGTCGTCGTGAAGCTGCGCGCGATCAGCCATGTGAAACGGCATGGCAACGAAACGGCGGAGATTCACTTGAAGGGTCGAGGCGACGTTCTGCCGGTGAGCCGCAACTACCTGCATCTGTTCCGGCAGATGTAACCGCCGTTCGTCCGCGAAAATCCGCTCTTCGTCGCAAGCTGGTTGTTCGAGCGCACGCGTGCCGCCACTATGCCTCGAATGAAGCAAAGCGCAATCCTGGTCGTCACGTCTCTGCTCTCGATCCTCTTGCTGACGCTTCACATTACGGACGACATCGTCCGTGGGATATCGAAGGCCGAGCCCTCAAACATTGCGCTGCTCGTCCTCGTGGTCTTCCTGTACGGGACGCTCGTGCTCGCCGAACGGCGATCGGGGTACGTCATCATGCTGCTCGTCGGGTTGTTCGCGGCAGGCATGCCCGTCATCCACATGAGGGGGGCACATTATGGCGAGATCGCCAAGTCCACCGGCGGCTTCTTCTTCGTCTGGACACTCTGGGCGCTCGGCGGGCTCGGGGGCTTCACCTTCATCCTCTCGGCGCGCGGACTGTGGAGTCTGCGACGGGGCCAGCCGAGGAATGCGTAGACGCTCTACGTACAAGGCTGTAAGCATCTAAATCCTCATGTTGTTACCAATCCACGTAGCCGCAGGCGGGCTCGCCCTTGTTCTCGGCGCCCTGGCTCTGTTGGTGAAGAAGGGCGGGACCGCCCACCGTCGCAGCGGGCTGCTATTCGTCTGCGCCATGCTCGTCATGGGCACCACCGCCGCGATCCTGGGGAATGTGATCGGCGGCTTGATGGCCGCGTACTTTGCCGGCACGGCGCTGACGACCGTCCGCCCCGTGTCGCCATGGACCCGTCGCATCAATGCGGCGGCGCTGACGATCGCGATCGCACTCGCGCTCCTCTCGATCGTGGGCGGCGTCAAGGCCGTCAACAGCCCCGGCCTTTCCCCGGGTGGCGTCCCGTTTCGCACGATCGGTGTGATGTCCTTCTTGCTCGCCAGCGTCCTGCTCCTGGCGGTGGCGGGCGACGTGCGCATCATGCGATTCGGCGTGCCGCGCGGCGGGCCGCGCCTGGCGCGCCATTTGTGGCGGATGTGCTTCGCGCTGTTCATCGCTGCCGGATCGTTCTTCTCGATCCGTGAGCGCGTCGCGAAAATCCTTCCGGAGCCATTCACGACTGCACCGATGCGCGCGCTGCCGATCCTGCTGCTGTTTGGCGCGATGTTCTATTGGCTGTGGAGGGTCCGCGGCCGCCGCACGTTGCCAGTGTCCGTCCGACACGATTCGGTCCCGCTTATATACGATGACGTCCTGATCGAAGAGAAAAGTCAATGACCGAGGAGAAGAGCGTTCTGCGATGGGGTGGGCGGCCGATATGCTGATCCCTATCTTCACCATCCTAACAGCCGTCACACTATTCAGGTTCGTGCCATCGGCACCTGCGGGCCCCCACGGACCGCTCATGAGATATCCCGACGCTAGAGCGGCCTTTGTCGTGGGGGAATCGTTCTCCCTTGTGAACATCGTTCTGGGGGTCGCGTTCTCCATTGCCCTGTTTGAGGCTCTGCGGAGAACGAGCCCAGCGCCCGCGTTTTGGGGGGCTCGGCCTGGGCCTCCTGGGCGGGGCGGTTTTTGAGTAGAGGCGGTCCCGCGGGTTGTCTTCGGTGAGATCTCCGACCCTTATCATGGGCGCGCTCGTCCTTCGTACATGAAGGTCAACGGCTTCGGCCCTTTCATGTATCCCGTCTCGAACAGCTCGGTGCGGAACCCAGAGTCTTCGAGAAGTTCGCGGATCGGGCGGTTCAAATGACAGCCGCCGCCGAGGCGCTTCCACACCGGCGTGAGGCGATCTTGCCAGCGTCTCACCTTTTCGTCCGGCGACCGCCCATGCTCGACAAAGAGGAGCGCTCCAGAGGGCTTGAGCACGCGTCGCATCTCTCTCAAGGCCGCATTCACGTCGGGGATCGTGCAGAGTGTCCAGGTGGTCACCACGGTGTCGATGCTCTTGTCCTCCAACGGGATCGTTTCCGCCGAACCCTCGATCAACTCGATCGGACGCGTGGCGGTCCCGGGATGACCCGCTCGCGCCATTGCGAGCAGTTTGGCCGATGGATCCAGGCCGATGATTTGGATGGCAGCATCAGCATAGAAGGGGAGATTCAGGCCAGAGCCGATGCCGATCTCCAACACCCGGCCGTTTGCGGGGGACACCACTCGACGGCGATATGCGGAGAAAGTCTCTTGGCGCATCGAGAGGTGGACGAGGTACGGCAGGATTCGATTCTCGTAGAAGCCCATAACGCTTTAACGGCGAGGCTTTGGAACGTGCGGGGTACGGACTTTCATCCATCGCGCGGTAGCCCAGAACGTGAGCGGCGCCAGGATCGGCATCTGCACTAACGGTACCACTCCGATCTCGAGAATCGGTACGCGCGGCATGCTTTCACCATACTGCCAGCGCCCATCCGCGAGACCCCATAACTCAACGAGAAGCCCGAACAGTACGCCGATACCGATCGTGTAGGCCAGACGACCGGCGGACCGACGTCGGAACCACGTCGCATCCCGGTAGATCGCCCAGCCCACCGCAAACAGGACGAGGATCATCGCCGCATCGCCGAGGCTTGCGAGGAAACAGCGCCAGCTCGCCTCTGCCGCCGACCCCATTGGCGCGTACAGGACGGATTGGGCCATTTCCCACGGGTAGTTCAGCAACACGGCAACTCCGAAGACGGTGATCGTCGCCTCACGGGCCGTACTTGACATGGCGGTGTCCCTCTGCCAATATTCAAATACACATTTGAATATTTGACAAGCCTATGAAGAAATCCAGCGCGCGATTCAAGGCTGCCATCTACGAGCACATCGCTCGGATTGGCAAAGCCACGGCCAGTCCCGGCCGGCTCGAGCTCCTGGACCTACTGTCCCAGGGACCGCGCACGGTCGAGGCTCTGGCCGCCCAGATCGCCCAGAGCGTCGCTAACACCTCGCACCACCTCCAGGTGTTGCGACGCGCCCGTCTCGTGGAGGCCGAAAAAGCAGGCCTGCACGTCACGTATCGCTTGGCCGATCCGCAGGTCGCCGCGTTCTTCCTCCACCTGCGGACGCTCGCAGAATCCCGTCTGGCGGAAATCGAACAGGTCAGTCGGCGGTACCTGGAGGAACGGGGCGCGTTGGAAGCCGTCGATGACGACGAACTCCTGCGCCGCGTGCGTGCGGGTGACGTGACGGTCATCGATGTCCGCCCACGCGAGGAGTACCTCGCCGGCCACATCCCCGGTGCGGTCTCGCTTCCGCTCGGTGAGTTGAAAGAGCGCCTCCGCGATCTGCCCAAGGGACAAGACATCGTCGCGTATTGCCGCGGCCCGTACTGCGTGATGGCACTCGATGCGGTTGATCTCTTGCGGCGGAAGGGCTTCCGCGCGCACCGCATGGAACAGGGCGTGCCGGAATGGCGAGCCCAGGGCTGGCGCGTGGAAGCGGGTGATGAGCACAGCGCGGGGCGACGAGCATGACCGCTGCGCAACCCGCCGGTGCGGCCCTCCGCCTGGGTCTTCGCGAGAACCTCGGGCCGGAGCACGCTCGAGGAGCTCACTAATTGGGTGCAGTGGGCGGATCGCACGCTCGTGTTTTAGCGAAGGACGGAAAACCCGTGGCCGACTCGAAGACCATTCTGATTCTGGGCGG
>DASPXV010000218.1:0-13425 GCA_035637115.1 Vicinamibacterales bacterium
TTCGAGCTCCGCCGTCGAACAGATCCATCGGCAGATTGCCGCGTCGAGCGTCGCACCGGCAACGTTCAACATCGGACCGGAGGGGAGCCGGGCGTACTTCCCGATGAATAGCGTCCGCTCGCTGGCGTTCGATTCGCAACAGACAACGGACGCAGGGTGGGTGCGCATCCCCACGAACATGGCGCCCGACAGCGTTTCGGCGAGACATCTCGAAGCTCAGCTGCTGTGTCTAGCCTGAGATTTTGCGTGATTTCATCGCGACGCCGCCCGACTCACCTTCAGCACCGAATGCGTCGACTTTCCCATCCAGGTCATCTACCCGAGATTTTAGTCCTCGGCCAATCTGACCTTTGTCCGGAGAAGTTCGCGGTTGAAAGGATCAAGGGTTGGTGCTAAATAGAGCGGGTCTTCGGCGCTGGTGTCTCAATGATCGAGAGGAGGAACGTCATGCGAACTAAAGCAAGATGGATCCAACGAGTCGGCGCCATTTCGTTGGCGACAGTGTTAGCAATCACGGGCGGTCTTCGAGTGGTGCACGGTCAGGCGCAGCACGTTCGGTGGGACATCATCCATTTCAACCCCGCCACGACCCCACCCACGGTGAGCGCGGGCGGCATTGCATCCGCAAGGGCGAACGACGGTTCGCAGATCACGCTCACCGGTTCTGGAACCTTCGTTGCGCCGGGAGGGCCGGGGCGTGGCACGAGCGGTGCCGTAACCGGCGGAGGGACTTGGACGATATGTGGTCCGCCGGCGCCGGCAACCCCGGGGTGCGTCGTCGGCGTGAGCGGCACTTACGAGGTCACCGGCCTGGTGAGATGGGACCCCGCACCTTTCGCGCCCGGTGGTGGGCCAGTTACCGACTTGATTGACGAAGGTGTGCCGAGCACCGGGCTTGCCGTGCTGAGCATCGTCTACAACGACGGGGAGCGGGGAATCCTCGTCGTGAGTTGCACGGGCGTAACGGCGCCCGCGAGCATGTTCGAGGGCATTACGGCGTCGAAGGGTTACGTGGACTACTGGAACCGCGTGGCACCCGTCGCTGGTGTGGACGCGAACCGCACGTTGTTCCATATCGAATAGAGTCGAGTCATGCCGAGCAGTGCGGTGCCGTGCGACGATCCGACCCCGAGATTGAGATTGTCGGATCGATAAAGCGCGGCACCGCAAATGCGCGGCATTTGGTGCCGTTCCTAACGTTTGGCGTCATGAAGGGAGCGATGCGATGCGCAGGATCACATGCGTGGCTGCGGCGATTTTCCTCTGCGTCAGTCCCTCCAAGGCAGCACAGCCCACGATGGTGACAGGTGGAGGCACCGGGACGTTCTACGCGGACCTGGACGACGACGGAGAGATTGACGGCTCTCACTTCGGCTTCGGCGTCGTGAAAAATCCGGGCGGTTCAGTTGTCGGCCATTTCATGTGTCAGATGGCCGGTAACAAGGATTTTCTCGGCCTAAAACTGATGCTGGTTGAAGGGCGTGTCTCCAGCGCGTTCTTTACACCAGCCAGCGTCACATTCAGCGGGAATGGAAGCGTCAATCTTGCTGACGGAACCGTGTCCAGGGGCGTCCCGTTCACGGTAACCGTGTCTGCGGGCGGACCTGGAGTGGGAACGATGCAGCTCACGGTCATCGGAGCGTTCGACGGAGTTCCGGGCGACACCATTCCTGATGACGGCAATTATTCGTTGCCCGTCGAAACAATGGCAACAGGCTTGATTTCCATAAATTGATTGTCGGTCGCCCTTATCGGCTTCTGATACGGGCTGCGCGCGCTGTCGCCGCACACGACGTGCTGGTAAGCCTGTTTCCAGCATACGCGCCAAACTTCGATGCACTCTACGCCGCAACCTTGGGGACCATCTCAAACAGTCGCCACAAAGCAGCGGAGTCGCATGTGCAGCTACTACGCGAACTCAAATCTCTGCGAATGCGGGATTTTGAAGCCCTTCGGAATGCGAAGACCCACGGGTTGCTCCGGAAGCCAATTCACAGTGATCCACTTGCCGACTGTTCGGGTCGCCAGGTTGCTCTCGTCCGGGAGATCGTAAAAGCCAAGCGAGCCACCACACGCCAGATTGAGATGGAGCATCTGGTCCACGTTCATCGTCCCCCACTGACGCGGAGACTGAACTGTCACACTCTCTATGCGCTGGCGATACTCTTGCCGCTTCTGCTCCGTGAAGAAGAAATCCCCGTCGACCTGTTTCAACTGCAGCGCCCGGGGAATGTCTCGGATCATTGCGACTCCTGACATCAGGACGTCGGGATCAAAGAGCGCGCGCAGCAGGTTCATGGCGACTACTTCTCTACGACCAAGGTTGGAGGCATCGACGCTGTCAGCGCGTCGAGCCGAAATTCTTTTCGAATCCCGGCGTCCATCACGCCAGCGGGCGCAAATCTGCGGAGCCATCGCAGACGGCTGGCACCTCTACCGGCCGTGTATCGAAGTTTCGGGCGAGCCGCAGCCGCGGCTTGCAACACGACACCCGCCACGATGCCCGGCTCGTCTGCAGCCGCCACCGCCTCCTGCAGCCTCTTGCCCACGGCGGCACGAGCCTCGCGGTACTCATCGAGCTTCGAGTCAGCTTCCAGCAAGTGCGCGTCGAACTGCGTCTTGGTGTACGCAGGTTCGATGACCGAAACGCGGATGCCCTTCGTGCGGAGCTCGTGGTCGAGCGATTCCGAATAGCCTTCGATCGCGTGCTTGGTTGCGGCATAGAGCGCCATGTACGGCGCCGGCAGGAAACCCAGCACGGAGCCGATGTTGATGATGCGACCACCGCCTTGATGTCGCATGTGGGGCACGACAGCGCGCGTCATCCGGACGATTCCGAAGAAGTTCGTATCGAAGATCGATCGCGCCTGTTCGATGGAGCTCTCTTCCGCTCCGGCGGGGGCGATACTGAACCCGGCGTTGTTCACGAGCACATCGATGCGGCCGTCCAACCGCATCACATCCCTCACGACGGCTTCGACTGATTCATCGCTGGTCACGTCGAGGGAGAGCATCTCGAATGAACGCTGCCCCGATGGAGCACCCCGTCTGCTGGTGCCGTAGACCGTGTAGCCAGCCGTCACGAGCCGCTGCGCCGTGGCTTCGCCGATCCCCGACGAGGCGCCCGTCACCAGTGCGATCTTTCCTGTGAGCTTTGGCATGTCATTCTCCTGCCGTATACATGATGACCGTCATCATTGCTGCTGATTATATGACGATCATCATGTATAATGTCAAGTGACAGAACACCCTAGGAGATCAGGATGAAAGTGAGCAGAGAACAGGCCGCCCAGAACCGTGAACGGATCGTCGACACGGCAGCCCAGCTATTCCGTGAGCGGGGTTTCGAGGGGATCGGCGTCGCGGATCTAATGAAAGAGGCGGGCCTCACGCATGGGGGTTTCTACGGACACTTCTCCTCGAAGGAGGACTTGATCGCGGAGGCGTCTGCCCGCGCGCTGATGCGCTCGCTCGCGCTCTTCAGCAAGGTCGCGGAGCGGGGAGCAGCGGATCCGTTGTCCGCGATCGCCACCGCCTATTTGACCAGCAGGCATCGCGACAAACCAGGCGAGGGCTGTTTGCTGGCCGCGCTCGGGTCGGACGTGTCCCGGCAGGGTCCGACCGTGCGACGCGCTGTCACCGACCATCTGCGTTCCGCTGTCGATCTGCTGGCGACGCTGGTTCCGGGCAAATCGAAAGCCGCACGAAGACAGAAGGCCATCAGCACGTACGCAACATTGGTGGGCGCCATGGTCATGGCGCGCGCCGTCGATGATCGTGCGCTGTCGCAGGATATCCTGGATGCTGGCCTGGCGTCTGTCAAAGCCTGATAGCACGATGAAGGCGTTCATCCTCGATCGTTACGGAAGCGCCGATCGTGTGCGGGCTGGCGACATGCCAGACTCGGAGCTGCGGGAGGATGACTCCTCGTCGAGGTCCACGCCGCCGGGACGCCAGCGGTCGGCGTAGTGGGACGACAAGCGCTCGTCATGCCGACGAGGCTTGGCCGAGTTGCCAGATGCCTGGCCCCGCTGCACCGCCAAGCCGGCCAACGCGCACAGAACGACAACAACTGAAGGCAGTGTCATAACCCTCTCCCAAGCGCTCACAGCCCGTCGAGCGCAGATCGTCCGTCTAACGCAGGCGGCGCGATGAACACGTCGCGGCGATCGACGTGTCCCGTACGAAGCAACATCGCGACGATATGTCAGACCTCATAATCTGCTGCGATCACTTACCGCTTTGCGCGCAATGCACATTTCCTGCGATCCGCCGCACGACTTCGGATTCGGTAAAGCACTGTCGCATTACCGCGTCAGGGACCGCACCAACGATCCGGTCAGTGACGGCGCGCGCCTGATTCAGCAACTGATCCGTGCCGTCAAGGCCGATGAGTACATCCAGCGCGAGCAGCAGGAGTGCGGGGTCGCCGATCTTTTCAGCGATCGTCATGGCCGCCGTGGCGTCGGCGATGCCGTCTCGAGTCCGTCCACGTGCGTGCAGGGCGCGCGCTCTCGTGATCAGGCCCAGCACCTCGTATTTCGGCCGACCCTTCGCGCGACTCTGCTCGATCGCGGTGGATGCCTCGAGAATCGCCTCATCACAGGCGTGACGTGCATCTGCGAGCTCGGCTCGCGCCTGCGTCAGGCGCAACTGCCATAACCATCCGTGCCAGCCTGCGGTTGTTGCAGCTGCTGCCTCGGTCTCGCGCAACAGGCGCTCGGCTCGCCCGGGCTCGTGTCGCCTCGCGAACATCAGCAAGGAATCAATGCCCGCGCTGACGATCGACGGCGTGAACGCGACGCTTTTTCCCAGCTCCCGCGCTTCCGATTGCAGCGCCTCGGCGCTGTCGAAGTCGAACAGCGTCAGGTGCAATCCGGCCGCCATAGCGGTGGCGCGCGCGAGCATCGGCAGCGCTCCGTTTTGGCGTCCGAAGTTGCGGACCTCCTGAAACGCTTGCCATGCTTCAGCGTACCGGCCCGCCGCACACATGTTCAGACCCACATGCGTCAGCGCGTACATCGTGAACGTCGTATCGCCCGACGATCGCGCGGCCTCCGCCGCCTCAAGGGCGAGAGGGATCCCGTCCGTCGTTCGGCCCGCGAGATACAGTGTGAGTGGGCCAAGCATGTGGGCGGCTGTCGCGATGCCGGGCGCTCGCGCGAGGGCGATGCGGTCCATGTCGATCGCCGTCGCCAGATCGCCATTTGCCTGTCTGCACCGCGCCAGCCACGCGATCGCGTTTGCCGCCAGGTCGGATCGCTGCAACCGTTCTGCGATCTGCAACGCCTCGGCCGCGTGCTGTTGGACGGGACGCGGATCGAGCAGAAGAAACCACGCGCGAGCGAGCGCCAGCAGGAGTTCGCATCGTCTTTCCATCTGCTGCGAATCCACGTGGCGAAGCGCGGCCTCGAGCGCGCGAACTTCCAGGCTCCACTGACCGAGGGCATCAAACGAACGGGCCCGCCGCGTGTGCAAGTCGACGCGCAGCCGTTCCGTGTCCGCTCCCACGAGCCTGAGCTCGAGCGACTGCAGTGCAATCTCGAACAGTCGTGAGGCCTCTTCGTGCGCAAGCGCGTCGGCGGCCCGATCGCCGGCGCGCATACCGTACTCGATCGCTTTGTCGAGGGCGCCAACGGTCGACAACGCTTGTGAGAAGTGGTGCGCGAGTTCGGCCAACGGAGGGTTGCGGGTGTTCTCGGAAAGACGCTCGATGGCGTCAGCTACACGACGATGGAGTTTCAGGCGCCGCGGAGAGCTCAATTGGCTGTACACGGTCTCTCGAATCAGCGCGTGCGTGAAGTGATAGCGGCCATTCACGTTCGAGGATTCGTTGATCAGCTGCGCACGCGTGGCGTCCTCGAGTGCGTCCAGCAGCTCGTTGTCCGACAGACCCGTGACGGCCTCGAGCACCGCAACATCGAATTCGCGGCCAATGACCGACGCGACCTTGAGCACTCGATTGCACGCGTCGCCGAGACGGGACAGGCGGCGGCCAATGACTTCTTTGATTCCCTCCGGCAATCCGAGGTTCGCGACGTCGACCGTTCCCGTCTCCTTGAGACTCTGGAGCATTTCCGTCGCCAAGAACGGATTGCCCTCTGTGCTCTCCAGAATGATCTGTGACAGCTGCGGCGGCGCCAGCGGCCCGACGACCGAGTGAACGAGCGCCTTCACGTGCGCGATGTCGAGCCCGCGGAGCCCGATGCGCGTGACCGCCTGTTCGCGGCGCAGCGTCACCAGGACCTCCGAAAGCGGGTGCGCGCGTTCGAGTTCGTTCTCGCGATATGTGGCGACGATGGCGAAGGCACCCGCTCGAGCAGACCGCATCACGTGCCGCAAAAGCAGCAGCGTTGGCTTGTCGGCCCAGTGAATATCGTCGAAGACGAGCAGCATTGGCCGCGTTCGCGACGCGACGGCAAACAGGGCAGCGATTGCTTCGAACAAGCGATACCGTTGCCCTTCGGCGTCCACCGCCTGTGGACTCGGAAGATCCGGAATCCGATTGCGCAGCTGCGGGATGAATGCTCCAAGTTCCGCACCGCCGCCGATCGCGGCGAGTTGTGTGCGCAGATCCATGTCGGAACAATGGCAGACGTACCAGGCGAGCGACTCGACGAACGGCTGGTACGGCACCAGAGTCTCCTCATCGCAGCATCCGATCAGAACAGTACTGCCGTCGGCGGCGCATGCGCGAGCGAACTCGAACGACAGCCGCGTCTTGCCGATTCCCGGCTCACCGGCGACCAGGAGTAGTTCGTGCCGGCCCTGTCTGGCGCGCTGCCAGGCATGCTGCATTTGTTCGAGTTCCGCTTCGCGGCCGATGAAATCAACCGGAGCGGGCGACGACAATTCGGACGGCAGGGGGATCGCCGCCGGCACGATGTCTTCGCGCTCGATCTGCCGGACCGGTGAGATGAATCGATAACCTTGCTTCGCGACCGTCTGGATGTAGTCCCCGCCGTCGGCGGTCGAGCCGAGCACCTGCCGCAGCGATGAGATGCCGCGAGTCAGGCTGCCTTCTTCAACCGCAGTCTCCGACCAAACGCTGTCCAGCAGATCTGGCTTGTGCAGCAGACGGCCCGCATTACGGATGAGCTCTAACAGGAGATCGAACAGCTTCGGCGGAAGCGGGACGGCTTCGGTCCCGCGGAGAAGCTGACGCTCCTGCTCGTCGAGCCGGTATTCACCAAACGAGAAGATTCGCCGGGGTGGCATCGGCACAGTTTCCGGAATTCATCCGAACGCGGTCAGGACTTCATTGCCGGCATCGGGCGATATTCAACTCGCGGATTCTAACCCTGGAGGACGTGTTATGAACAGAATGCTGGGCACACAGATCGGGCTGCTGGCCGCCATGGCCGTGATCTCCGCCACACCGGTACGCGCCGACGCCGTGCTGGACTGGAACGCTCATGCGGTCAATGCGATCGTGATCACGGCAGGACAGGTGCCACCACGCGCCTTAATCCGGCTCGCAATGGTGCACCTCGCCATGTACGACGCGGTGAACGCAATCGAGGGTGTACCATTCGAACCGTACCTCAATCTCCCGACGGTTCTTCAGCCCGCATCCGAAGACGCGGCCGCGGCCACTGCCGCACACGATGTCCTCGTCGCGTTGTTTCCCTCACAGGCGGCGAATCTCGACGCGAAGTACTCCGTTTCGCTCGCCGCGCTGCCCGACGATATCGCGCGGGCGAATGGTATCGCAGTCGGACGTGACGCTGCGGCCGCGCTGCTCAACGCGCGCGCTCACGACCGACGCGACAACACGGTCATCTACACGCCGGGATCCGGTCCGGGCGTATGGATTCCTACGCCGTCTGCGTTTCTGAGCGCGCAGGCGCCAGAGACGGCGTTTGTACAGCCGTTCGTCCTGAACTCCGGATCGCAGTTCCGGCCCGACCCGCCGTTCAGCCTTGGGAGCGAGGAGTGGGCGCGCGACTACAACGAAGTCAAGCAACTCGGGCGCGGGCCCGACGAATTCGATGGCACCCGAACGGCCGAACAGACGAACATCGCGCGGTTCTGGGCCGACAACCCACCGCTGCAGTGGAATCGTGCGTGGCGCGCCCTGTCGGCAGCCAACGGCCTCGGACTCGCAGACAACGCCAGGTACTTCGCGATGCTGACGAGCGCGTCGGCGGACGCGCTGATTGCGTGCTGGGATGCGAAGTACTTCTACAACTTCTGGCGTCCCGTCACGGCGATTCGTGCAGGGGATACAGACGGCAACGCCGCGACCGAGCAAGATGACTCGTGGCTCAGCTTCATCGTCACCCCGCCGCATCCCGAGTACCCGGCGGCACACGGCTGCTTCAGCGGCGCGTCCACCGAGACGCTGAAATATTTCTTCGGCACGGACGAGGTATTTTCAATCGACAGCAACTTCCCCCGCGTCGTCACGGCGGTGCGAACCTATATGCGGTTCTCCGACGCGCTCGAGGAGGTCCTGGACGCGCGCATCTACGGCGGGATGCACTACCGAAATTCCACAAGGATTGGCGCGAACATCGGAAAGCAGGTCTCGAGGTTCACGACGACACACTCCTTCCGACCGCGCTACCAAGATTAGACTCGTTCCGCTAGCCTTTGCGAGCTTACCGGCAGCTTGTGGCGCCGGCGGCGAGTCCGGCTCGTCTCCGTGAAGCGGGTCTGCTCGCATAATCGGAGTCGCCGCGGGCGTCCCGTGCGCGCTGCTGATGAGTCGTGGCATCCGCTCGCTCCTGTTCGGCGTCCAGCAAGGTCACTGGAGAAGCGTGACAGCCGCCGTCGCCATGCTGCTGACCGTCGCCACCGTCCGCGGCGTGGCTGCCCGCGCGACGTGCGGCTCGCGTCGATCCGCTCGTCGCTCTGCGAGCGGAATGGCAGCACCTCGCGCACATCCTCGATCTTTTTGCGGAGGATAGTTGGCGTCGTGTTTATGCGGGTGAGCTCGAAGTGCGCCCACCAGCTGCGCCCACCATGGGCCGCGTTTTGCCCTATTGACATTCGATAGGAGAGGCGGCACACTTCGCTCATATAGGATGTCGATAGCAGAGGGAATTCAATGTCAGCCCGCCGCGCCACGCTGCTTCAAGGAACGCTTGATCTCCTCATTCTGAAGGCGCTGTCTGCCCGCGCGCTACACGGGCTCGGCGTTTCGCGCCGCATCGAGCAGATCACCGGCGGTACTTTCGTGGTGCAACCAGGGTCACTATTCCCAGCGCTGCATCGCCTCGAGGAATCGGGCTGGCTGACTGCGACTTGGCAGCCCTCCGAGAACAACCGCCGCGCAAAGTACTACACGCTCACAAAAGCAGGACGCCGACAGCTCGGCGAAGAAGCCGCACAATGGAATCAGATTGCGATAGCCATTGCGCGCGCCCTGGAAGCGTGAGGTGACCGTCGTGGGCCGCCTGGTCAATCTCTGGCGCAATCTTGTGCACAGTAACCGCGTCGATCGCGATCTCCACGACGAGTTGCAGGCTGTATTCGAGCTGTTGGTCGACGAAAAGGTTCGTTCAGGCATGTCATTCGACGATGCCCGTCGCGCATCTCGGCTCGAGTTGGGGAGCCAGGAATTTCTGAAGGACAAAGTCCGCGACGCACGTGCGGGTGCCGGCTTCGACACACTGCTCCAGGACATCCGCTACGCGCTACGCCAGTTCCGCCGAGCACCCGGCTTTACGGCCGTCGCGGTCGCCACGCTGGCCCTCGGCATCGGCGCAAACGCCGCGATCTTCGGCGTAGTGAAATCAGTGTTGCTCGACGCGCTCCCGTATGCTGACTCGGACCGCCTCGTGCGCGTATACGGTCGCTCCCCTGAAGGCGTGCTGTTCTCGATGCGCGCCGCGATCGTCCAAACGGTCGCGGCCAGACAACGCTCGTTCGAGAGCCTTGCCGCGTTCGACTCCGTCCGCGATGCTGTGTATGGAGGCGAGGACTTCGCGCGGGTCGTGAGAATCGCGTGGGTCGAGCCGCGGTTCTTCAAGACCCTCGGTGTCCCGGCTGCGCTCGGCCGGACCTTCGACGATGACGACCGCGCCAAAGGCCACGTGCCGGCCAGTGGCGCGGAGATCGGTCCCGACACGGCTCGCGTTGTCGTGCTGAGTCACAGCGCCTGGCAAGGGCTATTCGCAGGTGATCCGGCCGTCCTTGGCCGCGAGATTCGCATCAACGGACTCCCCCGTGCGGTGATCGGTGTGCTGCCGCCCGGTTTCGTGGGTCCCAACGGAAGGGCCGATTTCTACTTTGCATTCGATCTGGTCCCGGCCCTTGGCACCGGCGCGGGTTGGCTTGGCCTTGTCGGCCGTGTGAGGGCGGGCGCAACCCAGGAGGCCGCGCAGCGCGACATCGCCGCAATATCGGCCGATCTCGGGCGTGAGTCCGGGAACGTGCGCGCCGGCGTGTGGGCGACGCCGCTGCGCGACACGATGGTCGGCAGTGCCCGCACGCCGCTCCTCGTGCTGCTGGCCAGCACTGCCTTCGTGCTCCTGATCGCGTGCGCGAACCTTGCAGGTGGGTTGCTTTCCCGCAGTCTCTCACGGCGCAAGGAGTTCGCTGTTCGCGTGGCGCTGGGCGCTGGGCGCGGACGCCTCGTCCGACAGTTGCTTACCGAGAGCACGATGCTCGCTCTCGCCGGTGGCGCAGCCGGGTTGCTGCTTGCCCAATCAATGCTGTCGCTCCTGCGCACGGTCGCACGACCGGTGCTGCCGGCTTATGCCGAGTTGTCGCTCGATCCGGCCGCAGTGCTCGTGACTGCAGTGATTGCGATATGCACAGGTCTGGCCTTCGGTGTGGTGCCGGCGCTGTCCGTCGACCGTCTGGATGCTCAGGGCGCGCTGCGCGACGACGCACGCGGTGCGAGCGAGGCGCTACGGCCGCGTCAGTTACGCGGTGTACTGGTTGCGTGTCAGATGGCGCTCTGTGCAAGCCTGCTGGCCGGCGCTGGGCTACTGTCGCGGAGTTTGTGGGAGATGGCCGCCGCGCCGCTCGGCTTCGATCCGTCCGGTGTGCTGACCGCGCGCATTCGGCTTCCGACACGCGAGTACCCGACGCTCGAGTTGCGCACCCGCTTCCACGAACAGCTCGCGGAGCGCCTGCGGCACATCCGCGGCGTGGAGGCGGTCGCCATCGCGAACAAAGCTCCTACCTTGGACCCGAGGCGCGATCCGTTCAGCATGGAGGGTGCAGCGAAGGACGCGGCGCCGGTCGTGTATGCGAGCGTGTCGGACGACTACTTCCGCACGCTTGGGATACCGATCCGCGAGGGACGCACGTTCGACGCGTCAGATCGGGCGGGCGCGCCGCCAACCGCCGTCATCAGCGAGAGCATGGCGCGCCGCTACTGGCCGGCTGGTCGGGCGCTCGGTTCCCGCATCAGGCTCGCCGGCGACTTGGTGACGATCGTCGGTATTGTCGGCGATGTGCGGAATGATCTCGCGCGGTCGGACGCCGAACCGATGGCGTACAGAACCCACCGTCAGGAATCGACGCAGCGCGTGGCGATTCTGCTTCGCACGCGAGGCGATCCGCTGGCGCTCGTGAAACCTCTTCAGAGGGAGCTCGCCGCGCTCGACCGCTCCCTACCGCTCCAAGAGGCCATGACACTCACCGCGGCGGTCGGCGAAGGGCTCGCCGCTCGGCGCCTGCCGGTGATGCTGATGACCGCGTTTGGAGTCCTGGCGCTCCTCCTCGCCTCGGTCGGCGTCTACGGCATGTTCGCCAGCATGGCGGCTGCGCGCGAGCGGGAGTTCGGCGTCCGCATGGCGCTCGGCTCGCCGCCGTTTGCGATTGCGGGACTCATGCTGCAACAGGGCGCCGGTTGGATGGCCGCCGGTCTGGCGGGCGGTGTGCTCTGTACCATGGTGATCGTGCGGCTTCTTCGCAACGTCCTTGACGGAGTGCCGCCATTCGACCCGATCGCGCTCGGGATGGCCGTTGCCATCATGCTCGGTTGCGCGACGGTCGCGCTGCTCATCCCGGTCCTCCGTGCAACAAGAGTTGATCCGATGGTCGCGCTCCGCGCCGAATGAGCTCTCCACGGTAATCAAACGAAGTGACACCGTTCAGCCGCAGATATGGGCAATCCAGACTAGGCTGGGACGCACGCGACGCGGCTCACGGAAATCCTCGACCTTCTTGGGGAGGATAGTTGGCGTCGTGTTTATGCGGGTGAACGCGAAGTGCGCCCACCAGCTGCGCCCACCACTCGGGCCGGGCGGCACCGAATCAGACGTTGTGCCGGATGTCGTGCGGACTAACCAAAGCGAGTTCGATCCGTCTAATTACGCGCGGTCCTGTGGCTTGGCTCAGGCGTTCGCTTTCACCAGCACGGAGCACGGAAATGTCTCACCTCGCGCGAGCCTCCGCGGTCGTCTTGTTGTCGCTTGTGGTGTCGCCGAGGGGCACCCAAAAGGGCGGCGAGACGGATGCAACGCTCGTGGGAACCGCGGATGCGTATCTGAAGACCGAGTTGTCATCAGCGCGGATTCCTGGCATGGCCGTTTGTGTGGTACGCCGCGGGAACGTCGTCCTCGCCAAGGGGTATGGCTTCGCGAACATGGAGCTGTCGGGACCTGCTTCAGAGCACACGATCTTCGAACTGGCGTCGCTCACGAAGCCGTTCACGGCTGCGGCGATCATGATCCTGGTCGAGGAGGGACGGATCTCGTTAGAGGACCGATTGCCGAAGTATTTCGCTGGAGCTCCACCAAGTTGGACGAACGTGTCCGTCGAGCACTTGCTCCGTCACACGTCCGGCTTCGGAGATTTCTTCTCGATCCCGGAACTGCGATCCAAAGCCGATTTTGCGTGGGAGAGAGAGATCGAGTTCACAGATCTTTTGCCCATACTATTCCGCGTTCCCATCCAATCCGAGCCCGGTGAAAAATGGTCCTACAGCAATCTTGGGTACTATCTTCTTGGTCTCATCATTGAGAAGGTTTCAGGAGAACCCTACGAGGACTTCTTAAAGCGTCGGGTTCTCGATCCTCTTCACATGACGGAAACGCGGCGCATGGCCCGACGGGCCATCATCCAGCAACGGGCATCCGGCTACACGTGGCAAGACCAAGTCCTACGGAATGCCGCGTATACCAGCATCACCTGGGCATATTCTGAAGGCGGGCTTGTGTCCTCAGCGTCTGATCTCGCCAAGGCCGACGACGGCCTCTTTGGTGAAAAGCTGCTGAAACGCGCGACGCTCGAACAAATGTGGCAGCCGTCCAAGTTGCGAGATGGCACCGTGGCCAACTACGGCATCGGATGGAATGTCGGAAGCGATCCGCGGCGCCGCCAGGTGTATCACAGTGGAAACAAGCCAGGCTTTTCCGCGATCATTCGTCACTATCTTGATGAATCGTTGACTGTGGTCGTGTTGGCCAATGTGGACAACGCCAGTGTGGCTGGCGGCGACGTCGGCGCGATCAGTTATCACGT
>DASPXV010000219.1:0-45074 GCA_035637115.1 Vicinamibacterales bacterium
CGTGATGAGCCGCCGTTCTGACGGGCAACAGCTCACGACGATGCAGGGCGTGTCGGCGCGTGCGCCGCGCGTGACCGAAACCGGCGACACACCGTCAACGCCGCCGAATATCGATCAGGTCGCAGACGCCGTCGTTCGTGCGACAACCAAGTACGCGGGTGCGACGCCTTCCGGATCGATCCCGCCCTCTCCCGGCGGTGGCATGGGCGCGTTCTCGCCCTCGGCAACGCCAGCATCGGCCTCGATGACAACCGCTTCGACGGCCAGGCCGCGTCCAGCGGCGACAGGACCGATCGTCTCCACAGGTCTGCTGCATCGTCTCTTGGAGGGAACCCTGATCGACACCGTGTTGACGAACAGGCTCGATGGCAGTGCCGCGGCACCCGTCAATTGCCTGGTCACCAATGCCGTCTATTCCCACGACGGGCAGTATGTCGTGATCCCCGCGGGTTCACGTGTCCTTGGCGAAACAAAGCCTGTTCAGGCGCTCGGAGAGACGCGGCTTGCCGTGGTGTTCAATCGCCTTATGCTGCCGGATGGTCGGACGTATGCGCTGGATTCGTTCATGGGCCTGAATGACATCGGAGACGCGGGTCTCCGCGATCAGGTGAACCAGCACTACAAGTCGACATTCGGGGCGTCTGCCGCGGTCGGTCTCATCAGCGGTTTTGCGCAGTACCTCGGGACCGCCGCCTTCAGTCGTGGCGGAGGGGATCGGACAGTCGTCATCGCCGGCAATGTAGGCGATTCGACGGCACAGGCGACGGCGCAAAGCATGAACCAACAAATGCAGCCGTTGGGGAGCGAGGAAGAACAGCTCTATTCGCTGCCGGCAGGAACGTAAATAACCACGTTCGCTACGGCGCCCGCCGTCACATGGACGACTGCTTCGCCACTCCGGCCTCCCGGCGCGATGGCGCGGAGGACCCACTCGCCGGCAGGCAGCGCATCCAGACTGAACATCCCTGAATCGTTCGATACCGGGGCGATGTCTGGTGCAGGTCCCGGGCCGGTCACGATAGTGATCGTCGCGTCCCGAATTGGATTACCGTCATCTCGCCGGACCACGCGTCCTCGCAGGTTTCCACGCATTCCTCGCTCCGATCGGTTCGCCGAACGCGTCCCCCCACCTCGCCGCGGCGTCCGCGGCGCGCCGGTGACCTCGATCGTCACTTCGCTCAGGGCATTGTCGAAGACATGCACCGTGGCCGTGCCCGTCTCGCCGGCCGGGCCGAGGGCGCGCAGCAGCCACTCACCCTCGTGCAGGCCATCCAGGAAGAAAGAACCTTCCGCGTCGGTGACAGGAAGAACGTCAGGCTCACGTCCTTCTCCGCTGACGACCGAGACTGTGGCGCCTGGGACCGCTTGCCCGTTGAAGTCGCGCACCACATGACCGCTGACACTGCCGGGCACGAGTGTCGGCAACTTGCTCGGCCGGGACGGCTCGACATCCCGGCCTGGATCTCGATCCGCTCGATTAGCTGACTGGTCGCTGCGTACTCCGTGCACTGCGATGGTGACGTCGCTGAGCGCGTCGTCGAACACGTGTACCGTCGCTTTGCCCAGGACCTCACCGCGCGATCCTTGCGTCATGAACACCCACTCGCCTTCGATCAGGTTGTCGAACGCGAACGCTCCTGAGCGATCGGAACTCACCGAAATCGTTGCTCGCGGCGAAGCCGGCGAGGACACACCCGACCGCCTGCCCGATACCATCATGTCGGCAATCGGATCTTCGCTATCCGCCCGGACGACCGATCCGCGCACGCTTCCGCGCATGATCACATCCTTGAGCGGCCGGCCCCATCCGCGGGGCCGGCCACGCCTCTGATTGACTGCTCGGTACGTCTACAGCTTGCTCCACGCGAGCAGGCGTTGGTACACGGGCTCGGTCACCCGCGTCGCGGAGTTGCCGGACGCATTTCCGTAGTTGTGGATGCCGATCACATACCGCTGACCGGCGCGCATGATGTACACCGGCGCGCCGCTCTGTCCGCCCATCGTATCAATGTCGTAGATCATCGTCTTCGCCGTGACGGTCTTGATGACGCGCGACATGCCCCACAGCTCGGCGAATGACTTGTCGCCAGGATAGCCGCCAAGGACCGACGGCTGCGCGACGATTTTCGCCGCATCGAAGTTCGCGCAGCCGAAGCTTCCGAGCGCGCGGCCGCCGAATGCACCCGACGGCAGCACAATGCAGCCGTAGTCGCTCTCAGGCTTCTTGCCGTTCACCCAACCCGCGACGGATCGAAGCGTGCTCGACTCCACCTGCCCGTATGGACGCGAGGTGCCATTGGCGCCTGGAATCACTTCCACTCTTCGTGCCCAACCGCCTTGATCGTGGAGGAAGACGCAGTGCCCGGCCGTCGCCACAGCACGCGGCCCGATGAGGAAGCCCGTGCCGCGGTACGTCGATCCGCTCGGGAACGTGATGCGCAATGCGCACACGCGACGCCACGGAATGTTCGTCGTATTGGTAATCCGCACACGGTCATCGGTTCCGAGAATGACCTCCATCGCCCTCGCAGCCTCTTCGACGAAGGTCTCGTCGACCGCTTCCGTCGCGGCCTCGAACGACTCCTTGGCCTGGGCTTGCTGCAAGAGCTTCGCGATAAGACCAAGCAGGTTGCTCCTGCCTGACGCCGACGTCAGGGCCGCCTTGCCCGCTGCAGTGGCCGCCGATACGACAGGCGTCGGGATTCGCTTCACCGCCTGCTTCGCGCGCGGAGACAGCCTGCTCATGACACCTTTGGCAATTGCCGGTCCGACGCTGGAAATCAACGTCGGTGCCAGCGCCGCCAGAATCGGAAAGAACTCCTGTTCGGCCTCTTCGCCCGCCTCCCCCGCATCAAGGAGCGGCTTCGAAACAGCGGCCGCGCCCTCTTCTCCGAACTCCGTCGCTTCGTACGATTCTGCTCCGGAACGAAGGTCCGAAAGGGCTGTTTCCTCGCCCGATTCCATCGCCGCCCGTATCTGCTCAGGGGTCGCTTCGATGGATTCCTCGCCCGATTCTGCCGCTTCGGCGCTCGCCACCTCCTCGTGGGAAGCGGCAGCCTCCACCGCGGACTCCTGCGGCCTGGAGGGTGCCTGTGCCACCGCATCTCCCGCAACTTCGCCGAATGCGTGCTGACTCTCTGAGGGAGTGAGCGCACCGGCGCGCGCCTGAACTCTCGGCGGCCGTGGAGCGGGCCGAGGAACAGCCCGTTGAACCGCGGCGCCGCTGGACAAGTCTTCTTCGTCGACGCCGACGCCACCGGCGCCCGTTTGCTCGAGTGTCGTCGAGCCGTACTTCTCGTTCGCCATGATCCCCCCTCTCGTTGGTCTGATACGCGAGGGCAGATTAGATCCGGTCAATGCGCGCACCAAGACACGCCTTGCCGGAATATTCGCCGAAACATTCACCGGAGCGCCGTTGCTGAACAATCGCGCGTGAGATGCGCGATTCGAAGCAATTTCACATTGCGAGGGACAAACGCAGAGAGTAGACTTGCGGTCCTCACAGCCGTTGTTCGAGTCGGTTATGGCGGCAATCGCCCGTGTGGCCCGGCAGGAACCCGAAACAGCCAGAGACCTGCCAGGTCACGGCGCCGGCCTCAGCCATACACCAGCGATCCTCTCCATCGACGATGATGTCGGAACGCGCGAAGTCATCCATTGGGCGCTCACTCTCGCGGGCATGGATGTCAAAACGGCGGATTCTGCTGCGGAGGGCCTCGCCTTGGCGCGGCAGCGTCGTTTCGAGCTGATGCTCGTGGATCAGCGACTGCCGGACATACAGGGTACCGAACTCATTCGAATGATGCACAACGAACGGCTGACGTGGCCGTTCGTACTCATCAGCGGATTCCTGACGACAGCCATCACTGTCGAAGCGATGAAGCTGGGTGCCATCGACGTCATCGAAAAGCCGTTGGATATCGATGATCTTGTGCCAATCGTCTGCAACGCTCTCGAGGACGTCCGAACAGGCGAGCGAACGAGAGCGATTCGCGCTCACGATCGCCCTGACAGTGGGCTGGTCCACGAAAGCCACGTCTGGCACGACATGCGGCCCGGCTCGGCTGCGGAGCGATGGGCGCTGCACGTGCTGAAAGCGTGCGAGTCGGCAAGAGATCTCAAGACGATTGAGGATTGGGCTGCGTATATAGGTGTCAGCTACAGCAGTCTTCGCGAAAGCTGTCACGTGCTCGGCATTTCGGCGCGCGACGCCCGCGATTTCATGCGCGTCCTGCGGGCCGTGCTGAAATGTCGCCGTCACCGCTGCAGCCCTGAGGTGCTGCTGGACGTGAGTGACGGACGCACGCTCGAAAAGCTCCTGCGGCAAGCAGGACTGAGCAGCGACTCTGTCGACACGGCGACGCCACATCGGTTTCTTCGCGATCAACACTTCATCTCTCGAGAGAACGCAGGTCTTCGGATTCTGACGCTGTTCTTACTGCAGCGATGCCATCTCTAATTGCCCAGTACCGCAGGGATGGACGTGTCTGTCGCGATAGTCGAGGGTAGCGTCCCGAGTGCTCCACCACAGAAGGCGCATGGACCGGCGCGGTATACTGGCGCTGGCGCATCGGGGCGTCACCCACGTCCGCGGAAAGGACTGCGTCCACCCCGACATCGGTCTTGTCGTCGTCAGGATGATCTCTTTTCCTGCCCGGGAGAGCGGACAACGGGCGCGTATGGCTGTGCGGTAGGCACGGCCGGGAGAGGAGCTCGCCGCCGAGCGGAGGGCCCGAGAAGTCCTCGCCCGCCTGTTTCGTTGAGAGCGAGACGAGAGACTGGGGTTAGGGTTCTGATATGGAAAGACCGTTATTCAACCGTTGAGGATAAGGCCTGTGGGAATGTGGGCGCGCGTGGGAACGCCGCCGGCAGTTGAAAGCCGTTGGCGAGTAAACCCACCCAAGACCACTTCGGGCCGCTACAAATTGTCAGTCATTTGTCAGTCACGACAGAGCTGCCGCGAGTCGCTGACCCGAAAATGATTGATTCTCTTAGGAATTTGGCGCGCCCTGCAGGACTCGAACCTGCGACCTCCTGGTTCGTAGCCAGACGCTCTATCCAACTGAGCTAAGGGCGCGGCGAAACCCCAATTATAACATCCCAGCATGGCCGCTCAAGTCGTCGAGTCCGTCGAGCGCCGGCTTACAATGAGCGGTTGTCGGGCGGATGTGACTGACGAACAGTGGATGCGGTATGCGCTCAACCGAGCGCTGCAGGCGGATGAGCGCGGCGAGGTCCCCGTCGGCGCGGTTCTCGTGATCAACGGCGACCTGATCGGCGAGGGTTTCAACGAACCGATCGGCGCCAACGATCCGACCGCTCACGCGGAGATCGTCGCCATGCGGCGTGCCGCGGCGCAGGTCGGCAACTATCGCCTGACGGGCGCCACGCTCTACGTCACCATCGAGCCGTGCCAGATGTGCGTCGGCGCGATGATCCACGCTCGCGTCGCCCGGCTCGTCTACGGCGCGCCGGAGCCGAAGGCCGGCGCGATCGAGTCGGCTATGAAAGCCCACGAGCACCCGTCACTCAACCACCGGCTGGAGGTCCGCGGCCGTGTGCTCGAGGACGACTGCCGCGAGGTGATGCAGCGATTCTTCGCCGGCCGCCGCCAGACGAATCGCGCCGAGTCGTAGTACAATAAGCAGTTCCGGCTGCGTTGAGTCCGGACGACGTGCGACGCAACGCAGTGAGCGTAAGCGAGCGGCAAGCTCTGAGCGCCAAAAGTGCGAACGGAGTGGAGCGAGCAGCGAAGTGCGAGCGAACGCACTGAGCTTAAGTGAACGGCGTGGATCGCGAGCGCCAAGCAAGCGCCTGCGGCCGCAAGCGAGCGCCGGAGGGTTGTCGTCGCGAAGCGACGACTGCGAGCGCGCAGCGAGGTGGAGAACGTAAAGAGGCTCCACCGAGCGAAGTTAAATTTGGAGAGGTACCGAAGTGGTCGTAACGGGGGCGCCTCGAAAGCGTCTTGCGGAGTAATCCGCACGGGGGTTCGAATCCCTCCCTCTCCGCCAACCTTCTTTTCTTCCGAGGGGCTTCGTCCCTCGGACTCCCCTACACGCTCACTCGCGGGGGCCCCTGGCCCCGCTTCCGCCTCCGCTGAAGCTACGGCGGACGCGCCGAAGCGCCTCCGGCGCGAAGGCGGGCCGTTCGCGTGGCTCACTCGCTGCGCTCGTTCGCTTCTGTTTGACAGCCGCAGAGGTCGGAAAGGGCCTAGGCGAGCGAGCGAGAAATGCGGCGCGGACTAATCAAGGCCCGCTATGTCTTTTTCCCGCTCCTCCGCTTGCCGGGTGGTGCGTTGGCAATCGGCGGTGGCGTTTCGACCGGCGAGGCCGCAGCCAGTCTGCGAGTCGCCGTGCGCGTCGCCGGCAATCGCTTTTTGCCGTGCATCACCGACGCGAGATAGTTGTTCGCGAAATCCGTCTTCAGCTCCACCCAGAGCGGCAGGTGGTCCGAGACCTGGAACGTGCGCCATGACTGGTAGAGCCGCTCCAGTTCCTTCTTGCTCGTGGCGTTCTTCACCTTGTCCGGCGCGCTTCGCTCCATCGCCCCGCGATACCGTTCCGCCTCGCGCGGTCCGTAGATCGCCGCCTGAAAATCGAAGACGCCGCCGCAGCTTGCTTTCAACTGACCCTTGGGATCGTGGAAGGCAATCTGGTCGAAGTGCTTGCTCCTCTCCAGGTTGGTGCCCGTCGCATCCTCATCGGCGGGCGGCTCGACGTCCGAACCGCTGACAGTGCGATCCCGGGCCGTCAGCTTTTTCAGAGCATCGGGTACGACGAAACTGTTCTCCGCCAGGGCCGCACTCGTTTTGTCTCCCGCCTTGCTGAAGATGTTGAAATCTCCCAGCAGCACGACGCTCTCAGGTTCACCGTCCGCAACGTTCTGGCGCCGCTCGTTGCGCGCGGCCAGGGCCTGGGAGACCGCGCGGATCTCCTCGACACGGATCGGATCGTTCGGCTTGGACTCGCCGTAGTAGATGTGCACGCTGCACAGCGATAGACGCCGCCAGCCCACCTTGAAGGCGCAGATGAACGGACTCCGCGCCGGCTGTCGCACGGCCTTGCCCTTCACTGGTGGCAGCGCCAGTTCCCCGGCCAGATGATCGAAGCGCACTTTCCGGCCGTCGTACACGAACGCGATGCGCTCGCTGTTCCCTGACGTCCCGAGGGTGACATCGGTGACGAGGTACTCCCACCACCCGCCCAGCATCCTGATGAGACGCTGAAGGTTGTCCAGGTTCTGATTGATCTCCTGCAGCGCGACGAGATCGAAATGGCTGACGATCTCGGCGATGTAGAGGAGGGATTCGTCGAGACGCTTTCCAAACTTATGGTCAGCGCCGAACTCGCGCAGGTTCCACGTGGCGATCAGGACGCTCGACATCACGTTGCGCGGAGGTACTTCTTTCGAGAGCTTGTGGCGCAGACTCAGGAGCCGGCGCGCAGCGTCCTGCGCCTGATCTGCGTGGCCGGCATCGGTCAGATCGTCGAGTACGCCTTTGTAGTACGGCATGTGGCGCTCCTGTCGCAGGGTTATCGACTGCTCTCCAGCGCCGCCATGTTACGCGCACCGGACGTTGCGCGTCTCGTGTAGGTGTGAGTCCTACAGGAATTTCGGGCGGTGATCGCCCTGCCACGCGGCCGTTCGCCGTCAGTCGCGGCTGCGCGCGTCTGCGGCGATCGCCGTCAGCAGGGTGCGCCATTCCTCAGCCCGTGCATAGTCGCCTGTGATCGTGACGATCTTCTGCTTCGCGTCGATGTCGTAGGCCAGCGGCATCGGCGGACACTCAGGCGGACCGCGTGGCATCGTGCGGCATCGGCCGCTCGACGATTCGCCACGCCATCAGGAAGCGATTGGCGATCGCCAGTGCGCATGCCATCGCTTCTTCGCGCGTCTCGAAGATCTCCACGCGCAGCCGATGTGGAACCACTCGCCAGCGTCCGTCCACCCGCTCCACAATGACCGTCTCCGGCGGCACTTCCCACGGGAATGTCATATCCGTGAGGTACTGCGCGGGCACGGATGTGAAGCTGTAAGACGCTGGAAGCATGTCTCAGACACCGAGCAGTAAATCGATGACGAGCTGATCGAGTTGCTCGTAGGGAAGCGCGCGCTTGGACAGCGGCTCGCGATCGAAGGAACGCGCGCCGAGCGCGGCCGCTGCGTCTCGAGTATATAGGCCGATCGCTGCTGAACCCGCGCCCGACTGAAACTCCGCGAGCAGAGCCTGGATTCGCGTGTCCTCCCGGAATTCCCGCGCCTTCTCTTTCAGAATCAAGTACGTGCGCATGCAGCCGCGCGCGAATTCCCAGACCCCTTCCTCGCTTTCCGTGCGATAGGCGTGCGCATCGAAATGGCGGGGACCGTCGTATCCCGATTCCTCGAGCAGCTTGACCAGAAAAAACAGCGGCTTGATCGACTCGGACCCGAAACGCAGATCCTGATCGAATCGGCCCGGTTTCTGATCGTTCAGGTCGATGTGGAACAGTTTCCCC
Source organism: Vicinamibacterales bacterium (assembly GCA_035637115.1). Taxonomy (GTDB): domain Bacteria; phylum Acidobacteriota; class Vicinamibacteria; order Vicinamibacterales; family 2-12-FULL-66-21; genus JAICSD01. Next base: position 8,496 of record DASPXV010000219.1, read on the forward strand.
GCTTCGAGTGCCTGTGCCACCGCGTGGAAGAAGTTCAGGCCCGCCATCTGCTCGTGCGCGAATTCCGGATTCACGCCGACCATTTCCGGATGGGCAAGTGTAGGAATGAACCCAAGATACGCGCCCGTCGTCGGAAAATACATGTCCCCGCGCGGTTCGTTCGGCTTCGCCTCCAGCGCAAACCGCATCGAATACTTCTTGTCGATGGCGTACTCGCAGAGGAAATCGATCGCTTCCCTGAACCGCACGATCGCAAGGACAGGATCCTTCGCGGCATCGACTTCGGCCCCTTCGCGTCCGCCCCAGAAGACATACATGCGCGCGCCAAGCTCGGCGCCGAGATCCATCGCGCGCATTGTCTTCTGGACGGCGTAGGCGCGGACCTCTGGATCGTTCGCGGTAAAGGCGCCATCCCTGAACACCGGGTCCGTGAACAGGTTCGTCGTCGCCATCGGGACCGTCATGCCTGTCGCTTCGAGGGCGCGGCGAAAGTCGCGGACGATGCGGTCGCGCTCCGCCGGTGTCGCGTCGATCGGAACGAGATCGTTGTCGTGCAGGTTGACGCCGAATGCACCCAGCTCGGCCAGCTTGTGGACCGACGTAACCGGATCGAGCGGTGGCCGGACCGCTTCGCCGAACGGATCCCGCCCCCGGTTGCCAACGGTCCAGAGCCCGAATGTGAACTTGTCGGCGCGTTCCGGATTCAGTCTCATTGATCCTTCTCCAAGGCCCCCTTATCGTAGATTAGTTGGGATGAGTCTTGCGCACCTGACGCTGGCGAGCCGGGACGTGGAGAGGACAGCGTCGTTCTTCGAACAAACGCTCGGCTACTCGCGCGATCCGCTTCCTGGGAACGTCGTCGGAGAGACGGTGTGGCTGAACATCGGCCGCGGGCAGCAGATGCACGTGCTCTATGCCGAGGGTTTTGAGGTCTCGGCGTTCGAAGCGGAGTTCGGCCGGCACGTCGCGGTCTATTACCCGCGCGCGCGCTTTGATGCCTTGAAAGAGCGGCTCGTGCGGCACGGAGCGGTCCTGATCGATCCGCTCCGCGCCACGCCGTTCGAACGGTTCTTCTTCCGCGAGCCGGTCAACGGCTACGTCTTCGAGGTGATCGAGCAGTCAGCCTAGAACCCCTTCGCCAGCCACTTCGACCAGTAGAACGTCAGCGGCACCTTACCCGTGTTGACGATCCCGTGCATCACGTTGCCCGCGCAGTACATCACGGCGCCCGGCCCGACGTTCGTCGTTTTTCCGGCGCATTCGATCTCGCCGGTGCCCGAGGCGATGATGAGGAACTCCTCCTCCGGATGCTGATGCGGCGGATGCGGACTCGCGCCCGGTTCGAGCACGCACATACCTGCGCAGACGCCGCTCAACTGGTCCGTGGGGCCGTTGTAATGGGTGAAGACGCGGCAGCCGTCGACGAGATCGGCAGACCCGAGCGCATCGAGATCGACGACGCCGTCCGGTAGCTTCGCGGCCGTGGTGGACGCGCTGACGACGTTGGATTCCTGCTTGGCCATGACTGTGTCGATTCTCCTCCCAAGAGTTTAATCCGCACTCATTCGAATCTCCATCCGAAGCCGATGGCGACGTTGATGCTGTCGCGGTTTTCAAATGGCGAGAATGTGGTGATATCGCTGGCGTCGAGGCGGAGGACGAGCCGCTTCGCCGGGTAGGTTTCGATGACCGCGCCGAAGTCGAGGATGCGGGACGTCGCGCGGCCAAGGACAACCCGCTGGCCCGGTGTGAACGCCGATTTCACAGCGCTGTCGTGGGAATCGACGCCCGCGCGGATCTTCCCGAAGTAGCCCAGGCGGCCCGAACGCGTGCCGATTTTTGCGCCGCCAAGGGCGCGCACGACGCGTCCGCCGGTCTCCGGCGAATGGACCGATTCCTTGCGGAGCAACACGGCGAAGCTGCCGTCCGCGTCGACCCAGCGCGTGATGCTGCGCGATGCGAAGGCGCCGATGGTTCCGCTGCGCAGCAAGTCGATGCCGCCGAAATCCGGGGCATACGTCGTGTGGCCGGTCTGTGCGCCAACCGTCCACCGCACAGGGCGCGAAGTCTCCGGCGTGGACGAGGGCGCTCGACCGGCTCGATACGACACTCCGGCGGTGAACTGCGCGGTGCTGCGAACGGACGCGGGTATCTCGACGACGAGCACCGCGCCTGACGGCGACGGTTCAGAATGGCCGATCTCCGCGCCGCGGATGGCATAGAAGGGACCAGTCCACTCGGCGTACGCCGTCCAGTGCGGCGCGACCCGAACGTCGACGCCGGTCCCCATGTCCAGCGCAACCTGCGTCCGGCTCCCCGTCACGAGCTTGTCCTCGCCTATCGCGGTAATGACGTCGGTGAAATGCAGCAGCGTCGGCAGCAGCACGCCGTAAACCGAGAAGCGGCGGCGCGCCACGAACGCTCCGCGTACGCCCGCTTGCAGCTCGATCGCCTTTCCACCCTGAACGAGGAACGACGGCGGCCGCCGTTCGGGAAACAGGGTGATACGCGCGTCGATCGCCGCGCGCGGCGCCAGAGGAATGGCGACGCGAACGCCCGCGCCACTGACGCTCTTGACGCCTTTGAACGCGAGCGAAGCCGCGTGGGCCCCGATTTCGACGGGCACTGCCGGATCCTGCGCATGCGCAGGAAGCGCAGACACGAGAAGCCCCAACAGAGCAGTGAGACATAGTTGGGAAGCAGCCTGCATAGACGCGAAGTGTAAACGAGATACACTCCGCTCGCTTATCGCAGCGCCAGCTTCGCTTCTTCTGTGAGATACCGAACCGCCAGCCGGGTCTCGCGCACCATCAGCATGCAGCCGATGACCAGTCCGGTCACACCGAGGGTTCCGACCATGAGGCCGACGATCGCGAAGGCATTGGCAAAGGGCACGTTTCTGATCGTCGCCAGCGCCGAGCCGAGCACCGCGATGAGTGCGGACGCGGCAAACGCGCCGAACGACGTGTAGAACCAGCGGAGCGCGCGCAACAGCAGCTGCGACCGGATCTGCAGCCCGTCCGCGTTCGCGCTCGTCGGCGCCCACTTCAGCAGCTCGTACAACTCGCGCAACTTATCGTCGCTGATCGGCCGCGGCAGCCACTTGTAGTGCGTCTGCGCCTCACGAAACAGCGTGTCCAGCGATCGATCGTCAACGCGTTCTGCCACAATCCACCTCCGTTCTCATCATAGCGACGAAAACGGCTTAGCTTGCTCCGGTCCGATCCTTTGCCTAACGTAAAGGACATGCCGGTGAGGCTTAGTCGATGGCGTGCTCGCGAATGCGTGAGCGGGTGACATAATCTGACCGTGCCCGTCACCGACGCGTACGACGCCCTCGCCGGCGCGCGCCACTCCGATCCCTTCTCAGTCCTCGGCCCCCACGTCGAAGACGGCCGTCTCGTGATCCGGACGTTCCAGCCGACCGCCGAACGCGTGGACGTGCTGCATGCAGGCGGACCGACGGAACTGCGGCGCGCGCACGACACCGGCGTGTTCGAGGCGCCATTCTCCGGCTCCGACATCTTCGATTACCGCCTGCGCGTGACGTATCCAGGCGGCCACAGCGTGGACATTGACGATCCGTACCGCTACGGCCGCGTCATCACCGAGTACGACGTCTACCTGTTCTCGCAGGGCAAGCACACGCGGATTTACGACAAGCTCGGCGCGCACCTGATGCAGATCGGCAACGCGCACGGCGTGCATTTCGGCGTGTGGGCCCCCAACGCGGATCGCGTCAGCGTCGTCGGTGACTTCAACGGGTGGGACGGCCGGTTGCACCCGATGCGGCGGCTGGGTCCCACGGGCGTTTGGGAAATCTTCATCCCCGGCATCGAGGCCGGGCAGCGGTACAAGTACGAGATCCGATCGAACCAGCACGGCGAGCTGCTGCTCAAAGCGGATCCGTACGGTTTCCGTTTCGAGCGGCCGCCGCTCTCGGCATCCGTCGTGGCGCGACGCAACCACGAATGGGAAGATGCGCGGTGGTTCGTCGATCGCGCCGGCTGCAACGCGTGGTTCAAGAAGCCCGTCGCGATCTACGAAGTGCACCTCGGCTCGTGGGCACGCGTGCCGGAAGATCGGGATCGCTGGCTGACGTACCGCGAGCTGGCGCAGCGGCTCATCCCGTACGTGAAGGAGATGGGCTACACGCACATCGAGCTGCTGCCCGTGATGGAGCACCCGTTTTTTGGATCGTGGGGCTACCAGGTCACAGGTTTCTTCGCCCCCTCGAGCCGGTACGGCACGCCCGACGACTTCAAGGCCTTCGTCGATGCGTGCCACCAGCATGGCATCGCGGTCATTCTCGACTGGGTGCCGGGACATTTTCCGAAGGACGCGCACGGCCTCGCGCGCTTCGACGGGACGCATCTGTACGAGCACGCGGATCCGCGGCAGGGGGAGCACCGCGAGTGGGGGACGCTGATCTTCAACTACGGCCGCAACGAGGTCCGCAACTTCCTGCTCGCGAACGCGCTGTTCTGGCTCGAGGAGTACCATCTCGACGGTCTTCGCGTCGATGCCGTCGCCTCAATGCTGTATCTGGATTTTTCCAAGCAGCCGGGGGACTGGGTCCCCAACAAATACGGCGGTACCGAGAACCTCGAGGCGATCGATTTCCTCCGGCAGCTGAACGCCCTCACACACGGCGAGCATCCCGGCTCGATCACGATTGCCGAAGAATCCACGTCGTTCCCGGGCGTCACGCGTCCGACGCATCTCGGCGGCCTTGGTTTCACCTACAAGTGGAACATGGGCTGGATGAGCGACACCCTCGAATACGTGGAGCAGAATCCGATCTTCCGGCGTTACCACCACCGGCTGCTGACGTTCTCGCTCCTCTACGCCTTCAGCGAGAACTACATTCTTCCGTTCTCACACGACGAAGTCGTGCATCTGAAAGGCTCGATGTGGGGGAAGATTCCCGGCGATGACTGGCAGAAGGCCGCGACGCTGCGGGCCCTCTACGGCTACATGTACGCACATCCCGGCAAGCAGTTGATGTTCATGGGAGGCGAGATCGGCCAGCACCGCGAGTGGAACCACGATCGCAGCATCGACTGGCATCTCCTCGAGCAGCCGCTGCACAAGGGACTCCAGCAGTTCGTGAAAGATCTCAACCGCACGTATCGCACAGAGCCGGCACTGTACGAGTGCGACTTCGAGGCATCCGGCTTTCAATGGATCGACTGCAACGACAGCGACAACTCGGTGGTCGCGTTGATGCGTCGCGCGCAGGACAGGAATGATTTCGTGATCGCGATCGTCAACTTCACGCCTGTGCCGCGATACGGATACGTCCTGGGAGCGCCGCGTGCGGGACGGTACGACGAAGTGTTGAACAGCGATTCAGACGCCTACTGCGGCAGCAACATCGGCAACGACGGCATCGTCTACACCGAGCCAATCCCCTCGCACGGCCATCCGCAGTCGATGCGCCTGACGCTGCCTCCGCTCGGATTCCTGCTGCTCAAGCCCCACTCATCTTCAGAATCCACTCCCACTCCTTCTCAGGCACCGGCATAACCGAGAGCCTGGGAATGCGCGTGAGAGGGAAGTCCGCGAAGCGCTTGTCCGCCTTGATCGCGGCCAGCGTCACCGGCGCCTCGAGCTTCTTCACCGGTTCGACGTCCACCGCGTACAGCTTGCCTGTTTTGTCGGCGGGATCGGCGTACGCGTCCGCGGCCGCCCGGCAAACGCCCACGACCGACTTCTCCTTCCCCGTGTGATAGAAGAAGATCTTGTCTCCCTTCTTCACGCTGCGCAGGTTGCGCTGCGCGACGGGGTTTCGGACGCCGGTCCACGACGTCTTTCCGTCGCGGGCGAGATCGTCGTAGCTGTAGTTTTCCGGCTCTTCTTTGAACAACCAGTTCATGGCCAAGGATTCTAAGCCCGCCTGGGAAGATCTGCGACTCACCGACAGGATCGAGCCGGGCGTCCGCGTGCTGCTGATCGGCATCAATCCGGGCGTGATGTCGGCAAGGACGGGACATCATTTCGCCGGACCGACGAACCGCTTCTGGCGCCTCCTCTACGAATCGGGCATCGTCCCTGAACCGGTAAGTCATATAGACGACGTGCGGCTGCCCGTGTGGGGCATCGGGATGACGAACCTCATCGCGCGTCCAAGCCCGGGCATCGACGTCCTCAAACCGGACGAGTACATTCGCGGATGGCAGATCCTCGAGCAGAAGATCGATCGCTTCCGTCCGAAGATCGTCGCGTTCGTCGGCGTGACGATGTATCGCGCGTTGTGGAAGGTGCTTGGTCACGCCGAAGCCCCTGCGGTGAAGCCTGGATTTCAGCACGCGACGGTGCACGGCGCGCGATTGTTCGTGCTGCCGAACCCGAGCGGGCGCAACGCGCACTTCTCGTACGACGACATGCTGGCGGCATTTCGTGCGCTCGCGAAAGCCATGCACACCCAGCCGGCCGTCGGGACGAAGCCGAAGCCCAGCAGAAAAACTGGCGCGCGCGCGCGACGGATGCGTACGCCGAAACGGACGCGCGTTCGATCCGGTTGACAAACCGGGTGGGAGGCGTATGGTGCTCGATCTGATGGAGACCGCCTGGCACGACGTACGGTATGCGATGCGGACGCTGGGTCGGACACCGGGATTTTCCGCGGTGGTCGTCATCATCATCGCGTTCGGCATCGGCGCCACTACAGCGATCTTTACGTTGCTCGACGGTCTCATGCTGCGCCGGCTGCCCGTGACTGATCCGCGCGGACTCGTCGAACTTCTCAGCCGCTACCCGGGCGAGCCGCACATGAACGGATTCTCGTGGAAGGTGTACGAATACTTCCGCGATCACAACCACGTGTTCTCCGCCGTGACGGGCGTGTCGCCCGTGCGTCTGCAGGTCCGCGGCGAGGGAGCCGAACCCGAAACGCTCGAGGGCGAGTACGTGGCGGGTGATCTCTTTCAAGTGCTGGGCATGCAGGCCGCGCTCGGCCGCCTGATCGCGCCCGAAGACGCGCGCGCGGACGCCGCTTCCGTCGCCGTCGTGAGCTGGTCCTACTGGAAAAGCCGGCTGAATGGAAACCCGTCCGCGGCGGGCAGCCGCATCACCGTGAACGGCGCGCCGGTGACGGTGATCGGCGTGACGCCACGCGCGTTTCATGGGCTGCAGACCGGCATTGCGCCCACGATGTGGCTTCCGGCGGCGCGTCCGGTGCCGCTGGGCCTGATCGCCCGGTTGAAGCCTGGAATCTCGATCGCACAGGCGCGCGCCGAAATGCAGGTGCTGCACCGCTTCCGTATCGAGGATCTCGCCAGGACGAGCCGCGATCCGCTCTGGCTCCAGGCGCAGCTGGACGTCGAGTCCGCGGCCACTGGATTCTCGGCACTACGCGATCGCTTCGCGACACCGCTGCAACTGCTGATGGCAGGCGTCACTCTGCTGTTGCTGATTGCGTGCACGAACGTCGCGAGCATGCTTCTCGCACGCGGCGCGGCGCGGCGCCGCGAGATCGCGGTCCGCGTGTCATTGGGCGCAAGCCGCCTTCGGCTCGCGCGCCAGGTATTAATCGAATCGCTCCTTCTCTCTATTGGCGGCAGCGCGGCGGGTCTCGTGCTCGCCTACGTGGGGGCTGACGCGCTGGTCCGCCTGATGGTCTCGGGACGGGCGCCCGTCGGCGGCTGGCCGCCGAATCTCGATATCCAGACCATCCCGGACGCGCGAGTCCTGCTGTTCACCGCCGGAATCGCGATCGCCACGGGCGTGCTCTCCGGTCTCGCGCCCGCGTTGAGCGCGTTCCGTTCGGCGCCCATGACGTCGCTTCGGGAGATTGGCAGCACGGCCGATCGCCCGGCGGCGCGCGTCGTCGCCAGGCGTCTTGTCGCCGCGCAGATGTGCCTCTCAGTCGTGCTGCTGACGGGAGGGTGGATATTCGCCGGCCATCTCGCGAACCTGCGCAACCGCGACCTGGGTTTCGAGCGTGACTCGGTGCTGCTCGCCACGCTCAACCCGCAGGGCAGCGGCTACAACCGCCAGCAGCTGTCCGGGCTATACCAGGATTTGCTGGCGCGCCTGCAGGGCATGCCCGGTGTCCGATCGGCGACGCTCAGCGCCGTCACGCCAATCGAAGGCGACGCGGCAAGCCGCTTCGCGCGCGTGGAGGGATACGAGGAAAAGGATCAGGACCGCCGCCGGCTCTCGCTGAACTGGGTGGCGCCTAGATACTTCGAGACGCTCGGCACGCCGCTGCTCGCCGGCCGCGATTTCGAGTTCGAGGATGCGCAGCGGCCGCGCGTGGCGATCGTCAACCAGGCTATGGCGCGCCACTACTTCGGCAGCGCCAGCCCGCTTGGCCGGCACCTGACGTTTGAGGACGACCCGGTGCCGTACGAGATCGTCGGCGTGGCCGGCGATGCGAAGTACGCGGATCTTCACGAGGCGCCGCCGCGGACCGTGTATCTCAACGCCTTCCAGGACGGGCGCATCGCGTCGCATTTCGCCCTCCGCACCAGCGTGCCTCCGCCAGCGGTGGCCGCCGCCGTGCGGCGTGTCATGCAGGAATCCGTGCCGACCATTCGCGTCGCGAAGGTGACGACCCTGGCGGAGCAGATGGACGCGTCGCTCGTGCCGGAGCGCGCGATCGCGATGTTGTCGGGCGTCTCCGGCGCGCTCGGCGCGATGCTGGCGGCGATCGGTTTGTACGGACTGCTTGCCTACACCGTCACCCGCCGCATCCCCGAAATCGGCATCCGCATGGCGCTGGGCGCCACCGAGCGCGATATGATCCGCATGGTACTCGCGGATGCCTGCGTCCTGGTGGGCGCCGGCCTCGCGATTGGAATGCCCATCGCGCTGTGGGGCCGCCGCTTTGCCGCGAGCCTCATCGAGAGCATGCCCCAGGACCTGACACCCATCGCTGCCGCGGCCGCGACGATGTTCGTCGTGGCGCTGCTCGCGGCGTATGTTCCGGCGCGGCGCGCGGCGCGCGTCCGCCCGATGGACGCGTTGCGCCACTCGTAGAAATCCCAGCGCTCGCCGCTCAATGCGCTTGCATTGGCGCGTTGCCGCGCGGGCGCTTCATCAACAGGATCAGCGGAAGCAGAAGCAGGAAGATCACTCCGAGGATCCGGAACAGCAGCACGAACGACACCATCGACGCCTGCTGCTGCACCGTCCCGCGAGCTCCGCTTCGCGCTGCCGTAGCGCCGAGCCCGTCTCGAGCCGGCGCGCCGTTGCCCGCCCCCCTTCGAATACCGGGATTCGCACGGTGGCAGCGACGGAGTAAGTGCTGTGCGCGGAGTCGAGCGTCTGGCCGATAGCGCCGTAGTCGGCGTCGAAGTGCAGCGACGGCAGAAGGCTGCCGTTGGCGGCACGCTGCGATGCCTGCGCTGCCTCGACGCGGCTTTTCGCCGCAAGATAATCCGAGCGCGATTCGAATGCCTTCGGCAGCACCGCCTCGAGCGGTGGGATCGGCATCGCGGCATACGGAATCTTGTCGGTGAGCGTTATCGGCTGGCCGACAGGAAGGCCGATGGCTCGGGCCAGCTGCAACTTCGCCTTCTCATAATCGGTTTCGGCGGCGATGACGCGCTGGCGCTGCGTCTGGAGCTGCACCTGCGCGCGCAGCACGTCGATGCCTGCGACCAAGCCTGAGTTCTTCAGATCCTGCGCCTGCTTGAGAAGCGCCTCCGCCTGCTGCGCGTGCGTCATTTCGACGCGGCTCGAACTTGCGACAGTCTCCAGGTAGAGATTCACGGCCACCAGCACCACGAGATCGCGCGCGGTCCGCACGCCGTACTTCTGCGCTTCCGCGTTCAACGTCGCCGCGCGTGCGTCGTTCATCTTCGAGAGATCGACCACCGATTGCGAGAGGTAAACGCGGGCGTCGTAGACGTTGAACGGCCCGACGATCGATGGCTTCGCAGGAAAGCCGAACGCTTCGAGGTTGATGACCTGCCGCCGTTCGTTGAGCGTGCCGGACACATTCGGCAACAGTTCTGCGAGCGCGCGCCAGCGAGCGCCCCGCGCTGACGTCTCCGCCTCTTCCTGCAGCAGCAGCCCGAGATTGTTCTGCAGCGCGCGTTGCACCGCATCCTTCACGGACAGCGCCACCGGCTCGGCCGTCACCGTGCCCTTCGGCACGCTGCCGAGAAACGGGTTGGTCGCGGCCGTCCGCGCGTCCTGCGCAACCGCCGGCGCCGCACCGAACCACGCCAGGGCAAGGACAAGAAGAGTCGCTCCACACTTCATCGTGCGCAAATTCCTTTCGACGCCGGCGATTGCCAAATGGGATCCAACTACGACGAACGCAGGCCGAGCTGGTAGATGTGCGACAGCAGTTCGGCTGGATCGTGATAAACGCGGTAGGCTCCGGCGCGCGCGAGCTCCTCTTCCCCGTACCCGCCGCTCAGCAATCCGATGCCGAGCATCCCGGCCCGGCGCGCGGCAAGCAGGTCCCACACCGCATCTCCAACGACGTAGCACTCGGCGGGGCTGACGCCGAGCTTTTCCTGGCAGGCAAGAAACAGATCCGGTTCCGGCTTCGCTCTCTCGACGGCGGTGCGATCCACGATGACAGTGCCGGCCGGCAAATCGAGCACGTCGAGCGACGCCGCAGCATCCTTGTGTTTTCCGGACGTGGCGATCGCGTGTTTGATGTTCGCTTGCCGGAGATGGCGCAACAGGTCCAGCGCGCCCGGCAGCGGCGTGCGATCGGGAAGCAGCGACTTGTAAACCTCGCCGTGACGCGTCTGCAGGCGCTCCACTTCGTCGTCGCTCAGGTCACGCCCGATTTCATGGCCGGCCGCTTTCGTAATGAGTCCGCCGCTCATGCCGATCAGCCGGTGGACTTTCCATGACGGGACCGGCAGACGCGCTTCGGCAAGCACCTTCCACCAGGCGAAGGTGTGTGCGTAAACGGTGTCGACGAGCGTTCCGTCGAGATCGAAGATGACGGCGCGCATTACCTGTGCGCCGCTCGCTTCCGAACGGCAGCGGGCTGCCGCGAGGAGCGGGATTCAGTGACCCATCGCTCCGCCCACTTACCGACGGCCGCGAGCGCATGCTCGAGCGCCCGCCCCTTTTCGGTGAGCTCGTACTCGACGCGCACGGGTGTCTCGGGTACCACGATCCGGGCCAGGATGCCTTCGGATTCGAGTTCCCGCAGGCGTTCGGACAGCATGCGATCGCTGATATCGGGAATCGCCGCCCGAAGCTCGGCAAATCGCATCCGGCCGTTGAGCAACAGGTGGATTACCGCCCCCGTCCAACGTCCGCCGATCAGCTCGACCGCTCGGTGAAATCTGGCGCACAGATGGGGTTTGAGTCCCATGCCTTGCATTTTATCAAACAGAACTACTTGACACAATCTACTTACTTAAGTATAGTCGCTAAAGTTTTATTATGGAGGATGGAATGAGCACAGCAGCGACGAAGGCTCCGGCGTTGACAACGTGGAACATCGACCCGGCGCACAGCCACGTGGAGTTCGCCGTCAAGCACCTGATGATCACGACGGTCAAAGGACGCTTCGGCATCGTGAGGGGAACGGTCCGCACGGATGACTCGGACCCGGCGAAAGGTGAGGTGGACATCGAGATCGACGTCGACAGCATCGACACCCGCGAGGCGCAGCGCGACGCGCACCTGAAGTCAGCCGATTTCTTCGACGTCGAAAAGTTCCCGAAGCTCACGTTCAAGAGCACCGGCATTACCGACGTCGACGGCGATGAGTTCAAGCTGACCGGGGACCTGACGATTCACGGCGTCACGCGGCCGGTGACGCTCGACGTCACGTCGGAAGGGCGCAGCAAGGATCCGTGGGGCGGCGAGCGCGCCGGCTTCAGCGCCACGGACAAGATCAAGCGCAGCGACTTCGGCCTGACCTGGAATCAGGCGCTGGAGACCGGCGGCTTCGTGGTCGGCGACGACGTGAAGATCAGTCTCGATATCGAGCTGGTAAAGCAGTAGCCAGTAGCCAGTAACCAGTAACCAGTAACCAGTAACCAGTAACCAGTAACCAGTAGCCAGTAGCCAGTAGCCAGTAGCCAGTAACCAGTAAGCGGTAAACGGTAGACCGTCTACCGTCTACCGCGCCGGTTTTAGAACGACAGGCCGATGCCGAAGTCGATCTTGCGGGGGTTCAGCACCGTGGTCGGCAGGCCGAACTTCGAGTTCGTGAGCACGCCGCTATAGCCCGTGTAATTCGCGTGGTTCGTCAGGTTCTGGATGTTCCCGTTGAACGAAATCCGGTAGCGGCCCACGTTCTGCGTCGCGTTCTGGGACGCTGAAAGTCCGCCGGCATCCGAGCGGATCGAGATGCCGCCGGGCATCGACACCGGCTTTCCGAACGTCCGGAAGTACGAGAAGTTGCCGTTCAGCGACCACTGCCCGCTGCCGCGCGCGGAGTTGCGGCCCACGCCAACCGGACGATCGGTGAACACGAGATCGCCGTTGGTGTCGAAGCCCGTTCGGATCGTGTAAGGGCGCGCGGTCGACGCGTTGAGGTTCAGGTTCGCGTTGAAGTTCCGCAACTGCTGGCTGCTCCAGACAAGGTTGAAGCGGCCGCGGATGTCCTCGTTCGAGGCGCCCCAGTCATCTTCGATACGTCCCGTCGCGGGCATGCTGAATGCGCCATCCGTGTTGTTCTGCGCGCGTCCAAGACCGATGTTCGTGAAGATCGACATCCGGCGCCAGTTCCAGCGCGCGTTCGCGGGGTTGCTCGCACCGCCAGGCGGCGGCGGTGGGGGCGGGCCGCCCGCCATGATCATCATGCCGGGTCCCATCATGATGGGACCGGACGGTGTCGCGGGGCCGCCCGTTTTCGGCACGTTGAAGTTGATGCTTGCGCCGATGTTGACCGTGTGCGCGCGCGATGATGCGTCGCCGAGCACTTCGACGACGTTGCTGAAGTTCGGGTCGGGACGCACACTGTCGACCGGACCATTGAGGTTGCGGCCGCGCATCAGGTTTTCTCCGCTCGTGTGCGCGTACAACATGTTGAATCGGATCATCCGCGTGAGCTGCCGGTCGAAGCCGGCGCTGAGTCGGAAGTTCTGCTGCATCTCCAGGCCGTCGCTGAGGAGATACTTGTTGGTCGGCGGCCTGACTTCAAGACCCGTCGGATTCGGGTACGTCGGATCAATGATGTTGATCTCGCGCTGCCGGAAGCCGTCCACGCGCAGCGTCTGCTCGTAAATGTTCGAGAACAGCCAGTCGTAGAAGATTCCGGCGCTGGCGCGCAGGGTCAGCTTGCCGCTCTTGCCGGGCGACCACGTCGCGCCGAAACGCGGGCCGACGTTGTTCAGATCGCTCAGGTGCGTCTGCGCCTCGTAGCGGATGCCCGGGCTGAGCGTCAGGTTCTTCCGCACGCGGATATCGTCCTGCACGTACATACCCGCCTGCAGGTTCCAGTACACGATGTTCGGATCGCCGATGCGCTGCGTGTAGCTTCGCGGCGTTTGGGCGAGGAACGCGTCGCGGCTCTCGAACGTGTATGTGCCGAAGTAGTTGCTTGACGAATCCGAGTGGTACGAGCCGCCGTCCATCTGGATGCCTGCGCGCCACGAGTTGATCCCGCGTACGTAGTCAAGGTCGGACCAGAGCGTCATCGTCTTCGAGCGCGTGCCGCCGCGCAGCTGCCGTCCGCCCATCGTGAACTGATCGAGCACTTGGATCGTGCGATCCTCGAACACCGAGCTGGAGGAGTTGCTCGACCAGTTGAGGGCGGCGCGGGTATTGATGAAGAAGCGGCGCCCGAGCGGGCCCGCCTCCTGAATGCGCAGCGTGTGATTCCTGTCCTCGGTCCTGTAGCCGCGCTCGGCAAGATCGTAGGCGCCGATGCCGCTGTTCCGGCTCGTGAAGTTGAACTGGTTATAGGCGAGCCGCAGCGTCTGGTCGCGCGTGATCGCATAGTCGAACAGGCCGAACACGAAGACGTTGTCGCGCGGGCGGCGCGGCGCGAGCGACGTGACCTGCTCACCGTCGGGGCCGATGTAGTTGAAGTACGGCGTGTCGTACTCGGTGTTGCCGTTCACGTTGATCGAGAACGACGCCTTCCGTTTGATCAGCGAGCCGCTCAGGCCGGCGCCGTAATTCTGCGCGCGTTCGGGCCCCTTGGCGGCGGTGGTGATGTTGGACGGCGTCTTGCCGCTCATCGAGCCGTCCCGGAAACGCATGTTCATGTTCGTCCGCAGCGGCCCGGTGCCCGGCTGCGTGATGATGTCGACGAACAGCCCGCCGGCGAAGTGGTTCTCGGCCGCGAATGCATCACGCGTGATGTGGATCGCCTTGATGGTGGACTTCGGCGGCAGCCGTCCGCCTTCGAAGCTGTCCACGCGGATCACCGCGTTGCCGCCGGCGATGTCCTGCAGCTGCTGCGCCATTTCATCGGGGTCGTCCGACAGCGCCTGGATCTGCTCGCGTGTCATCGCGCTGCCGAATGTGGCGCGCCGATCCGACGCCGTTTCGCGCGCGTCGCGCGACACCGTGACCGAATCCTGGAGCCCCTGGATCGGGAGCACGATCACGTGCTTGTTCTCTCCTGCCTTAATCGCGATGTCCTTCAGGGTGCGGGTCTCGAATCCGGGGAACTCCGCCTGTATTGACACCTTGCCGGGCGCGAGCCCCGTGACCGTCGCGATGCCCTTCTCGTTCGTCATGACCGGCTCCGCCGGCGCGATCGTCACCTTGGCGTTCGGAATCACGGCGCCGCTCGGATCGACAACAGTGACCGCCACGCGGACGTCGCGTTGAGCCTGCGCGGACGGCCCCATCGCCAGGAGCGCCACTAGCACTGCAATCATGTGGACCTCGGTTATTTGCGGACGTCGAACTTCTTCGGATCGATCTTCGGGTTGATCTTGAATCGGTCGAACGTGGTTTCCTCGGTGGTGTCAGCGCCCGTCGCGCGTCGCAGCCGAAAGGGGAACTGCATGCCGTCGACGTCGCGATAATCGGCGAAGTACACCCGGAACTCGGGCGGCGCCGGCATCGCGCCGCGACCAGGTGCGCCCGTGGGTGCTGCGCCTGGCGGCACGGCGCCGGGCGGAGGTGTCGCACCCGCAGGTGGCGGGCCGGCGGCTGGCGGTGGCGTTGCAGCCGGCGGCGGCGTCACGCCTGCCGGTGGCGTCGCGCCTGCCGGTGGTGCGGCACCTCGCATCGGTGCTCCGCCAGGCGGCATCACGCCGCGTCCGGCAGGACGGGCCGGCGGCTGCCACGCCACCATGATCGGCAGGTGCGTGTCGCGATTGATGAAGTACCGCAACGTGACGTTGTCCGGCCCTTTCGCGTCGAGCACGTCAGCCTTGCCTTGAGGCGCTTCCGCCTCGCCGACGTACTTGAACGTGAGCGGATAGCTCGAGAACGATCCCGCGAACATGCCAAGCGCAAGCCGCGCGAAATCCTGCTTCAACGTCGCGACGCGCGCTTTCTTCACTGGATCCGGCATCGCGGCCGGCGGCGGCGGATCGATCAGCAGCTCTTCGCCGTTGAAGCCCGTGCCGCTCGCGCCCGTTTCCTGCGCCGGGATTTCGTCCTTTCGTAAATACTTGTCGGGCAGCTCGACGAAGATCTCGAACTCGATCGGTACGAGGTTGTCGCCGCGCACCTGGCGCGTCCGTCCTGTCGCGGTGAATGACTTCACGGCGGCCAGCTTCTTTTCTCCCCCGAGCGCCTGGCGTGCAGCCGCGAGGATGTTGGCAGCATCGCGCGCCGGGGCCGTTCCCTGCGCGGCTGATGGGCCTGGCGCGGCCATACCCGCCGCGATCAATCCCACGGCGGCACACTGTGCGAATACGCGCATGTCGTGGCGACTCCTGAAGCGGTACTCTGCCCGTCTTAGACGAGCCAAGGGTGGTTTCAGTTGGACGTTACGACTGCCGAAAAGTTCTGCTTACCGGGTGTTTGAGGCGGGATAGTCGCGGGTAATCGCGTCGGATGGGATCCAGACGGGACCGTCCTGCACGCCGTTGCACTCGTTCTTCGATCCCCAACGCCATAGCGCATCGAGGATGACGACCTGGCTCATCGAGCCGGACTTCTGGATTTCGTTGACGGGCGTGCCGGGCCGCATCGTGTCATTGGGTGCGCACGCCTCTTTCGTTCCGGCGGCGTCGAGGAAGACACGGACATCCGACCGCGCCACGACGGGCCGGTAATACTCCGCGTCATTTGCGATCGCCTTGTAGAAGCTGTCGAGATACGCGCGCGCGATCTCCCGTCCGCGCGTGTCCACAGCGGCCTGCTCCAGCACCTCGTACGCGGCTGACTTGCGCTCGAGGAAATGCTGCCGCTCCGCATCGAGCGTGGCGCGTGGAAACAGCGAGCGCGTTCGCTGCACCTGGCTGAGCACCTCGATCTCCGTCTCCGAGTTCGACGGCACGAACGCGGGATTCCACACGGTCTTGAACCAGGAATGCCTGCCGACCACCATGCCGGCCAGATCGAAGTCCTTCATCAGGAGTGCCGTCTTGCCTCCTTTATCGAACGCCAGCACGTTCCAGATGGGTTTTGATACGTCGCACCTGTAGGCATCGTCCGGCGAGAACTTGAGGCACCAGTCGAAGTTGCCGATCATTGCCTCGGAGAACGCGATGCGCGCGGCGTCCGCTTCTGCATGGCGCGAGATCGCATCGCCGAAGCTCTGCATCGGTAGTTCGGCGCTGCCCTTCACACGCTCCATCGCGTCGTCATCGTCCTCGAGAATCAGCGCGTTGCGCACCAGAGGCTGTGGCTGCGCGTTGTCAATGTACGTTACGCGCGCGGGACGCGTGCGAAGCGTGGGCGCCTCGACCGCTTTCAACAGGCGATAGACCAGCGCCTCGCGGAACGGCGCCTTCTCGTTGGCGAGCCGGCCATATTTTGCGGTGCGCGAGTCATCATCCGACTCGCCGCAGTGGCTGCCAAGCTTGATCGACCCGGAGCCTTTCAGCTTCAGCTTGAGTTTTGGAAACGTGCACTCCGTTTCGCGCCGGCTGGTGTGTCCGCGGACCGACACCTCGACGCTCGTAAGCTCGACGTCGGACCCTGAGGACGGATCTTTGTATCTGAGCGTGCCCGAAACGCTGAGGTCCTCGTTTTCTGAACCTTTGGCAAACAGTTCCTGCAGCGGAGCCTCGACAGTCAAGGCCACAGGATCGTCGCCGTCGAGCAGCGCCGGCAGCTTATTGCCGGCCTGCGGAGGCTGGGCTTCGGCCGCAACGAGAAGCGAAAGCAGGACGGCAGCACGCAGCAGCATCGCATCTCGCAGATGCCAGACTGCTGCCAACCGTCCGGATGGCTACTGCGCGCGGAGTGCGATCATCGGATCGACGGATGCGGCCCTCCGGGCCGGCATCAGACAGGCGACGAGGGCGACGATGACGAGACATACCGCCACGCCGATGTAAGTCCCTGCGTCAGTCGTCCTGGTATCGACCAGCAACTTGAGCGGCGGTGGCGTCGGCCCGTTGCCCGCGGGCGCTTCGAAGATGATGCTGCCGAGCACGCGCATCAACACGAGCGCGCCAAAAAATCCAAGCGCCAATCCCGCGCTCACCAGGACGAGTCCCTCCTTGATTACGAGCGACAGAACGCGCGAGCGCGGCGCACCCAGGGCCATGCGGATCCCGAACTCCTGCGTCCGCTGGTTGACCGAGAACGCGATGACCCCTGCGATGCCGGCAGCGGTGATCACGAGCGCCAGCAGCCCGAACATTCCAATCAATGCGACGACGACTCGACGCGGCGCCAGCGCCGTCGAACGCACTTCTGCGAGCGTGCGAAAATTCGAGACGGGAAGATCGGAATCGTGCGCGAGCGCCGCCGCTTTGATCTGCCGCGTCGCGTCTTCAGCCGTGAGCCGCGTCTGCAGAATCCACGTCGTTCCAAACTGCGGAATCTGCCGCATGGGCACGTACACTTCGTCGAGCGGCTGGTTTTGATCGAGCTGCTGATACACGTCCGCGACGACGCCGACGATCGTGGTCCAGGGTCCCGGCGTCGAGCCGGGACGGTTGCCGATGCCCCTGATCCGAGAGCCGATCGGATTGTCGGTGCCCCAGTAATGCCGCGCGGCCGACCGGTTGATGATGCCGACACGCGCCGCGTCTGCATTGTCGCCGTCGGTGAACGTCCGCCCGGCCACGAGCGGTTGCGACAGCGTCTGGAAGTAGTTCGCCGTCGCGACGCGGAAGGCCATCTGCGGCTGCGGAGCGCCGGGCACCGCCGGATGGAACTCGCGCTCGAACCCTCCGGGGAACGGCGGGTTCTCGTTCAGCGGGAACGTGCCGCCGCCACCGGCCGAGATGATCCCGGGCAGCGCCTTCAATCGATCCTCGAAGGTCGCCCAATAGACCGAACGTCGCTGCCGCGCCTCTGGCGGCGCCATCGTCAGCGGGAACTTGTCGAAGCTCATGTCCGCGCGGAACGTGAGCAGGTTCTCAGTCTTGAAGCCGGGATCGAGGTTCTGGACTTTCATCAGGCTGCGCAACGTCAGGCCAGCGGCGATGAGCAGCATGAATGACGCGCTCACCTGCGCAACGATCAGCGCGCTTCTCACGCCCTGGCTCGAGTGGCTCGAGCGCCCGCCTTCGCGTAACGCCGGCGCGACATCAACGCGGCGTGAAAATGGGGGAATCGAGCCGAATACCAATCCCGTGAGGATCGAGATGCCAAGCGTGAAGAGGAGCACATTGACGTCGATGCTGATCTCGTTCGCGCGCTCGGTGAATCGGGCCGCGAACGTCATGAGCAGCTTCAACGAGAACGACGACAGCATCAATCCCAGCACGCCGCCGGACACGGCGAGGATCAGACTCTCCGTGAGCAGCTGTCGCAGCAGCCGCGTGCGAGTCGCGCCGAGCGCCGCGCGGACGGAGATTTCACGCTCGCGACGCACCATCCGCGCGAGCAGCAGGTTGGCGATCGACGCGCAGACGATGAGCAGCACGAAGCCCGCGGTGCCGAGCAGAATCCACAGCGTGGATTTGAAATTGCGCGTGAGCTCGTCCTTCAGCGGCACGGCAATCGCGCGGAAGCCTGCCTGCGGGTAGTACTCCTTGTATTGCTGCTGCAGTTGCGCCGAGACGAGCTCCAGATCGGCCTGGGATTTCTTCAGCTCCACTTCCGGCTTGACTCGCGCGAACGCCGTGAGCATTCGTCCTCCGCGGTTCTCGATCATGTGCGGGCTCGATCGGAACGGGCATGCAGACGAGGGCATGTAGATGTCGACTTCGAGCGGATACTGCGGCACCGGTGGCATGACGCCAACTACCGTGTGGGGCTTGTCGTTCATCCGGAAGATCTTGCCGACCACACTCGGATCGCCGGCGAAACTGCGCTCCCAGTATTTGTTGCTCAACACCAGCACCGCCGGCGCGCCGGGCGCGTCATCCGCCGCAACGAACGTGCGGCCGTACAACGGCTTCACCCCGAGGACGTCGAAGTAGTTCGCCGACACGACGCCCGTGGACAGGCGCTCCGGTTCAGCGCGCCCTATGAGGTTGAAGAACATGTTGTGGAATTCGACGACGCCGCTGAGGGAGCGCGCCTGACGGTAGTCGTCCATGTCCTTTGGCGAGAAGCCGAGATCGTTCGCGACCGGATCCCCCTCTCCCTGGTGAAGCACGACGAGCTTGTCGCCGTCCTGGTAGGGCAGCGGGCGGAGGAGGACGCCGTTCACGACGCTGAAGATCGCCGTGTTCGCGCCGATGCCCAGCGCCATCGTGATGATGATGACCAGCGCGAAACCTGGATTCCGGCACAGGCTGCGCACGCCGTATCGCACATCCTGCGCGGCAACTTCGACGAACCGCGACAGCCAGCTGTCGCGAACGTCGTCTTTCACTGCCGCGACGGTACCGAAGACACGCACGGCTTCGCGGCGCGCGGCCGCCGGCGACATGCCCGTCTTGAGGTTCTGCTCCACGAGCATGTCAATGTGGTAGCGGAGTTCCGCGTCGAGCTCGCGCTCGAGCCGCTCGCGGCGGAACAGCGACGTGAAGCGGACACGAAGATGGCGAAACATCGGACGGACCTCCGGCTGTTAGAGGCCGGCAAGCACGCGCGCGACCGCGCTGGAAAGGCGATCCCAGTTCTTCGTCTCTTCCGCGAGCTGTTTCCGCCCGTCCCGCGTGAGCTGATAGAACTTCGCCTGCCGGTTGTTTTCCGAGCTGCCCCACTCCGCCTCGATCAGCCCCTGCTGCTCGAGCCGGTGCAGCGCTGGGTACAGCGATCCCTGGTTCACCTGCAGCACATCCTTCGAGAGCTGCTGGATCCGCTGCGAGATTCCCCATCCGTGCATCGGTTCGCCCGAGAGGGTCCGCAGGATCAAAAGATCGAGCGTCCCCTGCAGCAAGTCAGCTTTCGGCGCCATCCACCCTCCTGTCGTCCATCGACAAGAGACGGTACGGTAGCTCCTGTCGAATGTCAAGGGGGAGATGATGTGTCCAGTTGTGCCAGTACAATCACCATAACCGCCATGCGCGTTGCCCCAATCGCGACGTTTGTGTTGTCCGCGCTGCTGCTTCCGGCCATGTGCACGGAAGCGGGACAGGCTACGGCGGGCGAGCAGGGCACGCCACAGCCAACACGAAAAATGCCGCCGCCGCTCTTCCCCAGACATCGTCGCGGTCTGTACCGGAACACAGAGGGGCTGGAACTGATCGATGCGACGCCGCAGTCCCCTCCCCTCGACACCGACGATCCGGGTGTTCCCGACAAAGGGGAGTACGAGATTAACTTCACGACGCATGCGGATTACGCGAAAGGCGCGCAGCGCATCGATCTGCTGTCGGTGGACGGCAACTACGGCATTCTTCCGGTGATCGCCGGCGACAAGGTCCCGTCGCAGATCAAGATCGAGCTTCCCGTCGCGGCCGCGCGGGAAGGAGGCGAGCCTTTCAACTTCGGGCTTGGCGCCGTGAAGCTGGGCGTGAAGTTCAACTTCTACCGCGACGAGCACCGCGGCGTGTCGGCTTCTTTCTACCCGCAGGTGGAATTTGCCGCTCCCGGCGGTCGAGGCGTCCGAAAGGGTCTCGCGGCGGTCGGCCAGACGATTGTCCTGCCGCTGCTCGTCGCGCGCGAGTTTCATCAGTTCACGTTCGTCTTCAACGGCGGCCTCGAGAAGCCAGTGCACGATCCGGAACGGCGGATCGCGTCGAACTTCGGAATTGGTTTCGGCCGCGCGCTGACGCGAAAAGTTGCGGCGATGGTCGAACTGCGCACCGAGTCCGCGCTGGATTTCAAGGACGACCGCCTCGTGTTCGTGAACGCCGGATTCATCCACGGTGTGCGCCACATCCTGGTGTACATCAATGCGGGCCATTCGCTGTTCGCTGACGACGGGCTGGGACATACCTACGCGGGCGCCGGGATCAAGCTTCTGATCGATACGAAGGCGAAAAACTGAGTCTGGTGTATCGTCTCCGGCATGGGACCGTTGCTTCTTCTCGCACAGCTGACCACGGCGGCGCCCGCAGGCGCCTGTACGTCGGCCACGCCGGCCTGCACCGAGTGGGTGACGCTCGGTACGGGGGGCGCGCGGTCGTTGATCTATCGCACGTACTCGCTCGACAACCGGAACGACAAGATCCGCCGTGCCCTGGTCATGGTGCACGGCACGAACCGCAATCCCGATCGCTATTTCGCCACCGCGACCGCCGCCGCATTCCTCGCCGGCGCGCTCGACGACGCCATCGTCATTGCGCCGCGCGTCGCGTCCGCGGACGGCGGCTGCCGCGACGTGCTTGCGGAGAACGAGGTGAGCTGGAGCTGCGGCGGAGACAGCTGGCGATCGGGTGGCGTCGCCGCGAGTCACAAGGACCTGACGTCGTTCGACTTGATGGACGCGATCCTGAAGAAGCTCGCGAACAAACGGATGTTCCCGAACATGCAGGCCATCGTCGTGGCCGGACACTCGGCCGGAGGGCAGTTCGTCGCGCGTTACGAGATGGCGAACAAGGTGCACGAGACGCTTGGCGTTCCGGTCTCGTACGTCGTCGCGAATCCGTCGAGTTACGCGTGGCCCGACGCGACGCGGCCGCTTGCCGTGGACGATGCGGCGCCGACGAATGCGACGCTCGGCTGGAAGGAAGAGAAGCCCCACACGAAGTTCTCGTACGGCGCGTTCGACGCGTCCGCGTGCGCGCGATATAACAAGTGGCCCGCGGGACTCGAGGACCGCACGGTCGGCTACACGAACGGAATGCCCGACGAGCAGTTGAAGAAGCAGCTCGTTTCGCGTCCGGCGACATACCTACTCTCGCAGGTCGACACACTTCCGCTCGGCGGGTTCGACTCCTCGTGCCCGGCGATGGCGCAGGGGGCGACGCGACGCGCGCGCGGCGAAGCCTACGTGAAGTTCGTGAATGAGACGCTCGGAGCGAAGCACGCCGTCGCGATCGTGCCGGAGTGCGGCCACAACGACCGCTGCGTGTACACGACGCCCGACGTGCTGCCGGTCATCTTCCCGAAATGATGCGCATCGCGCTGGTCCTGATCGCCTCGCTCACCGTACCAGTCCTTGCTGCTGCGCAGGAGCGCAAGTGGGAAATCGAGGGGTACGGTGGGATTCGTGTCGCGACGCCGACGAGCGCGGGTTCCCTGACGCTGCCCGCTGCCGGCGCGGCGCTGGTGACGTCGAACCCAACTTTTCCAACCCGCGAAACCTCGTCATGGCTTTTCGGCGACGGCGCCGCACTGCTGAACGGCGTCAACGAGGATCTCGGAAGCACTGCGCGCATCACCCCGCTCGACGCGCTCTTCTCCACGCCAAACGCGTCGCACGACGCAATCGCCGGCGTTCGCCTGCGGAGGCGCATCAACGCGCGCTTCTCCGCGGAAGTGAGCGTGGAGACTGCACCCACCGCCGAGTCCATTTCGGACTTTGAGGACGCGATCGAGCAAACGCGCAGCAGCTTCGTGTTGGCGTTAGGCGGACTCCTCGCGACCGGTCCGTTCTCATCGATTGTCGTCGAGGCGACCGCCCTGAGCGATCCCGGGCGCCGGCGTGAGACTACTGCGACGTTCGCGCTGAACGCGCACTGGGGCTCGTGGCGATCGTTGGCGCCGTATGCGACCTTCGGCGGCGGTCTCGTGACAGGAACGGGATCCCTTCCCTCGGCGGAACTGCAGGGCAGCTACCGCTTCGCCATCCTCGGGCAGGTGCCAGTTTCAGAGGCGGATCGCGTGGCGGTCACTTACCAGCGCGGTACCGCGTTCGTTGCAGTGCTCGGCGGAGGCGTTCGCCGTGCATTGATGGAAAAATGGGGGGTAAGCGTTGACGCGCGCGCGCTTGTCGGGCCGGACACGACGCGCGTCAGGGTTGACGCGCACCCCTCGTCGGTGCGTGGCGTGCCGGCCGACTTCATCGAGTTGTTCACGAACCCGGCGATTCAGTTCAGCAACGATCCCGCCACCGGACGTCGTTCAACGTTGAGCGGACCGGCACTCGAGAACTTCGAAGTGTTCTCGGGCGGAGTGCGATCGAAGATCCTGGTGACCGTCGGCCTCAGCCGCCGCTTCTAATCTAACTTCAGATAGAAGATTCCGAGACCGTGCGTCGCGGCGACGAGCAGCCGCTGGCCGGCCACGAGTTTGAAATCGACCATCAGCGCTTCGGGGAATCCGACGCCCGCCAGCTCCCAGTTTGACGATCCCTTGCGCAGCAGCAGCGGCCCGTAATCCGTTCCGGCGTAGATGTCGCCACGCACGTCGTCGACCGCCAGCGTATTGATCGGCAGGTCGCCGAGATCGCGATCGAGGTTCGTGAACGTCGCGATCCGCGTCGATGGATTGAACACGACTCTGAACACGTGTCCCGGCGCAGACGGCGTCAACGCATTGAATCCCGAATACGAGATGAACGCCGCGTTTGCGTCCGTGCGGTCCGCGACGATGCGGGTGATGAACCGGTTGGGCATCACGGGTGTGTCGATGCGCGAGAAGGTCACCTCAGGACCCGCAGCATCCGCGTTCTTCGAAACGAAGATCCGGCCGAAGCTCGTTGCCGCCCACAGCGTTCCCGCATCCAGCGGCGATCGCTCCGCGGCGACGATGACACCGCCGGTGCGATCGCTGCCGTAGGCATCCGCCGTGAGATCGCCCGGTTTTCGGGACGCGGACTCCGCTGTCGATCCAGCCCCGAATGGGAACGCGACGCCGAGGGGAATCCAGTCGCCGCACGTTGCGCCGGCAGAGCCGCCGATGAACCGGCAGCTTGCCTCGAGCGCTGCCTGGTTCCCGCCGTTGTTCTTCGTGCGCCAGACATGCTGGAATCCGGTGAACTGCGTGTCGGGGTTCACGTCGTCAAACGACAGGAACTGGCGCCCGGTCGACGCGGTGATCGTCGCGCGCTCGTTCGCCGCCCGGATGGGATCGTCGATGCGCACCCAGCGCGCGTTGTCGCCGTTGCCGAAGTTCACGAAGAAACGATTGCTCTGAAAACTCGCGAACAGAACACCCGGCCTCGACGGATGAAAACCTGAAGCGGACGTGCCGTCACCGGCGGCGAACACGCTCTTCCACACACCCGGCGTGCCGGTGCCGTCCTGCCAGATCGTGCCGTTGTCCTGCAGCCCGCCCATGAGCCGCTGGAGCGGGGCGCGCGGATCGACGGACACGTTGTAGAACTGCAGCGTCTGCAGGCCGCGGTTCAGGAAGTACAGCCGCGTCGGCACCGATCCGAGCATCGTCGAGCAGTTCGCGGCCGTGCCGAAGAGTTGCTGGCAGCGGCTGCTGATGTCCGTGAACATCCCGTCGTTGCGGACGATGCCGCCGTCGGACCCGACGAACGCGATGTTGGGCGAAGCGGGATGGAACACGACCGCGCGGACGTCCACGTGCGCGGTGTTGCGCGGTGACTGAGAATCGCTCGCGAACGCACGGAACGTGACGCCGGCATCCGTGGAACGGATCGTTGCTTCGCCGAACGACGGCGTCGCGACGCCGCCAAGGACGACGGTGTCAGGGCGTCCGGGCGGAACGGCGACGACGAGATCGTAGAAGCACTGGGACGAGCACAAGCTGCGGCTGAGGGATCCTGTCTGCGACGTATCGCCGGACGTCAGCCCGACCCACGCGCCGGTGTTCGAAAGGTCCACCCCGCCGCCGGTCACGAGTTTCGACGCCGGAACATCCGCATTATCGAGGCGGAAGAGTCCCTGCGCGGCCGTCGACAGCGTGCCATTGTAGGCGTACATCCGCGTGTGCCCGCGAGTAACCGTGAGATCGAACATCGCCAGATCCTGGAAGCGGCCGAATCCCTGGATGGCGAACACCGGCTTGAACGACGCGTCCCCGTTTTCCAGCGAGGGCGCCGATCGATGAATCGCATTGTTCCAGGCCGTTGCGTAGACGATGCGCGGGTCGCGAGGATCGAGCTTGATCGACCGCACGCCGATCATCGTGTCCCCCTGTCCCACGATCGCGTGCGGATTCGCGGGGATCACCGGATCGAGCGGCGGTGTCCAGGCGAGCGTCCACGTCGCGCCCGCATCGGCGGTCTTGTACAGAGCCACACGCGGCTGCGGATAGCCGGTCGTCTGGCTCTGTCCGCCGCGCACGGCCGTCATTCCCAGCATCGCGGTCGTGGTGCCGACGTAAATGGTGCGCGGGTTGCCCGGCTCGATCGCGATCGAGCCGATGCCGCGCGTTGACGTGAAATCAATCGGCGTCGATGCGACGGTCGTGTCGAGAATGTTCGTCGACACCCGCGTCCAGTGATCGCCGCCGTCAGTGGATCGATAGAGGCCGGTTCCGGCGCCGGAGTTTTGCGGAGAATTCGTCTCGCCCGTGCCGACGTAGATGGTGTCGCCATTGGGATCGTTCGGGTCGAGCGCGAGGCTGCCGATGCTGTTCGTGCCGAGTCCCTGTCCGATCCAGCGCCAGTTCAAGTCGTCGGTCCGCATGGCGTCCTCGCTGCGCCAGACGCCGCCGCCAGCCGTGCCGGCCCAGAGCCGGCAAGGGCCATTGACTGCACAAATCGGGGAGATTGCCAGCGCCGAGATGCGGCCAGAGAAATTGCCGGTGCCGCTGGCTCCGCCTGCCGACGTGCTCAGCGGACCCAGGCTCGTCCACGCCGACCCGTGTGCCTGGGCGCCGCGGTAGGCAATCCCCCGGAAAATCCAGTACTTCGTCGCGGACGCTCGCACTACCGCGAGCGAACCGGGCATCTCGGGATAGGCCTGTTCGTATGCGCGGAGGTCCTCGAACGCGAGCGGGGAGAAGTTGTCAGGCTTTTCGTTCCCGTCCTGCGGCGCCTGTGACTCGACATGCACGACGCGGACGGCCAGAAGGATCGCGAAAGCGACACCGGTGACTCGTGCAGCCTTCATGCGGGGGAGGGTAGCATGACCGGATGCCGACCGTACGATCCGCCGTCCTCTCCGACCTGCCGCAGCTCACGGACATCTATAACCATTACGTGCTGCACACGCCGATCACGTTCGACGTCAGCCCGTTCGCGCCGGAAGAGCGACGTCCGTGGTTCGACGCCCACGCATCGACGGGCCGTCATCGTCTCATCGTCGCGGAAGAAGATGGCCGGCTCGTCGGCTACGCATCGACCAGCCGATGGCGGCCGAAGCCCGCGTACGACACGACAGTGGAGGCCACGGTGTATTGCCGCCACGACGTCATCGGTCGCGGGATCGGTACCTTGCTGTATGGATCGTTGTTCGAACTGCTCGCCGCCGAAGACGTGCACCAGGTCGTTGCAGGAGTCGCGCTGCCGAATGACGCTTCGGTCGCGCTTCATCAGCGCGTCGGTTTCAGGAAGGTCGGAGTGTTCAGCGAAGTAGGCCGGAAGTTCGATCGGTTCTGGGACGTCGCCTGGTTCGAACGAAGGCTCAAGGTCTGAGCGGTTCGGCCGGCCGCTTGTTAAAGCCCTTCCAGCGCCGCGCGCGCTTCCTCGAGGCGCGTGCGCGCCCCATCCGCGGCCGTTTCCGCTTCCTGCGCGCGACGTTCGGCCGCTTCCTTCTTCTTCACGGCCGCCGCCTGCGCCGACTCCGCCTTCGCGAGCTCGCTCTGCGCCTCTTCGACGGCTTCCCGCGCTGTTTCGACAGCCTTCGTCGCCTTCTCGGCGTCTCTCGCGGCGCGCGCGCTCTCGAATTCCTGTCGTTGCGCGGCGTGCTCCGCTTCTTTCAGCACGCGCGTGGCGGCGGCGACCTCATCGCGCGCGCGCGCCAGCGCCTTTGCATCGCGCGCATTCGTCTTCGGCGCATTGTCACCCTTTTCGGCCGGCTCCGCCTTCGGCGCGCGCTTCACGATCGCGGGCGCCTTTGCCCCTCGAATCGAAAGTCCCGCGAGCGCCTCGAACCCGCCCGGCTGGAGCGTTCGTGTGAGCAAGCCCGCAGGTTCAGCCGCCGGCAGCGCGCGCAGCGTCGTCAGGATTGCCTGGCGGGTTGCGTCCGTTGGAGGATGGCCGCTCTCGAGCAGGATTTCCAGCGCCGCGTCGAGCGCCGCATTCACGCGCGCGTCGTGCTCTTTGCCCGCCGCACGCACGTCGCCGCCGCGTCCCGCAAGCACGGCCGCGTGCGCTTTGCGGACTTCCTGGGCGGCGTCGATCAGCGCATCGTACACGTCGCGGCGACGCCAGTACACCTGATTGGTCGCCCAGGCGGCCGCGGGCGGCTTCGCGAGCGCCCGCACTTCCGCCGCGCGCTTGCCCGCGGTCTTCGCCAGTGCGTTCCTGGCGGCCGTGAAGTCCTCGAGAGGACCCTGGTAGAGCCGTTCGATCTCCGCGTCGATGCCGCCTTTCATGGCAGTGCTGATTCTACCTGTCGATCGCGAGCAGCCAGCAGGTGCCTTGTGCGCAGACGGTGAAGCTCGGATGCCGGGCATCGAGGTACTCGTTGATCTGCCGGCTTGTGGAATAGTCGCGGTGCGTCACATACGCGCCCATCGATTTCTTTACCGGCTGACCGGGTCGTGCGACTGCACGTTCGATATCAGGAAAAAGGCCGGCCATCGTGCGCAACCGCTTGGAACCGATCACGCCCTGAGCTTACAACGGTGGATCGAAGCTCACGCGGGCCGAGCGAAACGATTTTCCGGGTACCGCTGCGGAAGTGCTAGAACAGACGAACGAGGAGTGTTCACCCATGAGCTTCACATACGAGGAACACACGAATCCCCATCGGGTCGAAGTCATAAAGAACGGCACTTGGGTCGCGACCTTCACGATCCACTGTTACACCGTCACGTTGACTGGTCCGACCCGCACGTTTTCCGAGACGTTCAAGAAGGGGGCTGTCAGTCATCTCGTGTCGGTGACGCACTCCAAGTGGGTGCGCGCCGCGCCTGGTCCCGTTGACAAGAAAATCGACGAACGCTGGCTCACCTGCGCGCTTGCCGCAAACCAGACAGGCACACCCGATGCGCTCGCGATCGCGATGCAATACCTGAAGGGAGCGCCACCGTTGATCGAAGGGGACCTTCAGATCGCCGGCGACGCTTCCTATGGTCCCCTGCTGCCGACCGGAGAGCGGGATGAAGGTTCAGACTTCAATGACTATCTTGGACTCCGCTGGCTCTATCCTGCTGACGCGCCGGACAAACCCGAGCCCGCTCAGTATCGCTGTCTCGATTGTTCGGGCTATATGCGGATGATCTGGGGCTACCGCCACCAACTGCCGGGCGCGGGCTATCCCGATACCATTCCGCTTTCGCGCCGGCCGCGATCCAAGACCACTCTGCCGCGCCGTTCATTCGAAATGTACGCCGGAGGCACCGGAATCATCCTTGTGCCAGATACCGGAGAGCAGGTCACGGACGTGAGCGCGCTCGGTATCGGGGACCTTCTGTTCTTCGATGCCTCCGATGATGACCAGAGCAGACTCGATCACGTCGGCATGTATCTGGGCATCGACACAGCGGGAGCGCACCGCTTCATATCGAGCCGCAAAGCCGCCGACGGTCCCACATTCGCCGATAAAGGAGGGGCGTCCATACTCGATGGAAGCGGCGATTACGCGGAGGCATTTCGCGCCGCAAGACGGCTCTGATCGTGCACTAACGCATCACGCGCCGGCGATGACGAGAGCGTCGCGAGATTCCGGAGCGAGTACACGTGCGTGAGAATCCCGAGCGGAGCCCCGATAAACAGTGGAATCAGTGAGAGCGGGTAGAGCCCGATCAGCTGCGCATGAGAGAGGATGGCGGCCGCCGGCGACGATCAGATCCAGCACGCCAAATACGTTCCACGCCATGGCCCAGTTGATCGCGTGGGTCGCTGCCGTGCCACAGCAAGCGCCACCAATGGTGCGAGAGCACCGGTCACGAAATCGCCAAGGCCGGCCGGAATCGCAAAGGCCGCGGGCACAACCCGTAATGCAGGAATGGAAACAGGAACATCAGGCCCGCCATTCGGTACGTCTGGAGCCAGACGATACCCGAGCCCTCTGCTGCGTCGATCGGTCGTCCTGGCGCTCGAGAAAAGAATGTCGCGAGTTGGAGGGCGTCGGTAAGCGGGCGATTTGACACCTCTGGTCCGTCAAAGCATCCTAGAAGCGTGTTCCGCGTGCTGAGGGGCCTCATCGCCCTTGTCTCGGTACTCGCCGTCATGCAAGGCACACTCGGTCAGTGTCTCGGATGGCAGGCAACTCCCGAAGCGCGACGCCGCTGCTGCGAGAGCGGTGCCTGCGGGCGTCATTCGCACGCCGACGATGTGTCTCGGACGGCGGTGAGTCAGAGCGCCGCCGATGATTGTTGTGCGCAGTCGCCGAGACGTGAGTCGAACCCGTCTGGAAAAGCGTTCGCCTCCACGATCACGCTCACCGTCCTGACCTCCGTCCCGCCAGTCGCGCTGAACGGCGCGCCCACGATTGGTCCGCGCGCGGCGTGGGAAACTCCGTCTCCGCCGCCTCACGTTCCGCGACACCTGCTGCTCTCCGTCCTCCTCGTTTAAGCCCGACACACTCGTCGTGTGTCTGCCCGGTCCGCAGTTCCGGGTGATGTCGCCGTGCGTGCGTACGGCGTGATTAGTGTCGTGGCTCATGATCAACAAGCTGATTGAACTCTCGCTGAAGAATCGGGTCGTCGTACTTGCGTTCTATCTGTGTATCGCCGCATGGGGCGCATGGGCGTTGCTGGCCACCCCTGTCGACGCTATCCCGGATCTGTCCGACAACCAGGTCATCGTATTCACCGACTGGCCGGGTCACAGCGCGCAGGAAGTCGAGGACCAGGTCACATATCCGCTGACCACCAACCTGCAGGGACTTGCGGGTGTGCGCGTCGTCCGCTCGCAGTCCGCGTTCGGATTCTCGATGATTTACGTCGTCTTCGAGGACCAGGTCGATTTGTATTTTGCACGCGCCCGCGTACTCGAGCGTATGAACCTGGTCTCGACGCGGCTGCCTGCCGGTGTTACGCCGACGCTTGGACCGGACGCCACCGGCGTCGGCCACGTGTTCTGGTACACGGTCGAAGGAGGTGGACTCTCGCTGCGGGATTTGCGGTCTCTACAGGACTGGTTCATCCGCTATCAGCTCAACTCTGTCCCCGGCGTCGCGGAAGTGGCGTCAGTGGGTGGATTCGTCCAGCAATACCAGATCGACGTTGATCCGAACCGGCTGCGCGGATTCGGCGTCCCAATGAGCGCGATCATCACCGCTGTGCGCGAGAGCAACCGCAACGTGGGCGGCAACGTGCTCGAATCGAACGGGTCATGGGCAATCGTGCGCGGCCTTGGACTGATTGAAAGTCCCGCGGACATCGAGAACATACCGATCGGTTCGGCCAGCGGAGTGCCGCTGTATCTGAAGCAGGTAGCCACGGTGCAGATCGGCAACGCGTTTCGTGTCGCCGCCCTCGTCAAGGGCATGAACGAGGCGGTGGGCGGCGTGATCGTCGCGCGCACGGGAGTAAATACAAGAGAGGTGATCGATGCCGTGAAAGCACGAATCGCCCAGATCGCTCCGGGACTGCCGCCGGGAGTGAAGATCGTACCCTTTTATGATCGTTCGCAGCTCATCGACCGGGCCGTGGGCACGCTGCGAACAGCGTTGATCGAGGAAATCGCGCTGGTAACGCTCGCGCACGTGCTCTTCCTCCTGCACTTCCGCTCGATCCTGATCGTGACGCTGCCGCTGCCGCTGGCCGTTCTCGCCGCGTTCATCGGCATGCAGGCCGTCGGCCTGTCCTCGAACATCATGAGCCTCGCCGGCATCGCCATCGCCATCGGCGTCCTCGTCGACGCCGGCATAGTCGTCACCGAAAACGCGTTCAGGTTTGTCGAGCAGCGCCACGTCGATACGCGCGATCGGACGGCCGTATGGCGCACCACGCTGGAATCGACGCGCCTCGTCGGCCGGCCGGTGTTCTTCTCCATGGCTATCATCCTGCTGGCCTTCGTGCCGGTGTTCGCGCTGAGCGGGCAGGAGGGCAAGCTGTTCCATCCTCTGGCATTCACCAAGACATTCGCCGTGCTGGCCGCGACGATCATTGCCGTCACGCTCGTGCCCGTGCTCTGCACGTTCCTCCTCGCGGGGCGCATGCACCCGGAGGAAGCGAATCCGCTGATGCGCGGTCTTCGCGCGGTGTATCGACCGGTGCTCGAGTGGGCGCTCTCGCATCGTCGCGCGACCCTCGGTGCGGCGGCCCTACTGTTCGCGGGAGCGATCGTCGTAGGCAGCCGCATCGGCAGCGAGTTCATGCCACCGCTCAACGAGGGGGACGTGATGTTCATGCCGATCGCGGATCCGAGCATCGCGCTCGAGGAGAACACCCGCAATGCGCAGCGGCAGAACCAGGCGCTGATGCAATTCCCGGAGGTCGATTACGCGGTCGCGAAAGTGGCGCGCGCCGAGACATCGACGGATCCGGCGCCGCTCAATATGACGGAAACCGTGGTGCACCTGAAACCGCGCGACAAATGGCGGCCGGGCATGACTCTCGCGCGCCTGCGGTCGGACATGGATCGCGCAGTGCAGTTTCCGGGCGTATCGAACATCTGGACGATGCCGATCATCAACCGCATCGACATGCTGTCGACGGGCATCCGCTCGGAAGTGGGCGTGAAGGTGTACGGCGCGCGCCTCGAGACGCTCGAGACGCTGGCGCGGCAGATTGCCGATGTGCTCAGGGGCGTGCCGGGAGCGCAGAGCGTCTATCCCGAGCAGATTACGAGCGGTCAGTATCTGAACGTAAGAGTCGACCGTGAAGCCGCCGCGAGGTACGGCATCGGTCCTGGCTCTGTGCAGGATGTCATCGAGACCGCGGTCGGCGAGACCGTTTTGAACACCACCATCGAGGGACGCCAGCGATTTCCCGTGCGCGTCCGCTATGCGCCGCAATTCAGGAGCGATCCGCGATCACTCGGCGACGTGCTCGTGACGGCGCCGGGCGGTGCGCAGATCCCGCTGCGCGAGCTGGCGCACCTGGAATCGTCACGAGGGCCGGCGATGATTTCGTCCGAAAACGGGCTGTTGGTGGCGACGGTGCTGCTGAACGTTCAGGGGCGCGACGTCGGCGGATTTGTGAAGGAGGCGCGCGCCGCGGTCGCCCGCGGCGTGACGCTTCCGGTCGGGTACTACCTGGGATGGAGCGGTCGATTCGAAAACCAGGAGCACGCGCGGCGACGCCTGATGCTGGTGGTGCCGATCGCGCTGCTGGTGATCTTCGTCCTCCTGTATTTCACCTACCACTCGGCTTTGGAGGCCGCTCACGTTCTTCTCGCCGTGCCGTTCGCGCTCACCGGGGGGGTGTACCTGCTGGGATTGCTCGGCTACAACTTCTCAGTCGCTGTCTGGGTGGGGTTCATCGCGCTGTTCGGGACTGCCGTGCAGACCGCGGTTGTGATGGTGATCTACCTCGAAGAGGCCGTGGACCGCAGACGCAATGAAAAGGGCACATCGTTTTCTCGCGCGGATCTCAGAGCTGCCGTGATCGACGGCGCGCTGTTGCGCCTCCGTCCGAAGCTCATGACCGTGTCGACCGTGGTTGCCGGACTCCTGCCGATCATGTGGAGCACTCGCACGGGCGCCGAGGTCATGAAGCCGCTCGCCACGCCCGTACTCGGCGGCATGGTGTCGTCGCTCCTCCACGTGCTGGTCGTGACTCCCGTCGTCTTCTACTCGCTGCGGGCGCGGAACATGCCTGGCGCAGAATCTGTGGGTTCCGCACAACTAGTCGGACTGAGCATGCGACGACGGCGCGCCGCCATCATGGCGTCCGCCGCGGCAGTCGTGGCGCTTCTAGCCGCCGTCGGGTGGTGGCGACTGCACAACGCACCCGGTGAGTCCAGCGGTCTCAAACCCATTCAATCAGTGACGAGCGGCGACGTGCAGGTCATGCTCTTGAACGCGGCGGGCGCGCTGCGCCAGGGGCGGACGGATTTCGTCCTGGAGTTCAGGTCCGCGAAGACCGGTAGGTTGATCGATGCGGGGACGGTGCGCGTCGAGGCCAACATGTCGATGCCGGGCATGCCGATGTCCGGGGGGATCGAAACGTTCCCCACCTCGACGCCCGGCCGGTACGCGGCAAGCGGGCAATTCGGCATGTCGGGCGTCTGGAAGATGACGGTGCAATGGAACGGGCCCGCGGGCCGCGGGTCCGCCGCCTTCGAAGGGAACGTGCAATGAGCGGCATGGCGTTGAACGCGACAGTCATCTCCCTGCTGCTGACCGGGATGCCGGCGGCTGCGCAGGAGCCCGCCACGGCGACGCGTTATATCGATCCGGTGGCCGGCCTGACGATCGCGCAGGCGATCGATCAAGGATTGCGGCAGGAACCCGGGCTGCGTGAAACGCGGACCGCGATCGGAGCGGCCCGAGGAGAACGGCGCCAGGCCGCATTGCGGCCGAATCCCATGGTGTCGGCCGAGCGTCGTGAGGAAGTCGGTGGCGGGGACAATCAGACGATGATCGGGGTCGAGCTGCCGCTCGATCTGTTCCGGCGCGGCGCGCGCGTCGAAGCTGCGGATCGGACGATTGCCGTGACAGAGCGGGCCGCAGAGGATCGCGAGCGGCTCCTCGCCGCAGAGATCCGCGACCGTATCGGTATCGTCCTTGCCGCGGCTCGACGACTGGATGTCCTCGACGCACTCGTCGAGGCATCGCGCCGGACGGTCGAGTTGCTCGACGCACGTGTGCGTGAAGGCGCGGCCCCGCCGATCGATCGAGACGTCGCGACGGTGGAGTTGCAGCGGCTGCGTGCCAATCGTGAGCTCGCAATCGGACAGGCGGATGCCGCGGTCGCGGAGTTGAAGCCGCTATTGGGCGTTGCGCCGGAATCAGCGCTGAAGCTCCGCAACTCGCTCGAAGCATCGGCCACCGGCGATTCGGCGGAATCGGATGCGGCGCCGACAACCAGGCGCGCGGATGTGCTCGAAGCGGAGGCGCAGGTCGCCGCCGCCGAGGCGCGCGTGGTGCAAGTACGGCAGGAGGCGAAGCCCGATATCGGCGTGTTCGCAAGTTACATGCGCATGGACGCAGGCTTTCCGCAGTTGGCTTTTGGGTCCAGCGGCGCGTTGCAACCGATCCACGCAATCTTCCACAACGCCGCCGGCGGAGTGCGTGTGACGGTGCCTGTTTTCAACCGCAGCCAAGGGGCGCTCGCCGCAGCCCGCGCGCGGAGCGAAAGCGCGGCGTATAACCTCGAGGCCCGCCGCCTTACGGCCGGCGCGGAGGTTGCCGCTGCGCGGGCGCGCGACGCCGCGGCCCGCCGCGCATTGACGGGGTATTCGAGCGAGGCGCGCAAGATGGCCCTTCGAAACCTCGACGTTTTTCGGGAGACCTATCAACTTGGACGCGCGACCCTGTTGGACGTCTTAAACGAGCAACGACGTTATCTCGATTTCGAAACTGGCTACACAGATGCGCTCGCTGAGGCTTACGCGGCGCGTGCAGCCCTGCAGCGCGCGACGGGAGTTGTCCGATGACGCCGAATCGCACCACTCTTGTGTTCGGCGCGGTCGCGGTCTTCGCCGCCGGAGCGCTCACGATGTACGCACTGGGTGGCCGGGCAGCGAAGAATTCTGCAGCGCCCGCTCGGGCCCCGATAGCTGTAGGTGCAGCGCAGGGTGCGGCACAACCAACGTCACCGGCTGGTCCGCTCATGTTCCAGATTAGCCACGAGCTCGTACAGCGTGCCGGAATCCGCATTGAGCCGGTCCAGCATGGCAGCGCGAACGAGGGGCTCCGTGTCCCCGGGACCGTGCAGCCGAATGCCTACAGCAAGGTGAGCGTGACGCCGCTCGCCGGCGGTCGCGTCACGCGCGTTCCGATCGAGCTCGGCGCGCACGTCGCGCGCGGTGCGACGCTGGCGGAGATTTACAGTCCCGACCTTGCCGAGGCTCGGACCCGCTACGTGTCGATGAAGGCCGACCTCGAAGCGGGCGAGGCGCGTGTCGCACGTACGGAACGGCTGGTCCAGATCGGCGCTGCGAGCCAGCAGGAACTCGAGCTGGCGCGGGCCGAACATACGCGCCATCAAAAGGACGTCGACCAGGCGGCGGCGCGCCTGCGTCTTCTGGGTGTCGACCCATCGCTGGTCACGCACGCAGGGGCGCCAGGGGGCCCAGGCAGCAATGACCAGAGTGGCGCCACGATCCGCGTCACGGCGCCCCGCGACGGCGTGGTGCTCGAGCGTCCGGCGACGGTCGGCATGACCGTCGAACCCTCCACAGTGCTGGCAACCCTCGTGCAGCTCTCGCCGGTCTGGGTGATCGCGGACATTTACGAACGCGACTTCAGCGCGGTCCGTACGGGTGATGCCGCGACCATCACCACAGAGGCGTATCCGGGCGTCAGGTTTCCGGGCAAGGTCACGTACGTGTCGCCCGAGGTGCGTCCGGAGACGCGGACCGCGGAGATACGAATCGAAGTACCGAACGGCGACGGCCGGCTTCGCCTCGGAATGTTCGTCAGCGTGACAATCGACACGATTCGGCGCGCGCCGGCGGTGATGATCCCACGCAGCGCCGTGCAAACGATCGGGACGCAGACGGTTGTCTACGTCGTCGTCGACGAGGCGGCGGGCCGCTTCGAGGAACGGTCGGTGGCACTCGGCACGGGAGATGCGAGCCGTGTCGCGGTCACGAGCGGGCTCACCCCGGGAGAGCGCATCGTCACCGAGGGCAGCTTCTCGTTGCGCGCGGAATCGGAGCGCCTCGGGCTGCGACCTGCCGCCGCGCAGCCCGGTAGTCCCGCATCCAACGCGGCTGTCACGACGCAGAACTTCAAGGTGCTGGTAACAGCGGCGGGTTTCGAGCCGAGCACGTTGACCCTGCGCGCCGGCACTCCCGCCCGTGTCACCTTTACCCGCACCACTGACAAGACGTGCGCGAAGGAGGTCGTGTTTCCTGACTACGCCATCCGCCAGGTGTTGCCGCTGAACCAGCCCGTGACAGTGGAATTCACGCCGAAGAAGAATGCGGCAGGCTTCCTTTGCGGTATGAACATGCTCAAAGGGACCCTGGTCGTGCAATGACGGCGGCTCGACACCACACCTTTTCGCCGCGGACTGGGTCAGTACATTATGGACGACTAAGGTGATCTCGAAACGTACGAGACGCACGCGGCGCTGCGGAAGGCGATCGCGGCGTTATCGGACGCGGAGCAGCAGGCAGTCCTGCTGTTCTACATGGGCGAATGCTCGCACGCGGAGATCGCCGCGTTCCTCGGCGTGACGAGCAAT
>DASPXV010000220.1:0-63156 GCA_035637115.1 Vicinamibacterales bacterium
GGCCACACTGACGGTGCCGCGGGTCTCGGCGGATGCGCCGGGCATGAGCAGCCTGGTCCTGGTGAGCCGCATCGAGGAGCTGACCGACGCGTCGAAACATGCGTCGCCGTTGGCGGTGGGCAAGACGCTGCTGTATCCGAACCTCGGCGAACCGATCGCCAACGCCCTCGGACGCGAGCTGCCGTTCTTCTTTACGGTGTACGGCAAGGCGGCCGGGCTCGAAACGTCCACGCAGCTCCTGCGTAACGGCGCTGTGCTCGCCGAAGCGCCGCTGCAGTTGCCGCCGTCGCCCGACCCGCGCGTCCAATACGTCGGCCGTTTGCCGATCGGCGCGCTCCCGGCGGGCACCTACGAGCTGCGCATCAAGGTAGGGGACCTCTCGCGCAGCGCCTTCTTCACGCTGCGGTAAGCGCGCCCGGCCTGAAGGCCCGGCTGACGATTTATTTTTCAAACACGACGTTATCGACGACGATCATGCCGCTCTTGTTCTGCTCGCATTCATCGCAGAACGCAACCAGCGCGATCGACGTGAGCTTTTTGAACACATCCTTGGGGTCGACACGGATATCAGCGTAGGAGGGCTGCACGAAGCCGGAGAGCGGGACGCGGTAGGTGTTGAGGCCGGGTTTGACTTCGAAGGTCATCATCGGATGGACGCTGCGCGTGTCCCTGCCGCTCGCGTTGCTCCGCGCCTCGAGCCGCAGGATGCGGATCCCCGTCGCATAGACCTGCAGCGACAGGAATTTGTACCCTGAGACATCGTCTGGCACCGGCTTCTCGTCGGCGTCGGGGTGGCCATGTATTTCGACGGCGACGCCCGACCACTTGTTGGGCGCCAGCAGCGAGTACTCGAATTTCATCGCGTGGTTCGGATCGTCCGGCTTGATTCGCACGAGCTCCGGCGCCGGAGGCGTCAGCCCTTCAGCCCCTTTGAACGTGCTCCTGTGGACGTGGTCCTCTTCGTAGGCGTAGAGCACGACGAAACCGCCGCGCGAGCTCACCGGACGGCCGTTCTCGATCTTCTCGAAATCCGCGAACACGAGCTTGGACGCCGGCTGCTGCGCGAGCGGCAGCGGCACCGCCGCGGATAATACGGCAAGGAGAAGAAAGACTGCGCGGCACATTTCCGCCG
Source organism: Vicinamibacterales bacterium (assembly GCA_035637115.1). Lineage (GTDB taxonomy): Bacteria > Acidobacteriota > Vicinamibacteria > Vicinamibacterales > 2-12-FULL-66-21 > JAICSD01. Next base: position 1,133 of record DASPXV010000220.1, read on the forward strand.
AAGCGTACCACGATAAAATTCCGAACAAACCATGAATCGTCGTGCCTTTCTCCGACTGCTTTCCGCCGCCGGCGTGTCGACGGCTGCGGGCGTGTCGTTCTGGCGTCCGCGCGCATTCGCCGCGCCGCCGCTCTTCGAACCGATCGCGCCTTCCGCGAGCGGAATCACCTGGGTACACGAGAACGCGATGTCGCCGAGCCGCTTCCTGCCGGAAACGATGGGGCCTGGCGTAGCGTTTGTCGACTTCGACAACGACGGCTGGGTCGACATCTTCATGGTCAACAGCGGCGCCGCCGATTTCTACCAGCCGTCGACGCCGCTGAAGAACGCCTTGTACAAAAACAACCGCGACGGCACATTCACGGACGTGACCGACAGGGCGGGCGTCGCCGGCGGAAAAGAATTCGGCATGGGTTGCGCCGTCGCCGACTACGACAACGACGGGTATCCGGATATCGCCGTGACCGCCTACGGGAAGTGCACGCTCTACAAGAACAACGGCAACGGAACCTTCACCGACGTCACGGCGAAAGCGGGAGTTGCGGCGCCGGGCTGGACGACGAGCGCGGTGTGGTTCGACTACGACAACGACGGCAAGCTCGATCTGTTCCTCTGCAGCTTTGTCGAGTTCTCGATGCAGAGCAACGTCGTCTGCGGCGACAACAAGTTGGGGAGACGCTTCTACTGCATTCCGCGCGTGTTCAAGCCGACGCCGAACCTGCTGTTCCACAACAACGGCGACGGCACCTTCACGGAAGTGAGCGGCGGCACCGACATCCACAAGGCGGTCGGCAAAGGACTCGGCGTCGTCGCCACCGACGTCAACAACGATGGGCTCCTCGATCTCTTCGTTGCGAACGATACCGTGCAGAACTTCCTCTTCATGAACCGCGGCAAGGGCAAGTGGGAAGAGATTGGGCTGATGGCTGAAGTCGGCTACAGCGCGAACGGCACGCCGCGTTCGGGAATGGGCGTCGATGCCGCCGACGTCAACGCCGATGGCCGCCAGGATCTGTTCGTCGCCAACGTCGACCAGGAGATGTTCTCGCTCTATCAGAACGAGGGGAACGAATCCTTCCGTGACGTCGCGGCGGCGAACGGCGTCGCACAGGCGACGCGGCTGCTGAGCGGCTGGGGCCTCAAGTTTTTCGACTACGACAACGACGGCCACGTCGATCTCTTCCTCGCCAACGGCCACCCCGACGACATGATCGATCAGTACTCACAGCAGGTGCGCTACAAGGAGCCGCTGCTGCTGTTCCACCACGACGGCACGAAGCTGGTGAACGTCAGCGCACAGGCAGGGCCGGCATTCAAGGAGTCGTTTCCCGCCAGGGGCCTGGCGATTGGCGACTACAACAACGACGGCCGCCTCGATGTGCTCGTGGGTAACAACGGCGACGCGCCGGTGCTGCTCAAGAACAACGCGGGCGAAGGCAACCACTGGATCGGGCTGAAGCTGCAGGGCACGACGTGCAACCGCGACGCCATCGGCGCAACGATCACGTGGTCGGCTGGCGGCAAGAAGTGGAGCCGCTACAAGACGAGCGGCGGCAGCTATCTGTCCTCACACGACATGCGCGAGGTGCTGGGTCTTGGCACGGCTGCGAAGGCGGACTGGGTCGAAATCAAGTGGCCGCTGCCCAGCACGCGCGTGGATCGGATCGCCGAGGTCCCGATCGACCGCTACGTGACGATCATTGAGGGCAAGGCACGGGTCGAGGCGTAAGGCGCGCCAGCGTCGACGGGCGCCCCCGCGGATTCTCTTTCAGAACTTCGTGCGGACGGCGCCGCCGCGGTAGATGACAGCCCTGCCCGATACGGATGCTCCGGCGTACGCCACCGGCGCGCCGGCCGACACCAGGACGACGTTGAAAACCCGCTCACGCAGCGTGCCGTCGAACGACCCCTGACGCGCGCCGATCGTGAGCGTACGGGCCGGTTCGTTCCACTCGATCGGGATGCGCGAGTACTGCCGTCTCTCGTAGCCGTAGGTCAGGCCGTCGTCCTCGTAAATGGAGAATCGTCCGTCGGCGCCGGTGTACACGTACAGCGTCGCCGAAGTCATCGGCTTCTCGCCGATGTACTGCTGGTCGGGCCCCACCGGAACGATCGACCCGGCCGGAACGTGCAGCGGGATGCGGTCGTACGGCGCGTCAGCCGCGATCGTGTGTCCGCCGGCGACGGCCTGCCCAGTCCAGAAGTCGTACCACGATCGCCCAGCCGGCAGATAGACCTGCCGCGTGCGCGCTTTGTATTCCGTGACCGGGCTCACCAGGAATGCGGGCCCGAACATGTACTGGTCGCCGACTGCCACCGCCTTCGCGTCATCGCGGAAGTCCATCACGAGGGGGCGCATCAATGTGTAGCCATCGTGGGTGACCGCGCCGGCAAGTGAATAAATGTAGGGAAACAGGGCGTAGCGCAGCTTGTCGAACTTGAGTTGCGCTCGGTAAACCGGCGTGCTCGCGTCGCCAAGGTTCCACATCTCGCGCGGCCGATCGGTGCCGTGCACCCGCAGAATCGGGCAGAAACTGCTGTACTCGAACCATCGCGCGTTCAGCTCGCGCCACTCGTCGAGCGCGTCGCCGTCGGACGCACGGGCAAAGCGATTCTGCATCGTGTAGCCGCCGGTATCGGTGGTCCAGTAGGGATCGCCGGAGATCGAAAATCCGAGCCCCGCGGTGATTTGTTTTCGCAGCGTCGACCATTCCGACGTGATGTCGCCGGACCACGTCACGGTCGCGTAACGTTGGATGCCCGCGAATCCCGATCGCGTGAGAATGAGCACGCGCAGATTGGGGGACACGCCACGCTGACCTTCGTAGACCGCACGGCTGTTCAGCAGCGAGTAGGCATTCATCACCCGTGACGCTGGTCCGAGCGCGGTCTGTCCGATGTCGCGGCGAATTGCGTCGAGCGTCGGTGGTGACGGCTGCACGAGATCCGGCTCCGTGGCATCCATCCACCAGGCGTCAACGCCCTTGCTGAACAGCGCCCTGTCGATCTGCTGCCAGAACAGCCGTCGCGCCGCCGGATTGAACGCGTCGTAGAAGGCGTAGGGATAATTCAGCCAGTCACGCGTTCCGTCTTTCAGCGTCGTGTCGTAAAGACCGCCAATCGCAGCGAGCGCTTTCGCGTTCTCGGTAGACGGATAGAACTTTCCCCAGACCGAGATCATGAAGCGCGCGTGGTTTGCATGGATCGCGTTGATCATCGCAGCTGGGTCGGGATAGCGTGACCGGTCGAATTCGTGCGAGCCCCATGCCTCCGGCCGCCAGTACTGCCAGTCCTGGACGATGCTGTCGATTGGAATCTGGCGGCGCCTGAACTCCGCGAGCGTGTCGAGCACCTCGGCCTGGGTGTTGTACTTGTTTTTCGATTGCCAGAACCCGTACGCCCACTGCGGCAGCAGCGACGCTGCGCCTGTCAAGGCGCGATATCCGGCCACGACACGATCCAGGTCAGGTCCGTAGACAAAGTAGTAATCCACGGCCTCGCCGGTCTCCGACCAGAATGACGTGGTGGCGCTCGGCGACGGCGTTTTCCACAGCAGCCGCATCGTCGCGCCGGTGGTCGTGGTGACCTTGATCGGATAGTGCCTCCCCGCCTGGAGGTGGACCTTGAACTGATCGTTCTCCGTAGCCCAGTTCTGTTTCCAGTGATCGATCTGAAGCTGACCGTCGAGCCACACTTTGATGTCAAGATTCGAATACGTCTGGAACTGGTAGTCGCCCGTCGCGGGCGCGACGATCTCTCCTTCCCAGCCGCGGAGGCTCTCGGCGGCCGGGACATCGTGGACGTTCACGACGCTTCGTGCGTCGATCGGTTCGAAAGGGCGCGTGTCGCCGAACCTGGTGAATCCGGCATTATCCCAGAGCACCCCGTAGCCGCGGCTGGAGACGAGGAATGGAATATCGACGACCGTGTTGCGCTGCCACAGATCGAAGTCGTAGCCCTTGATGTCGAGCTTTCCTTCCTGGCGCTGCCCGAGTCCGTAGAGCGACTCCCCTGGATCGCCTTGCCAGGTCTGCTGCACGTGATGGGTCCGGTCCTCCTGGACCTTCGCAGGAGTCAGCCTCGGCGGCGTGCCGTGTCCAACGGTTTCCGCGAGGATTGTGTTCCCCGATGCATTGGCGAAGGCTACCGCCCCGTCACCGAGACTGATCGACACTTTCAGCCGATCTGTGGCGAGGACGACGGCGGTGCTGGTACGCGTGAGTGTCCAGCGCGGATGTTCGCCGCCGCGCGGTGGTCCTACGACAACGAGATCGTCCACCCGTGGCAGCCGCTCGATCGAGTGCACGACGCGGACGATGTCGGCTGCCTTGATTTCAACCGCGACAAACCCGTCGTCAACCTTCACACGGATACCGTCGGCGAGTCTCTCGAGTGCGGCCGTGGCCGCGGCGTGTGGCGCGGCTCCGCGAATCGATATCGCCGCCGCCAGGATGCTGAACATGAGCCGCCACGACGTGCGATACATCGGGAACATTCTATGAAAATATGGATAGAGTTGAATCAGAGAAGGAGCCGAAGATGACGCTCGATCGACGCAGTTTTATCGCGACGCTGGGAGCGGCGGCGCTGGCGATGCGGCGGGGCCTGGCGGCCAGGATCCCACACCTCGGCGTGCAGCTGTACACGGTGCGCACGCTTCTCGAGAAAGACTTCGACGGGACCCTCGCGAGCGTGGCGTCAATCGGCTTCACCGAGGTCGAGTTCGCCGGGTACTTCAACCAGACGCCGGAGCAAGTGCGCGACGCGCTCACACGCCACCGGCTCAGCGCGCCGTCCGCTCACATCGACTACGCCAGTCTTACCGGGGACAAGTGGGCACGCGTGCTCGAAAGCGCGCACATCATTGGCCACCAGTACCTGGTGAACGCCTGGGTCGACGAATCGATTCGCAATCAGCCGGATGCGTGGAAGCGGATTGCGGACGCCTACAACGAGGCCGCAGCAGCGAGCAAGCGGGCTGGGATCCAGTTCGCGTACCACAATCACAACTTCGAGTTCTCGCCGCGCAAGGACGCCGGTGGCAAGCTTCCCTTCGACATCCTCCTCGAATCCTGCGATCCCGCGCTGGTCAAGATGGAACTCGACCTGTGCTGGATCTCGGCCGCGGGGAAGGATCCGCTCGACTACTTCCGTCGCTATCCCGGACGCTTTCCGCTGGTGCACGTCAAAGGCCTGCGGCGGCGCCCCGCGATGCCGACCGATGAAGCCGTGGCCATCGATCGCATCCTGCCTGACATCACGGACGTCGGACACGACGACGTGATCGACTGGAGACGCATATTTGCGCAGTCGCGCACTGCGGGCATCGAGCATTATTTCGTCGAACACGACGTGCCGAAATCGCCGCTCGACAGCCTCAAGGCAAGCTACGACTACCTGTCACACCTCGAGTTCTGATTCCGGCGCCGCGGTGTCGGGTGGATCATCGCCGGACTCCGTCTCGCTCGGCAGGACATGTGCGAGCGTCGGCTGATTCATCTGGTGCATCAACTTCCGGATCTCATCGGGGCGCATCGGCGCTCCCGTGAGCACGCCGAGCTCCAGGACGGCACACGCCAGCAGTACGCGCAGTCTCTCCTTCAGAGACACGAATCCCTCGCTTTGCTTGATGAGAGGACGATCGGGGACTAGGCGAGCGGGATTCGAGTCGGCGGGGCGCGGAGGAGGACGAGCGAGAGCAGCGATACCGGTTGTTCGTCGGACCGTGACGCGGTGCAGACGATCACGGTCACGTCAGCGACCGGGACGACGACCCAGAGCGGTACCAGCTCGGCCCAGACGATCTCGGGTGCGCCCCCCGGCATCAGCGCCGCGCACACGACGAGCGCGATGCAGAGAACAGCGACGGTCTTGCGCCGGCGGGACATGATCGCTCTGTACAAACTACCTTACCGCGTCTGGACCTGCGGAACGATCTGATAGCTTACGAAGGCGAGATACTGGCTGTTCGGTGACCACGAGGGGACGTTGATGGTGCCCTGACCGCCGAATAACTTCGCCAGCACGGTGACCTGGCGAGTGGCCAGGTTCATGAGACGCAGGCTGACATCCTTGTTCTCCGGATGATCGCCGGCGCCTTTGTCGTAGGTCAGAAAGACCATCAACTGGCCATTCGGAGCGACGTGCGGAAACCAGTTTTCCGCGTCGTCGTTCGTGATCTGCTCCTGCTGGGATCCGTCCACCTTCATGCGCCAGACCTGCATCGAGCCGGTGCGTTGCGAATTGAAGTAGATGTACTGGCCGTCAGGCGAATATTCGGGACCGTCATCCTTGCCGTCGGCGGTGGTCAGGCGTGTCTCGGTCCCGCCATCCACGCCGATCGTGTACACGTCGAAGTTGCCGTTCCGCTCGGCGCAATAGGCCAGCGCCCTGCCGTCGGGAGACCAGCCGTGGAAATACGATGGACCCTGCGCCGTCACCAGCGTCGCGGTGCCGCCGGCGAATGGCACTTTGTAAATCACCGACGGCCGTCCGCCGTTCACCGTCTGCGACTGGTCGCTAATCGCCCATATTTTGCCGTCGCGGGTCAGGCCGTGATCGTTATTGATGCGCGTGAGAATTCCGAGATCCACGATCTGCGGTTCCTTGGCGCGGTTCGGGCTGCGCAGCGTCCCGGGAGGCTCCGCCTGCACTTTGTACAACTTTCCGCCGGTGTTGAAGAACAGTGTGTTGGTCTCGTCGGGAAACCAGTTGGGCGCTTCGATGCGGTCCGGCTGCGTAACGACGTATGCGACACGCCTGTCGTTGGAGCGTACGTTGATGGTCTCCAGCGTATTCACGAGCGTCGTGCCCCCCGTTGAAGGCGCAGGTGTTCCCAGCTCGACGTTCGAAAAGGACGCCTGCTCGATCCTGGAAGGATCGTGCGCCGAGACGCCAATCCCGATGTAAAAATCATCGGTGAACTCGACCCGTGCCGATCCACCGGCGGGATGCAGCGGCTCACCAGCTGCGGCGATCGACATGGAGACGTAGCGGCCGCGCTTTTCAATCCGGAGCCGCGCCGGTCCAACCACGTTCGACTGCACTTCATGCGTGACCGAGCCTTTCGCGTCCCGCCATTGAAGCGACGCAAGGCCGTCGCCATGCAGGGCGGCGTCGGCGTAAACCGAGTCTGGGTCGAGCGTCTGCCGGATCACGAGGCAGGCTTTTCTGTGCGCGTTCGGTGCCCCGGCCGCGGGCTTCGTGCCGGTGAAGGCCACCGACGCGTCCAGCGTGACGTCGCCGGACACCTTCTTCCACACGTACTGAAAATGATCGGCAGCGGCCCACATGTTCTCACCGCCGCCCGAGACGATGTAGGTCTTCGCGTCCGCGTCGTAGAGCGCGGATCCCGCACCGAGCGTCGAAGGCGTCCCGATGTCACCGCTGGTCGTGAAGATACCCACGACGGCCGGCGAGGCGGGCTTCGCTTGCACGGCTGCGAGGACGCCTGCCGCAGCGAGCCCGACCGCCGTCGCTAGGAACGCGTATCTCATCTGCACCTTCATATTCCGCGCAGCTCAGATCGTTTTCGGATCGGGATGCACCCATGGCGCGCGATAAGGGCGCTGCAACAAGCGGTTCGCTTCCGCGTCGGCCACGACGACGCCGTTCGTGTGATCCCACTGGAGCGATCGCCCGAGCCCCATCGAGAGATTGGCGAGGATGCACGCCGCCGCAGACATGTAGCCCTGCTCGATGTCGGCGACCGGCTTCTGCCGCGACTCGATACACGAGAGGAAATCCTTCATGTGCGCGCGAATCGCCGGCGCCACGTGCGTCTCGAGGTCTTTCTCCGTCCGATCCTCCGGGAACTGCTCGAACTCGTAGGTGACGTCTTCGTGGAGCGGCTGACCGTTCCCCGCTGGAACGAAGTCGTATCCCATCACGCTCGCCTTCAGCGTCCCCTTGTCGCCGTAGAACGTCGCGCCCCACGGATACTTCGGATCCGGCGGATCGCCATACGTTCGATGCGTCCACACCACCTGCAGGTTGCCGAAATCGAACGTCGCGCTCTGTGAGTCCGTGATGTTCGCCTTGCTCGCCTTGTCGACGAGAATGCCGCCGGCGGAGCTCACGCGGGCCGGCATCCCGAGGTCGAGCATCCAGCGCACCATGTCGAGCATGTGCACGCACATGTCGCCGACAATGCCGTTGCCGTATTCCATGAACGCGCGCCAGCTGCGCGGATGCACCAGCGAGTTGTAGGGACGCATGGGAGCCGGTCCGGTCCACATGTCGTAATCAAGGTTGGCGGGCGGCTGAGCGTCCGGCGGATCGTCGCGCGCCCGCATGTGGTAGTAGCAGTAGATTTCAACCAGACCGATCGTGCCCAGCCGTCCTTCGCGGATCACCCGATCGCGCGCGCGCACCAGGTGCGGCGTGCTGCGCCGCTGCATGCCGACCTGCACTACGCGCTTGTATTTCCGTGCGGCGGCGAGCATCGCCTGCCCTTCGACGACGTCCACGCTCACGGGTTTCTGGACCCAGACGTCCAGCCCCGACCTCACCGCGTCGATCATCGGCAGCGCGTGCCAGTGGTCGGGCGTGTCGATCAGCACTGCGTCGAGATCGCCCGCCTTCAACATCTCGCGATAGTCGGCGTAGGTGCGGGGCTTTCTCTTCGACACCTGGCGTGAAGCGACGATATCGGCCGCAGCCGCCAGCATGCGGCTGTCCACGTCGCAGAGCGACACGACGTCGACCGGCGCCACCTGGATCATGCGTAGCAGATCGATCTTCCCGTACCAGCCGGTGCCGATCAGACCGACGCGTTTGGCCGTGCTGGCCAGTTGGGCCGCGTACGCCGGGAGCCGCGAGAAGGCCACCGCCGCCGCGCCGTGCTTGATGAAGTCCCGCCGGTTCATTGGTGGCCTATTTTTCAAACAAGACGTTGTCGACGATGATGAATCCCTGCTTGTTCATGTCGCACTGGTCGCAGAACGCGGTCAGGTTGATCGACGTGAGCGCCCTGAAGATGTCTTTTGGATCCACGCGCACCCTCACCCACGCGGGCTGAACAAAGGTCTTCAACGGCACCTCGTAGGTGTTGAAGCCAGGCCTCACCTTGAAGTTCTTGAAGGGATATCCCGTGGACATGTCCTTGCCGCGCTCCTTGCTGACCGCTTCGAGGCGGAGGATGTCGATCCCGGTCGCATAGACCTGCAGCGACAGCGTCTTGTAGCCGCTGACGTCGTCGGGCACCAGCTTGCCGTCCGCGTCGGGCCTGCCGTGGATCTCGATAGTCACGCCCGCCCACTGGTTTGGCGCGTGCAGCGCGTAATCGAACTTCGCCGCGTGATTCGGATCGTTCGGCTTGATGTGCACCAGCTCCGGCGCCGGCGGCTCCACGCCATCCGCTCCCTTGAACGTGCTCTTGTGGACGCCGCTCTCTTCGTATCCGAACAGCTGGATCAACCCGCCGCGCGCGCTTACCGGACGGTTGTTCTCCACCTTTTCGAAGTCGGCATATACCAGGTTGCCGGCATCCTGTTCATCGATCGACGCCGCGTGGAGACCCGGCCTGCCGACGACGAGCCACGGAGCAATGCACAACGCGAAAGTGAGCAGACGCTTCACCGCATCAACCCCCTGAGGCACGAGTTTATACCGCGCCGTCCGCAACCTATTTGACCGCCGGCTTTCCTTTCCTCGCCTGGTTCATCCAGACATCCACCCAGCCCGACATCGGCTCGCGGATCGAGAAATTGCCGACGACGATGTCGGGCGCGCCGTCGCCGTCGATGTCGCCGATGTCGAGCGTGGCGTGGCGCGGCGTGCCCATTTCAATGGTATGGCGCACGAACGTCCCCCGCCTGGTCTGCTCGAGCCAGATCAGTGCGGGCAGCAGCGCCTCGTCCTGGTCCGACCCTCCGGCCAGCAAGGCGCACGCGGCGATATCGAGGTCGCCGTCGCCGTCCAAATCTGCCGCGCGGGACGCCAACACGCCAGGCATCTGCGCGAGCGCGTGATCCACGTATGGATACCCGCCTGTGTTTTCCAGCCACTGGATGCCGTGATACGGCTTCACCAGGCCATCGTCAAACGTGTCGCCGTGACTGAGGATCACGTCGAGATCGCCATCGCCGTCCAGATCGATCACCTGAATGCCGGAGGAGCCCCAGTTCGGGTGCGGTGCGTAGTAGATCACCTTCGCCTCGAACTCGAAACCACCCTTGTTCAAGTAGGCGATCACGGTCTCGTGCTCCTGCGCGAGCAGCGTGATGAAATCCATCTTACCGTCCCGATTCAGATCGACCGGGATCACGTCGATGCTTCCGGTACGGGGATCGATGGTGTGAGTCGTGAATGAGGGTTGGGCCGGGTTGGTCGTCTTGTTTTCGAGAATCGCGACCGAACCGGTCTTGCGCCATCCAAACGCGGCGACCGCAATATCGGGTTTACCGTCGCCGTTGAAGTCCGCCGCATCCACGCTCGCGATGCGCGGCCATCCGTCGAGCCAGAAGGAACCGAACTTGCCGTTCGCGAGCCGGCGCAGCCAGATGACCGCCCCCTGATGGTGGTCCTCCGGAAAGAACGTGCCAAGATCCCCGACGAGCAGGTCCTTGAGACCGTCCTTGTCGACGTCGGCGAGCGTGACGTGCGCAGGGTGCGGAATACTGGCGATTACCGAAAGAGGGCCGGCCGTGGCGGGGTGAGCGGTAAAGATCACACCCTGCCGCATGTCGGAGCCGACCACGTCCAGCTGCTTGTCGCCGTCCATGTCTGCAAGATGCAGATTCGAAACGGCCGGAGTGCCCGGCATGTCCGGCATCGAAAGCGTGTGGCGGACGAACCGGACGGGTGATTCCTGCGGATCGGGCCAGCGCTCAGGAGCGGGAAGATGCTCCGGCGCGCGGCTGAGATAATACGGGAGCACCGCTTCCATGTCGGCGGGTAGCTGCACGCGGCTGAGCGTTCCTGGCGGACCGACGGGCGGAAGACGATTCTCACGAATGAAGTACATCCGGACGAACTCGTCGCGCCAGACGCTCCGCGGGAGAATGTCGGGCGGCGGCAGCGCATGGCATACTCCGCACGTGACGCGGACCTGCGCGTCGTCGACCTGCGCCGCGCGAGCGACTTGCCCTGCCGCCGGCTGCGCCGACGACGAGATGCTCCGCAGTACTGACACGATCAGGAGCGTGGAAAGCGCGACGCCGGGCCAGCGAGTGGCGCGCAAGCCTGCCGCCCGCGGAAAACGGGGCATCGATCGGATGCTAGCACACGGCAACCATGCCGATTCGGCCCGCGGCCCCATACAATTGCACCATCCATGAACGTTCGACCCAGCTCCCTCATGAGTTCGCGGCGAGAGTTTCTCCGCCTCCTCGGACTCGCAGGTCTTTCCACCGCCGCAGGCTTCACCACGTTCGATCGCCGGCTGCTCGCGGCGCCGCCGCTGTTCGAAGAGATCCCGCCGTCAGCGAGCGGATTGTCGTGGGTTCACGAGAATGCGATGTCGCCAAACCGCTACCTGCCGGAAACGATGGGACCCGGCGTCGCGTTTCTGGATTTCGACAACGACGGCTGGACCGACATCTTCATGGTCAACAGCGGCGAAGTGGATTTCTACAAGCCGAAAACACCGCTGAAGAACGCGTTGTACAAGAACAACCGCGACGGCACGTTTACCGACGTTACGGACAAGGCAGGGGTCGCCGGCGGGCACCAGTTCGGGATGGGCTGCGCGGTCGGCGACTATGACAACGACGGGTATCCCGACATAGTCGTGACCGCCTATGGACGCTGCACGCTGTACCGCAACAACGGCAATGGCACGTTCACCGACGTGACCACGAAGGCCGGCATCGCGTCGCCAGGATGGACGACGAGCGCCGTGTGGTTCGACTACGACAACGACGGAAAGCTCGATCTGTTCCTCTGCAGCTTCGTCGAGTTCTCGCTCGCGAGCAACGTGTTCTGCGGCGACAACAAGCTGGGGAAGCGCTTCTACTGCATCCCGCGGGTGTTCAAGCCGACACCGAGCCTGCTCTATCACAACAACGGAGACGGCACCTTCACGGAAGTGAGTGCCAGTACCGACATCCGTCGCGCCCTCGGCAAGGGTCTCGGCGTCGTCGCGACGGACATCAATGGCGACGGGCAGATGGATCTGTTCGTGGCCAACGACACCGTGCAGAACTTCCTCTTTGCGAATCGCGGCAAGGGGAAGTTCGAAGAAATTGGGCTCGCCGCCGAAGTTGGTTTTTAGCGTCAACGGAACACCGCGGTCCGGCATGGGCGTCGACGCTGCTGACGTGAACGGCGATGGCCGACAGGACCTCTTCGTCGCCAATGTCGACCAGGAGATGTTCTCGTTGTACAGGAACGACGGCAATGAGTTCTTCACCGACATCGCCGGCCCTAATGGTGTGGCGCAGGCCACGCGCCTGCTCAGCGGGTGGGGATTGAAGTTCTTCGATTACGACAACGACGGTTTGACGGATCTGTTCCTGGCCAACGGTCATCCCGACGACATGATCGAGAACTATTCGCAGCAGGTGCGCTACAAGGAGCCGCTGGTGCTCTTCCACCACGACGGCATGAAGCTGTCGAACGTGAGCGGTCAGGCCGGGCCGGCCTTCCAGAAGTCGTTTCCCGCCCGTGGTCTCGCCCTCGGCGATTACGACAACGATGGGCGGATCGACGTGCTGATCGGAAACAACGGTGGGGCGCCGGTCCTGCTCAAGAACAACGCCGGCGAGGGTAATCACTGGCTCGGCGTGCGCCTGCAGGGCACGGCCTGCAACCGGGACGCAGTTGGCGCAACACTCACCTGGTCGGCCGGCGGAAAGCAGCGAACACGTTACAAGTCAAACGGCGGCAGTTACCTTTCGTCGCACGACATGCGCGAGGTCCTGGGCATCGGACCCGCCGCGAAAGTGGATTGGCTGGAGATAAAGTGGCCCCAGCCGAGCGGCCGCGTCGAGCGGTTCACCGATCTGCCGATCGATCGCTACGTCACGATCGTGGAAGGCAAGAGGAAGATCGAATGAGATATGCCTTCGCGGCTGCGCTGTTACTGGCGCTGCTCCCTGCTCTACCTCTGCCGAGGCTGGTGCTGGTCGAGTCTTATCCGCAGCCGGTGCTCACAATCCGGTCGCCGGGAAGTGAGGGGAACAAGTACGGATTCGAGGGCGGCCGCGTCGTCAAGGTCCGGAGCACGTATCACCTCTTTACATCCGAAATGATCGCGGACCCGATCTGGGTGAAGATGCGGCTTGCCCACTGGCGGAGTGACGATCGCCTGCACTGGACGCGCGTGTCGACGCTGTACGAATCGAGTGGTGAATTTGCCGGAATGGATCCGCGGGCGTCTTTCTGGTCGCCGCTCCCGGTATTCGACGATGACCAAAATCGCTGGAATCTGTTCTACGTCGCCTATCACGCCGAGCCGAACACGCCGCAGCAGTTCCGCATGAACGAAAAGGGCCGGATCTGGCGCGCGGTCTCAGACACGAAAGGCATGGACGGGATCGCCGGCCCCTACCGCGATGTCTCGGTGATCCTGGAACCAGGTCCGGCATCGGAGCCGTGGGAAGGTCTGCAGGGCGTGGACTCGTTCTTCCCCTATCGCGTCGGCAAGCAGTGGCTCGCGCTCTACGGAAGTGCGAACACCGAGTCGGTGCCTATCCAGCACTGGCGCGTCGGCCTTGCGTCGGCCAGGCGGATTGCCGGACCGTGGGTGCGCCGCCATGCGCCCAACCTGCCCATCGAGCCGACTTTCATCGAGAATCCGATCGTAGAGAAGCTCAAGGACGGCACCTACGCGGCCGTGTACGACACGACGACGGATCCGGATGCGATCGGATTCACTTGGTCGCGCGATGGCGTCGAGTGGTCGACCGGAGAAGCGGTCGTGGTGCAGCCGGCGCACGGGAAATGGTCGCCGGAGGTCAGGACGCCACTCGGCCTCGTCGAGGAGAGCGACGGCACGTTCACGGTCTTCTACACAGGGTTCGAACAGGCGGCGGACTGGACAAGCCTGCTCGAGGCGAAGCCGGCGAACACCTTCGCGATCGGCATGGCGCGGGTCAGAATCGAGAGATAACGATCGGGTGTGGCCGCAATGGTCCTCGTCTTTCTCGCGCTGCTCTCCGGCGTCCAGCCGCTGCCGGTGAGCGGGCCGGCGGCTCCGGTGCGTCCCGGCGACGTGATTCTGCTGACCATTGCAGCGGCGCAGCCTGCGACGCCGGTCGTTCGCGCGTTCGGTCGCAGCTGGCCCGGCTACCGGGAGGATGCGCGGACGTGGCGCGTGCTGGTCGGCGTGGACCTGGAGACAGCACCTGGCCCTTACACTGCCACTGTCTCCAGCGAGGGGGCGCGCGCGACCTATCCATTCACCGTTCGCCGGCGCGTTTTCCCGACGCGGCGGCTCACTGTCGATCCCAATCTGGTCAACCCTCCACCGGAAGCGCGCGAGCGGATCGACAGGGAGGCCCGCGAGCTGGCAAAGATCTGGGAGAAATCTGCCACCGAGCGGCTGTGGAGCGACGGGTTCATCCGGCCTGTTCCTGACAGAGCCAACAGCGCTTTCGGTACTCGCAGCGTCTATAACGGCGAGCCGCGTTCGCAGCACACTGGCGCGGACTTCCTGAGCCCGCCGGGCCGGCCGGTGAAAGCTCCGAGCCGAGGCCGCATCGTACTTGTAGGCTCGCGCTACTTCACCGGCAATACCGTCGTCATCGATCACGGACAGGGACTGTTTTCGCTGCTGGCGCACCTTTCGGAGATCGACGTGACGCCCGGCGCGATGGTTGCGGCCGGAGATATCGTCGGCAAGGTTGGCGCAACCGGCCGCGTGACCGGTCCGCACTTGCACTGGACCGTGCGCCTGAACGGCGCCCGAGTGGATCCACTGTCGCTCCTTGGTGTATGGTTAAAACAACCATATGCACACCGACGTCCGGGACCACCTCCCGCTGAAGCCAATCGACCTTGAATTGCTTCTCGCGCTTACTGGCGAGGAGCGGCACGGTTACGGGCTCGTCCAGGCCATTGCCGAAAGAACGGGCGGACTCGTCGTGCTCGATCCGGGGAACTTGTATCGCGTCATCAAACGACTGCTCGCCGACGGCCTGGTCGCAGAGTCGGGCAGCCGGCGGTCACCGGATGCAAACGATGAACGCCGGCGCTACTACCGCCTGACGCCGCTCGGCGGACGCGTGCTCGCCGCGGAGCTCGAGCGGCTCCGCAGCCTCGTGAATGCGCCGGCCACGCGCGACCTGGCGCGCCGGTGGACGTCATGAGCGCCCCTCCATTCTTCCGCCTTCTCCTCGCGCTGTTCCCGCGCGAATTCCGCGAGGCATTCGGCGACGCGATGTGCGACCTCTTCGTCGATCAATGGCGTGCCGCCAGAGCGAGCACGAATCGCGGTGCCATTCCCAAGCTGTGGGCGCGCACCATCATCGGAATGACCTCGGCCGCATGGCGCGAACGTCGTGCGGGCGCGGCTCGCTCGCTGCGTCTCGGTCCCGCGTTCCAGTTGAGCGATCTCCGCTACGCAGCGCGGCGGCTGGCCGCGGCCCCCACGTTCACCGCGACCGCCGTTGCAACGCTCGCGCTCTGCATGGGGGCCAACCTGACGATCTTCGCGGTCGTCGATTCCATCCTGCTGCGGCCGCTTCCCTTTCCTGATGCCGGGCGGCTCGTAACGATTTTCAACAGGTATCCCAGGGCCGGCGTGATGGACGACGGCGCGTCGATTACGAACTATTACGAACGGCGCGGGCGCATCGCGGCGTTCAGCAGTCTCGCGCTGTACCGTGATGACGGCGTGATCGTGGGAGAGACCGGCACGACGGAACGCGACTTCGTGATGCGCGTGACGCCGGATTTCTTCGCGACGCTCGGCGTCACCCCGATGCTCGGCCGGGTCTTCCGCGAAGAAGAGGCCACCATCGGGGCGGACCACGTCGTTCTCCTCAGCGAACCGTACTGGCGCCAGTTGTTCGACGGCAATCCTGGCGCCGTGGGGCGGACGCTGCGCATCAACGGCGCCCCGTACACGATTGTTGGCGTCCTGCCCGCGGGTTTCAGTTTTCTCTCGTCGAAGGCGCGTCTCTTCCTGCCGCTGTCGTCACGCGCGGGTGACCGAGAGGCCGCGTGGCGGCACTCGGGTAATTCGTCGCACATGATCGCCCGGCTGGCGCCAGGCGTCACCGTCGCGGACGCGCAGGCGCAAATCGATGCGCACAATAGCGCGGTCGCGGTGGGCGATCCAGAGGCGGCGATGATCGCGGCGACAGGTTTTCGATCCGTTGTGGTACCGCTGCACGCGAGTCACGTCGCGTCGGTGCGCCCCGCGCTGCTTCTCCTGCAGGCGGGCGCGGCCGTCCTTCTCCTCATCGGGCTCGCGAACATTGCGAACCTGTTCTTCATCCGCGCGGGCAGCCGGGCGAAGGAACTGGCGGTCCGGCGCGCGATCGGCGCGCGCACGTCTCACATCGTCAGCGCGGTGATGGCCGAGACGCTGCTGCTCGGGGTCGCCGGCGGGGCAGCAGGACTGGTGGTCGCGCGAGCCGGGATCGATCTGATCGGCACACTGGGCGCATCTCGCCTGCCGCTCGGCAGTCACATCGCCATGGACGCGCGCACCGGCGTCGTCGCGCTGGGAGCCGCGCTCGCGGTCGCGATGGGACTCGGCGCCGCCATTGCGTGGCACCACATCCGCGCTGATTCAGGAGATGCGCTGCGCTCGGAGACGCGAGGAGGAACGACAACCCGCCACGCACAACGGCTGCGGCATGCCTTCCTTGTCGCACAAATCGCGCTGTCCTTCGTCCTGCTGTCCGGATCGATGCTCCTCGCTTTGAGCCTTCGCGCGTTGACCAGCGTTTCGCCGGGGTTCAGGCCCGAACAGGTGCTGAGCGGACAGGTGTCGCTGCCCTGGACGCGCTACGACAGCGAACTGCGGCGACTCTCGTTCATCGATCGTTTGATGACCGAGTTGCAGCACGCGCCTGGCGTCGCGGCAGCGGGGGTCTCGACGAACGTGCCGCTCAGCGGCAATACGATCAAAAGCGCCGCGACGATCCTGGGACAACCGCCGCGCGGCGGAGAATCGCCGCGCGGCGTGTACTCATACGGAATCGCAGGCGATTACTTCGTCACGATGGGCATTCCCCTTCGCGAGGGGCGATTCCTGTCGCCGGCCGACGTGCGACCCGGATCGCGAGTCTGCGTCGTCGACGAGGACTTCGTGCAGCGATACTGGCCGCAGGGTGGCGCAATCGGCCACCGTCTCTTTGCGGGATCTCGCGAAGGTGATCCGGGCGACGCCTACACGATCGTCGGCGTCGTTGGATCGGTCAGGCAGGCGAGCCTGTCGGAAAGCGATCGTGTCGGCGCGGTGTATTACCCCTACAGCGAACGTTTCGATAGCGCGGTGTTCGTCGTGACTCGCGCGACCCTCTCCGCTGAGAGCGTGCAATCCGACCTGCGACGGATCGTGCGCGGCATCGATCCGGAACTGCCGGTGAACAATCTGCGGACGATGGACACACGCGTCGCCGACAGTCTCGTCACGCGGCGGTCGCCGGCGCTTTTTGCAGCGGTGTTCTCCACGATCGCGTTGTTGCTCGCTGCGATTGGCACATACGGCGTCCTGAGCTACGCCGTCTCTGGGCGCCGCCGCGAGATCGGCATTCGCGTTGCGCTCGGCGCGCGTCCCGAAGAGATACGGAGACAGTTCGTCGCGATTGCGATCCGGATCCTGGCAACCGGGACGGCCGTTGGGATCGCTGGTGCATGGGTGGCCGGCAGGGGGATGCGAGGGCTGCTCTTCGGCGTGCCGCCAGCGTCAATCCCCGGCTTCGCAATTACGACGGCGATCCTGTCGATCGTCTGCCTTGCGGCGTGCCTCCTGCCCGCCCGACGTGCTGCCCGAATCTCACCGATCGAGGCGCTCGCACGGGAGTAGCGGTTACGAGACCAGCTTGTTGATCACCGCGTAGTGGATCAATTCGGCGCTGGTCCGCAGTTGCAGCTTTTCGAGAATGCGGGCCCGGTAAGTGCTCACGGTCTTGACACTCAATCCGAGCTCGGTGCTGATCTGCGATACCGTGCGCCCCGCGCCGATCATCCGCAGCACTTGGTACTCGCGATCCGACAGGAGATCGTGCGGCGGCGGATCCACTTCGAGCCGCGCCGCTTCCTGCACCTCCGCGGGCACGTGCCGCCCGCCGGCGAGCACCGTGCGGACCGCTTCAACAAGCTCCTCCGGATCGCTGTCCTTCGCGACGTAGCCGACGGCCCCCGCCTGCAGCGCGCGCTGCGCGAACTGATCGACGGGGTGCATGCTGACGACCATGATCGGAGTTGAAGCGAACTCGCGGCGGAGTTTCCGCAGCAGGGTCAGACCGCTGTCGCCAGGAAGCGTGAGATCGAGGAGAACGAGATCGAACGATGCGGCGCGCAGGCGTTCGACCGCGGATCGGCCATCCTCGGCCTCGTCCAGCTGCAGATCCGGTATCGCGGTCGTGAGCACGCGCCCGATGCCATGCCGGACCACGGGGTGATCGTCCACGAGCAGGACGCTATGCACTCTTCACCTCCCCATGCGGCAGGATCACCTGCAGTCGAGTACCGCTCCGCCGTCCACGCATCACGCGCAGCTCGCCGCCGATCGCGACCGCGCGTTCGCGCATGCTGATCAAGCCGAGCGTCCCGCGGCTGCCGATCTGCGCGTCGGTAATCCCGCGGCCGTTGTCGCGAATTTCCATCACGGTCGTCCCGCGCTGGCGCGTGAGATGAACCCACACGGTCCCGGCGCCCGCGTGCTTCGCGACGTTGTCGAGGGCCGCGACCAGGATCCGGTAAAGCGCCGTAATCTGGGCGTCGTCAAACGCCATCGAGGCGGGACGCGCGCGGACGTGACAACGAATGCCGGTCCGCTTGCTGAAGATGGATGCCTCCCAGCGGATGGCGGGCAGCAGGCCGAGATGATCGAGAATCGGCGGCCGGAGAGACGTCGTCAGCTTCCGCAGGGAGGCAACCGCGATGTCGGTCAGGCCCGCGGCGGCCTGGAGCCGATCCACCACGGGTCGCATCCGCGGATCGGGCGTGTCGCGGAATGCGGCAATCGCCGCGCCCAGCTCCAGCCTGATGCTCGAGAAGATCTGGCCCAGTTCGTCGTGGAGCGTGCGCGCCAGATGGCGGCGCTCCTCTTCGCGCGCTTCTTCCGCGCGCGCCGCGAATTCACGCAGGCGATCCAAGAACATCATTTTCTTTCGCCTGCCACAGTTTTGCGGACATTTTTGACGTGTCAGACGAACACCGGCTCGCGACAACTCAACAGAGCTCTACCATTTGTTTTTGTAAGACAAACACCGATACCCAAAAGCGGTACGCATGGGTAGGATGAACACAGCTATAAATGGCGCGCGCGATCCCCCCAGCGCGCCTGGGGACCATCGTCATTTCCACATCGGTTTCCGAGATCATCGTTCGCTCCGACGTGGCACGTGTGCTCATCGTGGATGACGGGCCCGCCAACGTGGCACTGCTGCGTCGATTGCTCGTGCGCGATGGCTATTCGGTCGCCACCGCGTGTGACGGCGTCGAGGCCATGCAGCGCATGGAGGAAGACCTCCCGGACATCGTCCTCACTGATCTGGTGATGCCGAGATGCGACGGCCTTCAGCTGTGCCGCGACATCAAAGGCAATCCGGCGACGCGGCTGATTCCCGTCGTCCTGATCACCTCGCTGCGCGGACGCGAAGAACGACTGCGCGGCATCGATGCAGGCGCGGACGATTTCCTTTTGAAGGACCTCGCCGCACAGGTCGAGCGTCTGGTCGCGAATCGTCGCCCGGGGCAACAGGAGCCGTGATGGCGTTAAATCTTACGCCGGACGCCGAGCATGCCCTCAAGAACTATCTCGCGATCATTCTTGGATATGTCGAATTGCTCCTCGACGAGGTGGAAGCCGGAGATCCGCGCAAAGCAGACTTCGAGGAAATGAAGAAAGCGGCTGCGGCCGCCGTGGCACTCGTCTCGCAGAACGCGGAGCCGCGCGCATGAGTTCATCGGAGCCCGTTCTGATGGTCGTGGACGACGAGCCTGGGATGCTCTCGCTCGTCGAACGTGCCGTGCGGACGACGGGCTTCCGGACGATCCTCTGTTCGAGCGCGAGCGAAGCGCTGCAGCGCCTGCCGTCCGACCGTGCCGACGTCGCGCTCGTCGATCTGCGCATGCCGGAAATCGGCGGACTCGACGTGCTGCGCGCGATCCGCCAGGCACAGCCGCAGTGCGGCGTGATCCTGATGACCGCGCACGCGTCGGTCGACACCGCGATTGAAGCGGTCAAGCTCGGCGCGCTCGATTACCTCACGAAGCCGCTCGATTTCGAGCGCCTCCGGCAGCTGCTGACCGGCGTCGAAGAAGAGGCGCGGAGGCGCGCGGAGCTTCTCGAGGCAGACAACGCGACCGCGCATCGCCTCGAACTGTGCGGCATGATCGGCCGAAGCGCGGTGATGCAGGAGCTGTTCGGCCTGGTCAAGCGGATCGCGCCGCACGCGCGGACGGCGCTCGTCACCGGCGAGACGGGTGCAGGCAAGGAAGGAATAGCGCGGGCGATTCACCAGTACGGGCCGCGGAAGAATAAGAAGTTCGTGACCATCAACTGTTCCGCTGTCGTGGAAACGCTCTTCGAAAGTGAGCTGTTCGGACATGCGCGCGGTGCGTTCACGGGGGCGACGGAACACAAGGCGGGTCTCTTCGAGGCGGCGGACGGCGGCACGCTGTTTCTCGACGAAGTCGGCGAGCTGCCGGCCGCGGTGCAGGCGAAGCTGCTGCGCGTGCTCGAAACCGGCGAAGTGCAGCGCGTCGGTTCGCTGCAGCCGAAGAAAGTTGACGTCCGGGTCGTGGCCGCAACCAACCGTGACTTGCGCAGGGAATCAGAGAACGGCAGCTTCCGCAGGGACCTCTTCTACCGGCTCAACCTGGTCGAGTTGGACGTGCCGCCGCTCCGCGAGCGGCGTGAAGATATCCCGTACCTCGTCGCCGCCTTCGTCCGCGAATTCGCGGATCGTTTCGAGAAGCCCATCGAACGCGTCAGTCCGGCGGCCGAGCGACTGTTGATCTACGCGTCGTGGCCGGGCAACGTGCGTGAGCTGCGAAACGTCCTCGAGCGCGCGTGCATGCTGGCGGAAGGCTTCAGCCTGTCGGAAGCGGACATCGCGCGGTGCATGCCGGTCGAATCCAGCCAGGCTGCTCCGCCGCCCGCGGCTGCGACACGCGATTCGGGCGCAGACCTCGAGACTGTGGAGCGCGACCACATCATCGAGGTTCTGCGTGCCGAACGCGGCAACAAGGTCGCCGCCGCCCGTCGTCTCGGCATCAGCCGCCGCACGCTCTACCGCCGCCTCGAGCGCCACGGTCTGCTGACCCCGGGCGTCCCGGCCCCGGGGTCAGGTCTGTAAATCGCCCTACCCGGGGGTCAGGTCTGTAAATCGCCCCAGCCGTGGGGTCAGGTCTTAGAGCGTCGTGGTCGCCCAGCCCACCGCGAGCACCACCGCGGCTACGAGCAGCGTCAGCCCGCCGATGAACACCGCCTGGACAATCGCGGGGCGCCCTTTCAAATACGTGTAGCGCATCGAGTAGAACAGCGCGAAGACGAACGGCATCAACGACAGCGAATCCATGCGCGGATCGTCATGAAGCCGCAGATGCAGCCCCCACCACGCGATAGTGAGTACGACCGTCATGACGACGACCGAGATGCTCGCCTTCCATTGGTCCGCCCTGGTAACGCCGGGGCCGTACAGGCCCGCGCAGTCGAATCGGAGAAGTCTGCTCAACATGGTTTGCTCCTCTGGAGTGGGACGGGCCGCAGCGGCGGCGGCGGCAAGCGTGACGGAAGGGTGCAGCCACGTGTCGATGGCACCGGCGATCAGATCGACGGCGATTCGTAGCGAGAAGCGGCGCCCGGCAAGCATCTCGCGCACTTCGCCGCCGTAGCGGCGCCGCCATGCGGACGGATAGAGGCGCAGCAGGAACGTCATGCGCTGGCGAGCCTCCGCTGTCCGACGCGTGTAATGGCCTGAAGACTGGTGAGCCGCGCGCGCAGGGCTCGCTCCCCCAGCGCCGTCAGTCGATACGGATTGCGACGATCGTCGCTCTCGAGCCGCTGGATCAAGCCGCGGCCCTCGAGGCGCGTAATCGCGCCGTAGAGCGTCCCCGGACCGAAGCGCACACCCGCGACCTGCTCGATGTCGTCCGTCATCGCGTACCCGTGCTTCGGCCCGTCGGCAAGGCTGATGAGAATCATCAACGCCGGCTCCGCAAACCGCCCGAAGTCATCCAGGTCGTCGTCTTGTCTCGCCATCTACTACGTCCTGCGTAATACGTTCTGCGGAGTATTACGCGAAACGTAGTAGTTGTCAAATGCGGTCCACTTAAGGAATCATGAAGCGCGAAACGGCTATGATCGGCGGATGCAGTATCGGACGTTCGGACGGACGGGATGGAAGGTCTCCGAGATCGGCTACGGCATGTGGGGCATGGCCGGGTGGACCGGATCGGACGACGAAGAGTCGGGACGATCGCTGGACCGCGCGGTGGAGCTCGGGTGCAACTTCTTCGACACCGCGTGGGCGTACGGCGAGGGGCGGAGCGAGCAGCTGCTCGGGCAGCTGCTGAAACGGCATCCGGGCAAGCGGCTTTACACCGCGACGAAGATCCCGCCGAAGAACCGGAAATGGCCGGCGCGCGCGGAGTACCCGCTCCGTGACGTCTTCCCTGCCGACTACATCCGCGAATATACCGAGACGAGCCTGCGCAATATCGACGTGCCGGCGGTGGATCTGCAGCAGTTCCACGTATGGACCGACGCCTGGGCCGAAGACGACGAATGGCAGCGCATGGTGTCCGACCTGAAACGTGAAGGGCTCGTGCGCGCGATCGGGATCAGCATCAATCGCTGGCAGCCAGCGAACGTGCTCAAGGCGCTCGCCACGGATCTGATCGACTCGGTGCAGGTCGTTTACAACGTCTTCGACCAGGCCCCCGAAGACGAGCTCTTCCCGGAATGCCAGCGGCGCAACATCGCGGTGATCGCGCGCGTGCCATTCGACGAAGGCAGCCTGACCGGCACGCTGACGCCTGACACCAGATGGCCCGAAGGAGACTTCCGCAACATCTACTTCCAGCCGGAGAATCTGCGCAACACGCTCGACCGCGTGGCGAAGCTGCGCCCTGCCGTCCCGAAGGGCATGACCATGCCGGAGCTCGCGCTACGGCACATCCTTCAGTGTCCGACGGTGAGCGCGGTCATCCCGGGTATGCGCAAGCTGCGGCACGTCGAGCAGAACCTCGCCGCCAGCGATGGCCGGCGCCTCGACAGGCCTCTCATGGACGAACTGCGACGGCACCGCTGGGACAGGTGGATTGATATTCCCTAACACCTGATTCGTGTCGGGCAGAGGGCAGGGGTGATTCTTGTCGGGCAGCACTTGGCTGATTCTTGTCGGGCAGAGGGCAGGGGTGATTCTTGTCGGGCAGAGCACTTGGCTGATCCTTGTCGGGCAGAGGGCAGGGGTGATTCTTGTCGGGCAGAGCGCTGATCCTTGTCGGGCAGAGGGCGGGATAGGCGCTTAGTTGTTTAGCTACAAGCGTTTAGCGGTGTGGTATACTATTGTTTTGCCGAAAGCCCCAAGGAGTACGCTGTGAAGGAAGGGATTCATCCCAAGTACTACGACATCGAGGCGCGCTGCGCCTGCGGTGCAACGTGGAAAACCCGGTCGACCAAGCCGGAACTGCACCTGGAGATCTGCAACAACTGCCACCCGTTCTTCACGGGGCGCCAGAAGCTGATCGACACGGAAGGGCGCGTGGAGCGCTTCACGAAGCGGTTCGGCGCGCAGAGCTCCGAGACGCGCAAGGCCGCCGCCAAGACCGCCAAGACGGCGAAGGCCGCGGGCACGAAAAAGGCCGCCGCGACCAAGTAGATCGTCCGTTCGGACCTACTGACAGCCACCGAACAGGTGGCTGTCATTTTTTTTGGCGATCTTTTTTTCCAGTCGCGCGAGGCGGTGCTTCGTCGCATCCGTCCTCGGGCGGAGCCACTCGTCCGATTCGTCCAGCAGCTGCAGCGTGAGCTCCTTCGCTCCTTCGTAATCGCGCTCGCGATGCTCGTGGTGAATGGCGAGCGCTTCGACGGCGTACTCGCGCAACGGCGCGAGCAGGGTGCTTCGCCGCCCGAACCGGCCAGCTTTCAGCTGCAGCAACCGGCGCCAGCAGTCCGCGGCTTCTGCGTAACGCCGGTCGCGACGGAGCCGGAGCCCGAGACGATAGATCGCCTCCGCCCTCACGTCTATCGGCGCGCCGGGATCCTCGGCAGCCCTTTTGAACACATCGATCGCGCGTTCTCTGCAGCCCGCGCGCTCGTAGACCTTGCCAAGCGCAAGCGCCTCCGCCGAGTCGCGACAGCGCTCGTGCCCCTGCTCGACGAGCTGCACGGCGTGCGCGCAGACCGCAGCCAGGGAAATGAGATCGAGACGGTTGTGCTCGAGCACCGGCTCCAGCGGCCGGGCGTCGCCACTCCGCAGGAACTTGAAATATCGTCCAGGAATCTCCATGCCCGGAACATCGCCGACGCGCATCACGTCGCAGAGGACGCGTTCGAGCGTGCCGAGACGGCACCCGCCTTCTTCATTGTCCGCTGCACCCTCGCGCGCGCGCCACAGCCGCCGCGCGGGATGCAGCATGTCGAAGTGGCGGATGGACTCGAGTGGCATCCGCATCCGGTGGAACATCCACCGCGTTTCCATGACGGGAACGTCGAAGGTCTTTCCGTTGTAGGTCACCAGCAGCGACGCCGCCTCGAAACAGCTCGCCACCGCGTCGAGCAGGGCTCGCTCGCTCGCGTAACTCGTAAGCAGGAACTGGCGGACCTGGAACGCACCCATGTCGAACCAGCCGCAGCCGACGAGAAACGCGACAGTCCCCGCACCTCCGCTCAACCCCGTTGTCTCCAGGTCGACGAACAGCGTCCGCTCGCCGCAGCCGTCCGCAGGTGGCAGCGTCGGATCGAGCAGCCGCAGCGAATCGCCGTCCTCGACGTGACACTCCCCCACGCGTCGCGTGCCGTGAAACCGATCGGACTCGTAGCGGCGATCGATGACAAGGGCCCGGCCAAATCCATTCGTGACGACACGTCCGCCAAGCACGTCCGCCACGCGATCGAGATCGATCGAGGCCTCGTATCGCCCGGTGTCGGGTTCATACGTGAGCTCCCTCGGCGCGGCGTTCGGCGCGCGGACGATCGATCGGAGCCGAGAGGTCAGGTCCATCTATCGGCCGGGGGCCTTCGCCCCGCCGGCCCCCCCTACACGCGCACTCGCGCCCTTCGACTGCCGCTCAGGGCGCCCCGAGCCACGCCGAGGGGAGGGGGCCCTCTGCCCCGCTCCGTGCGCGTGGCTCACTCGCTGCGCTCGTTCGCGGCACACCATAGTCATGATTTAAAACGGTACGTCGCTGGCGGCGATGGCGCCAGCTCCGGTCAAGAGCCGGTCGAGAATCTCGGACGCGACCATCTTCGCGTGCGGGCCGGTGTTTCCTTCCGGCCCCACGCACGAGGGGCATCCGGATTCGCACGGGCACGTCGTGATCAGCTCGCGCGTCCGCTCGAGCAGATCGTGATGCATGTCGAACAATGGACGGCTGAAGCCGATCCCACCCGGATAGTTGTCGTAGATGAACACGTTCGGTTCGGACGCGAGCGCCTCGGGCACGCTTCCCTTCCCGCCTGTCCTCGTCGTCTTATCCAGCGACCCACCGTCGATCGACACGCCGATGTCGTGGCGATCGCACATCAACAGGAGTTGCGCCACGTGGCGCATCGCGAAGGCGAGCCCGACGACGCCGTCGCGGCGATCGTCGGTGCTGTACGGCAATGCCGCCATGAGTCCCGCCGGAATCGTCAACCAGTACGACGACGTGTGCATCTGCTGTTCGGGCAGATCGAGCTCGCCTGACCCGACGTTCTCGTTCGTGTAGAACTTGATCTTCTTGAAGCCGACGACGCGCGAGACAACGTGGACTTCGCCGTGCGACTTGCGGCTCGCTATCGGCCATCGTTCATCGGGAGTCTCAGCAAACGTGTCCAATATCGTCACTTTCGTATACGTAATCGCGTCGGTGTAGTAGTCGCAATCCACGGCGCTGACGTACGCCTTGCGCCCGTCGAAGTCGAGGCGATCGACCTGGAATAGCTGTCCCTCGATGATGTAGATGGCCTTTTCGTGGAGCATCGCGGGCGCGCTGGTGAAGTCGGTCTCCGCGATGACGCGCTCGCCACGTGTCGTGTCCACGATGACGAAGTTGTCGGACGACACCGACCGCAGGCTCACGGCGTCGGCGGGATAGGACTCGTGCGTCCAGTTCCACTGGCCGTCAGCGCTGTGCACGAAGCCTTCCTCGGCGAGCACGCCGAGGACCTCCTGGACGTTGACGCCATCGGTTCTGCCTTCGGGCCCGAACGCTTCGTCCGCAGCGAACGGCATCTCGAACGCCGCGCACTTCACGTGATCCAGCAGGATGTGCAGGTTGTCCGGATTGATCAGCGCGTGCTCCGGTGACGCATCGAAGAAATACGACGGGTTGCGGATGATGAACTGATCGATCGGCGCGCTGCTCGCGACGAGCACGGCCGCCGATCGCGTCGAACGTCGTCCTGCACGCCCGGCGCGCTGCCATGTCGCTGCGATCGTCCCGGGATAGCCCGCCATCACGGCAACGTCGAGGGCGCCGATGTCGATACCCAGCTCCAGCGCGCTGGTCGACACGACCGCGCGCACGGCTCCGTCGCGCAAGCCGCGCTCGATCTCGCGGCGGCGGTTCGGCAGGTAGCCGCCGCGGTAACCGCGAATGACGTCGGAAGCTCCCGGCGGACCGTTATACGCATCCTTCAAATACGTCGTCAGGATCTCCGTCGCGAGGCGGCTCTGCGCGAACAAGATTAGCTGCAGGTTGTGTTTGAGGAACTCGAGCGAGACGCGGCGCGACTCCGAGAGATACGAACGACGGATGCCAAGCTGCGCGTTCACCACCGGCGGATTCACGAAGAGAAAGAACTTCTCGCCTCGCGGCGCGCCGCTGCGATCGATGAGTTCAAATGGCCGTCCGGTCAGTCCTTCGGCAAGCTCCCGAGGATTCGCGATCGTCGCCGACGAACAGATGAAGATCGGGTCGGA
The DNA here is from genome assembly GCA_035637115.1 of Vicinamibacterales bacterium. Lineage (GTDB taxonomy): Bacteria > Acidobacteriota > Vicinamibacteria > Vicinamibacterales > 2-12-FULL-66-21 > JAICSD01. The sequence goes on from DASPXV010000220.1 coordinate 28,330, forward strand.
TCCATAGTGCCGGCAGATGCGCTGCAGCCGCCGCATGATGTTCGACAGATGGCTGCCGAACACGCCGCGATACGCGTGCAGCTCGTCGATGACGACGAACTTCAGGTTCTCGAACAGCTTCGCCCAGCGCGGATGGTGCGGCAGGATGCCCGCGTGCAGCATGTCGGGATTGCTGAGCACGACATGCGCCTTGCCGCGAATCGCGCGGCGCGCATCCGACGGCGTGTCGCCGTCATACGTGAACACGCCGATCTCCGGTCCGCCATGGCTCGTCGCCAGCTCGGTCAGCGAGTGCAGCTCCGCGAGCTGGTCCTGCGCGAGGGCCTTCGTCGGAAATAGATACAGCGCACGCGTGGACGGATCCTTCAGGATCGCGTCGAGCACGGGTCCGTTGTAGCAAAGTGTTTTGCCCGACGCGGTCGGCGTGATCGTGACGACGTTGCGGCCGGCAAGCACGTGTTCGAACGCTTCTGCCTGGTGCGTGTAGAGCTGCTCGATGCCGCGGGCCGCGAGCGCGCTCAGTAACCGCGGGTCTGCCGCCGCGGGAAACGGCGCGTAGGTTGCCGCGACGGCAGGCAACCGCCTCGTGGCCGTGACGATCGGATCAGCTTCCGGGCCGGTGGGCTTTGGAGACGCCGAAAGCCGCCCGAGCGCCTGCTGCAGCAGCTGGTCCTTGTCACCGGAAATTGCGGGCAATGCGTTCGAGGGCATGCGGTTAACCTGCTGGATCCGCGGGAATTGCGGTGGTGATCGTAGCAGGAGCCCGGGGAGCGATCAAGAGGCGAAACTGGCCTTGAGCCTACGTCGCCGCTCCCCGGGCAATCAATTTCTCGTGCGCGATCTTGGCGACGACGCCGCTGAGGCCGACGACACCGATCAGATTCGGGAAAACCTGCAGCGCGTTCATCAGGTCGCCCCACGCCCAGACCACTTCCACCTTCTGCACCGCGCCGAACGGGATCAGCAGGCAATAAATCCACCGATATGGCAGCGTGACCTTGTGGCCGAGGATGTATTCGAAGAACTGCTCGCCGTAGTAGGCCCACCCGATCAGCGTCGTGTAGCCGAAGAGAAACACGCAGAACGCGACGATCCAGCCGCCGATCGTCGGCATGGCGGTATTGAACGCCGACGCCACCGCGGCGCTGCTCGTCGCGCCGGACTGCCACACGCCGGTGAGCAGGATCGTCATGGCGCTGATCGTCGACGTCACGAACGACACGGTGAAGACTTCGATGATCGAGTTCAGTCCCTGCTGCACGGGCTGCGCGCTTTGTGCGGTGCCGTAGGCGACCGCCGCAGTCCCGTAGCCGGCTTCGTTCGCATACACGCCGCGTGCGATGCCGTACCGCATCGCGATGAACAACCCGAATCCCAGCGCCGAATGCGTCGTCAGCGCCTCGCGAAAGACGAGCGCGAGCACTCCGGGAATTCTGGCTGCGTTGAACAGGATCACGATCAATCCGCCCACGAGGTACAAGCCGACCTTCAGCGGCGACAGCTTTTCCGCCGCGCGGCCGATCGACTTGATACCGCCGATGATGACGAGCCACGTCAGCACCGCGACTGTTATACCGATCGCCACCTTCGGGATGCCGAACACGCTGTTGACGACGAGCGCGATGGAATTCGGCTGCGTGAACGGCGTGGTGGTTAACGCGGCGACGGCCGCGACCAGGGCGAACGTCCAGGCGAGCGCGGGGGACTTGAGGCCATCGCGCAGGTAATACATCGGACCCGATAGCACCGATGTTCCGCGCACCTCGCGGAAGCTCAGGCCGAGCGTGGCTTCGCCGAACTTGATCGCCATCGCGACGAAGCCGTAGACCCAGATCCAGAACAGCGCGCCGGGGCCGCCGGAAACGATCGCGGTTGCGACGCCGGCGATGTTCCCGGTGCCGATCGACGCAGCGAGCGACGTCATGAACGCCTGGAACGGCGTCAGCACGCCAGTGAGCGCGCTGGGGCGCCGGATGAACGAGACGCGCCACGCCTCGGCGAAGCGTCGCAGCTGGACGACTCCGGTCCGCGCCGTGAGCCACACGCCGGCCAGCAGCAGCACGCCGATCACCCAGGGCATGAAGAGGGCGCCGGCGAGGTTCTGGATCATCCGGAGACTATATATTGCTGCGGCTCTGAGACCCGTCGACGACGATCGACGCGCCGCTGATCCAGCTCGCGCGGGAAGACGCGAGGAAGGCGACGACCGCGCCGACTTCGTCGGGCCGGCCGAACCGCCCGAACGGCAGCTCGCGCTGGATCATATCGGCGATGCCCGCGGGATCCGCCTGCTGGCGCTTGTGCCACGAGCCGCCGGGAAACATGATGGATCCGGGCGCGACGCTGTTGACACGAATGTTGGCGGGTGCGAGCTGATCGGCGAGCGCCTTGGCGAGACTGATTTCCGCGGCTTTCACCGCGTTGTATGTCATGCGGCCGCCCGCTTCGCGGCCGTAAATCGAGGCAATCATGATGATCGCGCCGCCGCCGCGCTGCTTCATGTGCGGCACGGCAATGCGCGACGCACGGATCGCGGGGAAAAGCGTTTCGTCGAACGCGGCCTGCCACTCCGCATCCGTCGTCCCCAGCAGATCCGAGCCGGCCGCGCGGCCGACGTTGTTCACGAGGACGTCGAGGCCGCCGAACGCCTCCACGGCCGTGGTGATCACGAGCTCGATTCCGGGCGCCGTGGAAACGTCCGCCTGGACGGTCTTGATCATGTTCGGGCGCTTCGCCGCCGCTTCGACTTCGAGCGCGGCCTCCGCGAGCTGCTCGCCGCCCCGTGCGCAGATGAGGACGCGGCAGCCTTCGGCGACGAGGGCGCGCGCGCTCGCAAGGCCGAGTCCGCGGCTCGAGCCGGTGACGACCGCGACTTTATCGGTGAGGCCTAGATCCATCGAGACATGCGCGGTGAGGCATGCGCCGTCACTCGACGCGCCCGCCGGTCAGGTCGTTCAAGCGCCAATCCATTTCGTGAAACACGACGCGGAACTCGTTCTTCTTCACGAGATCCTTTTCGAGCGAGAGGAGATGCGGCGTGATGAACGCGATGATGGCGCGCTCGATCGGCGAGCGCTGCGCGAATACTGGATCCGCCTTGTCGGCATAGGCCGCGATGAAATCCGCTTCGCGCCAGCTGAAGATCGGCGTGATCGACATCTGGCCCGTCAGCCTGTCGAGATGGTACATGTGACGGTTGGAGACGAACTCCGACTGGATTTCGGCGAGCTGTTTCTCGAGGCGTTCCGCGGTATATGCCTCGCTGCGCAGCCGTCCGCTGCCGAGCGCGCCGCGGCCGAGCGCGAGATAGAGGCGCGGCTCCTTGAACTCCGGAAGGATCGTCTTCTCGATCTGGTCGAGCGTCACCGTGCGGCCGGCGGCACGAAACGTGTTCTTGTCGAAGGCGCCGGGGATCTGCTTGATGGTGCCCTGCATCGGGTAGTGATTGATGACGGTCTGCAGCACGAATGCGTTGTAGGCGTTCAGCCAGAACGCCATCTGCTGCGCCTTCGACCATGCCTGATAGCTCGCTGCCGGCACGTTGAGCGAGGCGATGTAGCGATCCAGGCGTCCGCGGTCTGATTTCAGCGCGCGGTAGTAGACGAGCCCGTCGCGGACGTTCACGTCGAGGAGCTGATCGAGCGGACGGTGGAGAAGCTCGGCGCCCGGCGCGGGCGTGAACTGCTGGGCGGACAGGATCGCCGTCGCGAGGACGGCGGCGATGAGGGTGAAGACGACGCGACGCATGCGCACGATCATAGCGCGGACAGCAGGAAGTCGCCGAGCGCGCGCGAGAAGTCGTCAGGGCGCTCGAGGTTCGAGACGTGGCCCGCGCCCGGAATGATTGTCAACGTCGAACGCCGCAGCACGCGCTGCATCGCCTCGGCTTCGGCGACCGGCACGATCGCATCCTCCTCGCCCGCGACGACGAGCGTGGCGCACGAGATGCGCGCGAGATCCGGCGTCGAGTCCGGCCGATCCATGAGCGCACCTATCGCCGCGTCCAGCGCGGCGGGGGACGCGGACTCGATCAGATCGCGCGCGCGATCGACGAGCGGCGCATCGACCGCGGATGAGAACATCTTCGGCAGCATCTGGGAGGCGACGCCGGCCGCGCCATATTCGGCGACGACCTTGCGCAGCGCTACGCGCCCTTCGCGCGCCTGCGGGCTGTCCGGCGCCGATCGCGTGTCGGCGAGGACCATGCCCGTAAAACGCGTCGGCGCCTGGCGGTACATCGCAAACGTGACGTATCCCCCCATCGAGAGGCCGCCGATGACCGCGTCATCGATCTGGAGACAGTCCATCAGCGCGCAGACATCGGCGGCGTAGTCGTCTATCGTGACGCGCCCTGGCGGCAGCGGCGTCTGCCCGAACCCGCGCAGATCCGGCACGATCAAGCGCCAGCCGTCGGGAACGTTTTCGAGCTGCGGCCTCCACATGTCCGCGTTGAATGGAAAGCCATGGAGAAGAATGACGGGCCAGCCCGCGCCCGCCTCGAGCCACGCTGTGGGGCAGCGCGCCGTCTTGATCGTGCGTTCCGTGATCGCCATTGACTAGATTCTAGACAATTCCCAACGCCCAATTCCCAATTCCCAACGCCCAATTCCCAATTCCCAATTCCCAACGCCCAATTCCCAACTCCCAACTCCCAACTCCCAATTCCCAACTCCCAACTCCCAATTCCCAACTCCCAACTCCCAACGCCCAATTCCCAACGCCCAAACAACCAACGCCCAATTCCGAAAGGCCAAAACCCAATTCCCAATTACGCTTCGGGAACTGAAGGAGACGTTGTTTCGGTTGCGCGTGTTGCGCGCGACAGGCTATTTGGGCGCGGAGCACGATCCCGTCATCCAGGAAGCGCTGGAACTGAAGCGAATCGTTGCCGCAATCCTCAAGAACTCCAAGAAGAAATGACTCAAGCACCTCTTGGGAATTGGCGTTGGGAGTTTGGCAGTTGGAAATTGGGTTTTGCTTTTTAGGTTTTGCGTGTTGGGAATTGGGAATTGGGAATTGGGAGTTGGGAATTGGGAGTTGGGAGTTGGGAGTTGGGAATTGGGAATTGGGAATTGGGAATTGGAACTTATCGCCTTATCAGCTTGATCTCGAAGATCCTCGGCCACCATTTGCCGGTCACGAACAGGCGGTCGGCGGCAGCATCGTAGGCGATGCCATTCAGGACGTCGGCGCCAGTGCGCTCGCTCGACGGCAACAGGCCTGCGAGATCGACCCATCCGGTGACGCGCCCGCTTTTTGGATCGATCCGCACGATGCGTTCGGTCTTCCAGACGTTCGCAAAGATCTCCCCTTTGACGTACTCGAGCTCGTTCAGCTCCTGGACCGGCCCCTGGGCGTCACGCACGGTAATGCGCGACAGCTCTTTGAGCGAGGCGGGATCGATGAAGCGCAAGATGGGCGTCCCATCGCTCATGATGAGGCACGTTCCGTCGTGGGTGAGGCCCCATCCCTCTCCCTTGTAATTCCAGGTTCCGGTACGCTCGAACGACTTCACGTCGTAGACGAAACCGATGCCGTGCTGCCACGTGAGCTGGAAAATCGAGCCCTTGAACTCCGTGATGCCTTCACCGAAGTACTGCTCGTCGATACGCTTCGCCTGGAGCACTTCTCCCGTGTCGATCTTTACCCTGCGAACGGTCGACTGCCCGAGCATCCCCGTGCCCTCGTAGAACACGCCGTCGCGCACGATCAGGCCCTGCGTAAACGCTGAGCGATCGTGCGGGTACGAGCGGACGACCTGAAAGCCATAGACCGGCACTGGGGCGGGGGCGCTTTTTCGCTGGGCGGGCAGGAACCCGATCGTCCCCATCAGCAGCAGCAGCCCTGCGGCGCGAAACATTGCGCTAGCATACTCGGACCATGATGCACCGGCGCACCTGCGTTTTCATCGCGACGTGTCTTGCCACCGCGGCCGCCATCTACCCCGCGGCGCAGGTGCGCCCCGCGCCGCGCGTCCAGATCTCGTTCGCGCCCGGCGCGCGGTCCGAACCCGTCACCGGCATGGTCTATCTCGCGATCAGCAAGGACAATCGGACCACGCCAATCCAGCAGACGGACCCGGAAGGCGTACCGCTGTTCTCGAAATACGTGGAGCAGCTGAAACCGGGGACCGCAGTGACGTTCGGCGCGGAAGATCGCGGCCATCCAGTGCGCAGCGTCGCCGACATTCCAGCCGGCGAGTACTGGGTGCAGCCGTTCGTGAACGTCTACACGCGCTTCCCGCGTTCCGATGGCCACACGGTGTGGATGCACATGGATCAGTGGGAAGGGCAGAACTGGAAACGCTCCCCCGGCAACCTCTATGGCGACCCCGTCCGGATGCGGATCGACCCGGCGGCGTCCTCGCCGATTGCGCTCGTCGCCGATAAGGTGATCGCACCGATCAAGGCGCCCGCCGACACCGAGATGGTGAAGCGGATCAGGATCCAGAGCCAGATCCTCACGAAGTGGTGGGGACAGCCGATCTATCTCGGCGCCACGGTGCTGTTGCCGAAGGACTACGACAAGCATCCCGACGTGAAATATCCCGTCAATTACATCCAGGGCCACTTCTCGACGCGCGCACCGGACGGTTTCGGGCGCGGCGGCGAGTTCGACAGGCTCTGGCTCGCCGAGGACACGCCGCGGTTCATCTTCGTCTCGCTCCAGCACCCGTCGCCCTACTACGACGATTCGTACGCGGTGAACTCGGAGAACAACGGTCCCTACGGCGACGCGATCATGCAGGAGCTGCTGCCGGCGGTCGAGATGCGCTTCCGCGTCATCCGCCAGCCGTGGGCGCGGATGCTGTCGGGAGGATCGACCGGCGGCTGGATCGCTGCCGCGCACCAGATCTTCTATCCGGATTTTTACGGCGGCTCGTTCGCGAGCTGCCCCGACTCGGTGGACTTCAACTACCACCAGATCGTCAACGTCTACAAGGATCCGAACGCGTACTACATCGAGCACGGATGGATGAAAGTCGATCGCCCAACCGAGCGGCGGCCGGACGGCAACATCGCGTCGATGATGAAGGACGAGAACCACTACGAGCTCACCGTCGGCGACAAGTCGCGTTCCGGTGGCCAGTGGGACATCTGGGAAGCAACGTTCTCTCCCGTCGGCAAGGACGGCTATCCGATGCGGATCTGGGACAAGGAGACCGGCGTCATCGACCACGCCGTCGCGGAAAAGTGGAAGAAGTACGATCTGCTCGACGTGCTCAAGACGAACTGGGCGACGCTCGGCCCGAAGATCGGGCATAAGCTGAATGTCTACGTCGGCGACATGGATTCGTACTACCTGAACGACGCCGTCGAGAACTTGAACGCCTTCTGGACGAAGTCGGGGAACCCTGGAGAGATGGGGGAAATCGTGTTCCAGCGCCGCGCGCCCCACTGCTGGGGCCCGCGCGCACCGGAACTACTGGAAAAAATGACGAAGCAGATTGAGAAGTACGCGCCAGCCGGCGCCGACAAAACCAGCTGGCGCTATAGATAATGTGGAAATTTGGAAATTTGGAAATTTATTTTTTTCGCGTAGCGAGAAACGTTCCGCTCATCACGTCGCCGTAGTTGACGGAGCCCTTCAGGCTGCCGTCCTTCTGCACCGTGCCGGTATACGTCACGCCCACCGCGTTCCCTTCAATCGACATCGAGAACGAGAACGTTACGTCGCTGCCCTTCACCGTGCCGGTCAGCGGGAACTTTCCGTACTGCGCGCTGACGTAGTCGCCGGTCAGCTTCTCGTCGTCCTGCTTCAGCGCAAGCGTCGGGTTCGCCGTCATGTTCGGCAACTCGACCGAGACGTTCCAGTCGCCGGCTAACGTGGGAGTCGAAGTTGTCGGCGGAGTCGAAGGGATTTCAGTCTTCGTCGAGGTCGTCGAAGGCTCCCTTGCGCGCGTGGCGAGCCAGTCGCCGGCAGGCGATCCGGATGCCATCAAAGTTCCTTTGATCTTGTCGCCGTCGACCGTTCCCGTCATCTCGATCGGGGTGGGGCCGTTCTGCGCCTGGAACGTGAACCAGATCAACAGCGCCTTGTCCTTCACTTCGGCCTGGATGGCGGTCTCCCCAGCCTGCGACGCGATCGTGCCGACGATCTTGTCGCCGTCTTTCTTGAGCGTGAACTTCGCGGGGATCGCCCCCTGATGGACGTTGAACGTGGCGTCCCACGTGCCGAGGACGTCGGGCGCCGGCGCCGCGGTCTGAGCGGAAACGCCGGATGGGATGGCGAGGAGAGCAGCGAGCGCGAGGGCCTTGAGCATCTTCATTGTTGGATTTCCAGTTCTATACCGCCGAACATGCCGGCGAATAGATTGTACAGCGCCGCGCCGATCGCGCCACCGATCAGACCGATCACGCCGTACATGATCGGCAGGATGATGATCGCGCCGACGCCGAAGAGGGCACCCAGCCCGCTGGACCTGAGCCCGGAGTCGGACGCCGCGATGGCGTTCGCCATGCCGCCAAGCGTCGCCGCCAATGCGAAGCACGCGCCGATGATGAGCCCCATCGTCGCGCTGATGCCGCCGTAGAGTCTCGCGACCGACCAAACACCGACGCGACGAATGATCATGTGAGCCTCGCGGTTTGCAGGTTGTACGAGAATTGTGCCTAGATAATAGCCGGTTTTCTCTTACTGGAGGTGTCGAGTGAAGAAAGTGCTGGCTCTCGTTGTGGTGCTCGTGCTCGCGGCGTTCAGCGCCGGGTATGCGTTCGCGGCGACGCGGACTTACCAGGTGACAGGGCCCGTGCTCGAGCTTCGGGCCGACGCCGTGGTGGTCCAGAAGGGCACGGAAAAGTGGGAGATCGCGCGTGACTCGTCGACCAAGGTGACGGGGGATCTGAAGGTCGGCGCGAAAGTGACGATCACGTATCGGATGACCGCCGCCGACATCGAGGTCAAGCCGGCGGCGGCGGCTCCGAAGAAGAAATAGCTGTTACCGTTCGTTCAGCCAGCGGTCCTGCAGCACCTGCACGGACTTGGTGAACTTCTTGCCGGCGACGTCGAGCGTCACGATGTAGGTGCCGGGCTCGACGGCGCCGGGGCCAGCGCCACGTCCCCCACCGCCACCGAAGACCGTCTGTCCTTGGACAGGCTGCGGCAAGAGATTCCACATCACCCGATTGATGCCCGCGGTCTTGGAACCATCGAGCGTGCGAATCACGCGGCCGTTGACGTCCGCAATCGAGATCTTCACGTCGCCGGACGCGGCTGACTTCAGGTAGTAACTGATCGCGGTGCCACGCGGCGCGTTCTCGCCGATGAACACCTTCTGTCCGCCGACCTGCTGGTTGTTCTGCTGGTCGTTCAGCCAGGCAACCGCCGGGCGGACGTCGAACAGCGTCGCGTCCGCATCGCGCACCGCCTGCGTCATCTGCTGGAGCGGCGTGATGTCGTCGGCAATCCACACGGACCGGCCGTGGGTCGCGACGATCAGATCGTTGTCACGCGGATGCACGAGGATGTCATCCGTGCGCACGGTCGGATAGTTGTTCATGAACTTCTGCCAGCCCTTGCCCCCGTCGAGCGAGATGAACAGGCCGAACTCCGTCCCCAGGTAAAGCAGATCCTTGTTCTTTGGGTCCTCGCGGATGACCTGCACGTTGCCTGACGACGGAAGATTGCCGGCGACGCTCTGGAACGTCTTGCCGAAGTCGCGCGTCACGAAGACGTACGGCTTCAGATCGTCGCTGCGATGCCCGTCAACCGAGACGTAGGCCGTGCCCTGGTCGAAGTGCGACGCATCCACGCGGGAGATCCAGTACTGGTGATTGGCCGGAAGGCCCGGCAGGTTCTTGCCGACCTCGGTGAACGTCATGCCGCCGTCGCGGCTCACCTGCAGGTTGCCGTCGTCAGTGCCGGCCCAGACAACGCCCGGCATCACCGGTGATTCGGAGATCGTGATGATCGTGCTGTACGACACGACGCCGTCATTCTTCGACAGCTGCGTCACCGTCCCCGGCACGCCGATCATCGCCACGGTGTTGCGATCGATCTTCTTCGTGAGGTCTTCCGCGCTCGCGACCCAGGTGTCTCCCTGGTTGTACGACTTGAACAGCCGGTTCCCGCCCAGGTACACGATCTTCGGGTTGTGGGGCGACATGACGACCGGCGTGTTCCAGTTGAAGCGATACACGTCACCTGGCGTGGCATTGATCACGTTCGGCGGGCCGCCGCGGCCGCCGAAGCCCGCTTGCCCACCGACTTGCACGGGGGGACCGGGTTGCGCCTCCGGTTGACCCCCGCCTCGACCACCCCGCCCGCGTCCCCCGCCGGCGTTCGGCCGAATGCTCTGCCCTCGCCCGCCAACCGCGAGGTTGAACCGGTTCGTCGAGCCGTCCTGCGATTCGGTGATGACGATGTTGTAGTCGGTTGGATCGACGGCCGTGTAGAAACCGTCGCCGCCGCCGATGCCGAACCAGTGCGAGTTCATGATCCCGCCGCGTCCGCGCACCGCGCTCGGTCCGCCCCAGCTCCCGTTGTCCTGCAGGCCGACGTAGACGTAATAGGGATGCCGCATGTCGGCGGTGACGACGTAGGCGAGCGCCGTCGCCATCGTGTTGACGAAGTCCCACGACTTGCCCTGGTCCCAGCTGATGTTGAGACCACCGTCGTTGCCTTCCATGATGTGTCTCGGGTTCTTTGGATCGATCCATATCGCGTGCTGATCCACGTGACCGGGATCGCCGTGGCCCCCCGGCCCGTCGAGCGTCGCGAACGTCTTGCCGCCGTCGAGCGACTTCGCCACCGGCAGCCCCGCGACGTAGACGGTCTTGTCGTTCGATGGATCGACGCGCAGCTGGCTGAAGTACATCGGACGCGCGTTGCAGTTGCTGACGAGCGTCCACGTCTTGCCCTTGTCTTCCGAGCGCAGCACGCCGCCGTTCCTGAGATCGAGCGCGGGAGGCGTACGGGGCTGATCGCTCACCTGCCCGCCGCGTCCACCGAATCCGCGACCCGGGCCGGCGTTGTTGCACCAGTTGTATTGATTGCCGCGACCGCCTCCGCTTCCCACGTTCGCTGTCGCCGGCGCGGGAGGCTGCGGCGAGGCTGCCGCCGTCCCCGGAGTCGCGCCACGTCCTTGTGTACCACCTGCCGGCGGGATCACGGCCGCCGCGCCGGCCGGTGTCGCTTCGGTCGCCGCGCCCTCCTGCACCGGGGGCGTCCGTTCGGGCATCCCCGTTTCTCCCGCTTCAACCTGGGCGTAGACGACGTTCGGATTCGATCGCGAGACATCGAGCGCGATGCGGCCGTACGTGCCGGGCGGCAGGCCGCTGCCCGTGAGCTTCGTCCACGCCTTGCCCGCGTCCACGCTCTTCCAGATGCCGCTGCCGGCGCCGCCGCCATTGAAGCAGCAGCCGCTGCGCCGCCGCTGGTAACTCGCCGCGTAGACGATGCTGGTGTTGACGGGATCGAGGATGATGTCGGTGAAGCCCGTGTCGTTGTCGATGAACTTGACGAGGTTCCAGCTCTTGCCGCCATCGGTCGTCTTGTAGACGCCGCGCTCCGGGTTCGGACCGAAGAGATGTCCCGGCGACGCGACATATACGGTCTCCGGATTTTTCGGATCGATCACGATCCGGGCGATTGCCTGCGTCTCCTTCAAGCCGATGTTGGTGAATGTCTTGCCGCCGTCCGTGGTCTTATAGATCCCGTCACCGAATGAAGACGTCTGACGGTTGTTCGGCTCGCCGGTGCCGACATACACGATGTTCGGATCGCGCGGATGGATTGCGATGTCGCCGATAGAGGCCGTCGTGTACGTCTGGAACACGGGCTCGAACGAGACGCCGTTGTTCACCGACTTGAACACGCCACCGACCGCGTAGCCGACGTAGATGACGTTCGCGTCGCTCTCCGATACCGCGATGTCATCGATACGGCCACCCATGCTGGCCGGTCCGATCGAGCGGAAGCGGAAGCTGCGCAGCAGCGGATCGTCGGATTGATTGACGGCGGGGGGCGGCTCCGCCGGCGCCTGCCCTCCCTGCGCCTGCGGACGCGCGGCCAGCATCGGACCGGCGAGCGCGGCGAGTGACAGCGCCGCGATAGCGGCAGGGTATAAACGTTTATTTGAAAAAGGTGATGCCGGAGGACTGCTTTTTGCCGCTGACCGTTCGTCTCAAGGCTATACTCCCGCGAATGAGGACCGTGCCTCGCCTTACGACCGCGCCGGTCCTGGCGCTTACCTCTCCGCTCTGACGATCGTGACCCTCGACGAAATCGCCCGCGCGCTGCCGCCGCAGTACCGCCTCGAGAGAGAGGTGGGGGCTGGCGGAATGGCCACGGTCTACGCCGCGCGCGATGTGCGGCACGATCGCCTGGTCGCCGTCAAAGTGCTTCGCCCCGATGTGTGCCCGGCGACGGGCGCCGCGAGGTTTCTGCGCGAGATTCGCATTGCGGCGCAGCTGACGCACCCGCACATCCTGCCGCTCATCGATTCAGGCGACGCCAGCGGTCTCCTGTTCTACGTGCTCCCGTACATCGATGGCGAAACGCTGCGGCAGCGTCTGTCGCGCACCGGCGCGATGCCGCCGCACGAAGTGGTAACCGTCATCAGGCACGTGCTCGAGGCGCTGGACTACGCGCACGCGCATGGCGTGGTGCATCGCGACATCAAGCCGGAAAACGTGCTCGTGAGCGATCGACATGCGCTCGTGATGGATTTCGGCATCGCACGCGCGATCGGCGGCCCCGATACGGAGACGGCGGTGGGAACTCTGCTGACCGCGGTAGGCACCGCGATCGGCACGCCCGCGTACATGGCGCCCGAGCAGGTTGCCGGCGGGGTGGTGGATCATCGCGCGGACCTGTATGCCGTCGGCGTCCTCGCCTACGAGATGCTTACGGGCCAGCTGCCCTTCACCGCGCCGACGCCGCACGAGATGATGGCCGCCCACGTCACGGCCGCACCGGCGCCGCTGCTGCAGCGTGCCCCATCCGCGCCGCCGCGGCTCGCCGCCGTGGTGATGAGATGCCTCGAGAAGCGGCCGGAAGATCGATGGCAGAGGGCGGGAGAACTGCTCGAGGCGCTGGCGTCCTCCAGCGCGGAGCCGCCGCGCCCGGCGCGCGCGGCGCCGAATCCGCTCGTCGAAGGGCGCTTCACGCTCTCCGAGCGCGTCTGCCGGAAGCTCAATCGCGCAACGCTCGATCCGCGCGTGATCGGCGATCACCTGTCGTACGTAGATAACCACGTGCCCTCGGACGTGCTCGTGTTCTTTCTGCACGGGCTTGGATTGGATCACCGCGATTTCGAACCGATCCTCGAGCGTCTTGCGTATCGCGGCCTCAGCCCGACGCTTTACGGCGGCGAGCCGGATCGCCGGACGCGCATTCCGCTCTCTCTGCGCGATCACGTGGTCATCCTGCGCGAGTGGCTGCGCGACGCGGTCGATCGGCTGCGTCCGTCGACGGTCATCATGGTGGGATTCTCACTAGGGGCCGACATGGGTTTCGAGCTCGTGCTCGGACCGACCGACGATCCGACGCCGCCGATCGACGGCTTTCTATCGCTCGAGTGCAATTTATCGCTCGAGACGTGTTTCGTCTCGAGCCTGCTCGCCAGCGTCCCGCGCGATCGTCCCGAATTGCTCCTGCCGGAGCTGCAGCGGCTTGGCAACAGCGCGGCGACGATTGAATCCTGGCTGAACGTGCAGGAGTATCTGGTCAAGGTGCTGCGGAAATTTCACGGCAACGTCGGTGTCCTGCAGCGCGCAGCAGCCGACATCGTCGAGCCCCTGGCCGCGGAGCCGGGATTCGGGACGTTCGCGCGCTGGTTCAAAGGCGCCCGGGCCCGCATTCCCGCGCTCCGCCTGATCTTTCCCGGCGCACCCGGCTCGCTCATCCCACGGCTGCGGCTCGAAAACCTCGACACCGGGCTTCTCGGCGAAGAGTTCCCGGAGGAGATCATCAGCGTGCTGCCGAATTCCGACCACTTCAGCCTGATGGCGACCGACTACGTGCTCGGCGAAATCGACATGCTGCTGAAGCGGCTCAACCGCTGATCAATCAGGCAAATGCGTGCACCCTTGGTACGACACTACTTCAGTTCAATCGGCAGCACAGTGAACGACTGCGGCTGACCGACAGGCGTGACCTGGTCGCCCGCGACGCGCGCGATCGTCGCGCGATAGCGGCCCGCCGCGACGAGCGGTGCCGCGTTGCCGCCGCGTCCGCCGCCGAACTGCGCTGGGGCGTTCGGGTTGGGTGGCGGCGTTTCGCCGCGCAGGTTCCACGCGATCCGCCGCAGGCCCGGCGCCTTGTCGAGATCCAGCCGGCGCACCTGCTTGCCTGTATCGTCGCTGATCGTCAACACCAGCTTTTCGTCCGGCCCGAGATTCGCGTTCACGCTGTAGGTGAACACGGCGCCGTAGGGAGGATTCGGCGCGGTCCAGTTGCCGGACATCGGACCGATGCCAGCGGTGCCGGCAGGCGCGAGACCAGTCTGGCTGTAAATGTACGCGTCGCGCAGCGGATACAGGTGCGTGGGATCGTTGAGCGGGGATGTCTCCGACGGCGTGGCCAGCTCGCGCAGCGGCGAGTAGTCGTCGAGCACATAGAAGCCGCGGCCGAAGGTCGCGACGACGAGGTCGTTCTCGCGCTTCTGCACCGTCATGTCGCGCGCCTGCGCAACGGGCATCCCTCCCTTCAGCTGCACCCAGTGCTGACCTCCGTCGACGCTGGTGAAGAGGCCGAACTCGGTGCCCGCGAAGAGCAGGCTGCCCTGGATGTGATCCTGGATGACCGCCCACACGTCGTGGCGATCGGGCAGGTTGCCCGTGATGTTGGTGAACGTGCGGCCGCGATCGGTACTGCGAACGATGTACGGCTTGTAGTCGCCACGCTGCCAGTTGTTGAGCGCGACGAACACGGTGTTGGCGTCACGCGGCGAAGCGAACACGTCCGAAACGTACGTGTACTGCGGCACGCCAGGGAACTGCTCGACCTTCCGCCAGTTCTTGCCGCCATCCTCGGTGATCTGCAGCAGCCCGTCGTCGGTGCCCGCATAGATGAGACCTTCAAGCACGGGCGATTCGTCGAGCGACACGACATTGCTCAGCGCGGTGGTGGACTCGTGGTACGCGACCGAATCCGCCGGCCACACCTTCCCCATGATCGGGAGCTCCTGCCACTTCAAGTTGCGCGTGAGGTCCGGGCTGATCTTCGTCCAGTTGTCGCCGCGATCGTCGCTGCGGTACACGAACTGGCTCGCCCAGTACAGACGGCGCGGATTGTGCGGGCTGATGATGTACGGAGCGTCCCAGTTCGGATGATCGGCGTCTACACCTCCGCCGGCCCCGCCGCGCCCGCCGCGCCCGGCGCGTCCGCCCTGCTGTCCACCCTGCGGATTTGCGACCGGGGAACCGGCCTGCGCTTGACCGGCACCCTGCTGTGCGCCCGCCGCCTGCTGCGCGGGCGTGTTGCCGCGCGCGACGTTCTCGGCGCCAGGCGCGCCCGCGACGCCGGGGCCGCTGCCCTGCGGACCGAGCCCGCCTTGCGGCGGCTGCGGCGTAACGCCGCCTTCGTCGGAGATAGATGCAGGGACGCCGCGCGGACGGATGCTGCGCGATGTGCCCATGCGGAGATCGAGGCGCGTGACGTTGCCGTCCTGCGACGTAGCGTAAACGATGTTCGAATCCTCCGGATCGTTGCGCGTCTGGAAGCCATCCCCGCCGCCGACGATGTACCAGTCGCTCGTCCGCACGCCCCAGCGATTCGTGCTCGCGACGGGACCGCAATGCGACCAGTTGTCCTGCGCGCCGCCGCACACGTGATAGAACGGCTTCGCGTTGTCGGTCGACACGCGGTAGTACTGCGTGACGGGCAGGCTGGCGAAGAAGCGGAACGTTTCCCCTTCGTCGTAGGTCTCGTAGATGCCGCCGTCGTTGCCGATCAGGATGTGCTTCGGATCGTTCGGATCGAAGCGGACGACGTGATGATCGACGTGCATGCCGGTCTTTCCTTCGAAGTCCGGGGTATCCCACGTCTTCCCGCCGTCTTTGCTGATGTTCAGGTTCGTGTTCACCGACCAGATCCAGTCGGCGCGATGCGGATCGACGAAGATCTCCTGGTAGTACGCCGCGCCGCCGCCGCGATACCACTCGGCTCCGCCTCCGCCGCGTTGCGGCGGCTGCGGCGAGACAGGCGTGCCCTGGGCGCCACGCGAGGGTGCGCCCGGCCCGTCTCCCCTGCCACCGCGACCGCTCGCGATCTGTTTTCCGATGCGCGTCCACGACGCACCCGAATCGTCTGAACGATAGAAGCCGGCTTCGTCGACGACGGGTCCGGACGGCGGCGCCGCCGCAGGTCCGCCGCCGCCCGGGAAGCCCCGGCCGCGCGGCGCCTTCGCGCTGATTAACGCGTAGACGCGCGACGGGTTCTTCGGATCCACGCCAAGCGCGATGCGCCCGACGTCGTCTTTCGGAAGTCCCTTCGACAGCTTCGTCCACTTCTTCCCCGCATCGGTCGTCTTCCAGATGCCTCCTTCAGGGCCGCCGCCGATCATCTGGCCGACAGCGCGACGCCGCTGGTACGAGGATGCGTAGATGATGTCGGGGTTTTTCGGATCGAACACGATGTCGCTGATACCCGTGTCGTCGCTGACGTGGAGGACGCGATCCCACTTCGTGCCGCCGTCGATCGTCTTGTAAAGGCCGCGCTCGCCTCCCGCGGACCAGAGCGGTCCCTGCGCGGCGACGTAGACGACGTTCGTGTTGCGCGGATCGATCAGGATGTTGCCGATGTGCTCGGACGCGGCGAGTCCCATCCTCGTCCACGTCTTGCCGGCGTCTGTCGACTTGTAGATGCCGTCGCCGAAGTGGGCGCTGCGCTGGCTGGCATTCTCGCCCGTGCCGAGCCAGACGATGTTCGAATTCTTCGGATCGATCACGACGCAGCAGAGCGTGAACGATCCGCCGTTGTCGAAAATCGGCGTGAACGTCGTGCCGCGGTTGGTGGTTTTCCACAAGCCGCCGAACGCCGTCGCGACGTACCACGTGTTGGGAGATTTCGGATCGATCGCGATGTCCTGCACGCGGCCTGTTGAAATGGCCGGGCCGATACTGCGGAACTCGAGTCCCTTGAGCACGTCAGCCGTGAGCGAATCCGTCGCTTGCCCCTTCGACTCGCTTCGCTCGCTCAGGACAGGGCGCGCGCGCGTCGTCGCAGTGGCGGCAACTGTAAGCGCGATGAGCGCAAGTATGAAGACGCGTTTCGATTTCATATGTCGGGATTCTGTTAGGATTCGCCTGCGGGGTCAAATCCAGTTGAAGATGTTGAAACCGTTCGCGTGTACCGTCTCGCTGGGGCTGTTGATCGCCACCGGCCCGCTTTCATGCGCGTCGCATAGCGCCCCACCCGCACAGTCATCAGCGCCCGTGGCGCCAGCGCCGCCGCCTGCGCAGCCGATCCCCGCTGCGCCCGCAGCCGCAGCGGAACGGGCTGCAAGCCTGCCCGACCGGCTGTCGGACGAGGCGTTCTGGAAACTTGTCGAAGACTTCTCCGAGCCAAACGGATCGTTCCGGTCCGACAACCTGCTGTCGAACGAGATCTGGCTGCAGTACGTCATTCCCGATCTACTGAACGTCGCGAAGCCCGGCCGCGTTTACATGGGCGTGGGTCCGGAGCAGAATTTTACGTACATCGCGGCGTTGAAGCCGGCGATGGTCTTCATCACGGATGTCCGCCGGGGCAACCTTCACCTGCACCTTATGTACAAGGCGCTGTTCGAGATGTCCGCGGATCGCGCGGACTTCGTCAGCCGCTTGTTCTCGCGGAAACGCCCGGAAGGGCTGACTGCGGCGTCCAGCGTCCGCGACATTTTCCAGGCGTACGCCTCCGTGCAGCCGGACGAGAAGCTGTTCGACGCGAACCTCACGGACATGTTGGACCACCTGCGCACGACGCACGGGTTCGGGCTCGAACCGGATGACGAGCCGGGAATCCGGTACGTCTACGGCTATTTCGCCCAGTGGGGGCCGGACCTCACGTACTGGATGAGCGGGGGATTCGGCGGACGCGGCGGGTTCCGCAACTCACCCACATACGCGGACCTGATGGTCGCCACTGACGGCGCGGGCGTGCTGCGCGGATACCTCGCCAGCGAAGAGAACTACAACGTCCTCAAGTCGCTGCACTCGAAGAACCTGTTCGTCCCGATCGTCGGCAACTTTGCCGGGCCGAAAGCGCTGCGTGCCATCGGCGCGTGGCTCAGGGCGCACAACGCGGTGGTGTCGGCGTTCTACCTGTCGAACGTCGAGCAGTATCTGAACCAGGACGGCATCTGGATGGATTTCTGCAAGAACGCCGCGACGCTGCCGATCGACGAGACGAGCCAGTTCATTCGTTCGTATCGCGGCGGCGGCGGCCCTGGTTTCGGCGGCGGCGCCAGCCTCAACCAGGGCCTCTATGCGATGGAAGAAGACTTGAAGCTCTGCACGGCGCAGTAGCTACCAGTCATAAGGCGGCTAGAAAGTAGCCGCCTCCGCCTTCAGCGCGTCGAGCTCTTTCTTCAGCACTTGATAGCGTTCGATCGCGTCGTGGCCGATCTTCTGATCGGCGCCGGTCGTCATGCCCGCGAGGTACTGGATGTGCGCCTGGAGTCCTGGCTTGTTGTAGCGGATCCCTTCAGGCGTATTCACGAGCTTCTCGTAAATCGCGCGCGCCTTCGCCGCCTTGGCCGCATCGGAGCTGTTCAGCGCGGCGCGCACGCGCGCGAGCAGCGCGCCGGCCTCGGACCCGAGGTCGCGCATGCGCATGTTGTGTTCGAACTGCTCCTTCAGGTCCGCGACAGTGACACCGCCGGCCGCTACGCGCGGATCGATCAGCAGCTCGAACGGCTGCGTCGCGCTCCAGTCGCCGGCTTTCACGCGCGCCTGGTAGCGTCCCGGCGGTGCGCTCAGCCCGGTCGAATACCTCGCATCCCACACGAAGCGGTTGTGGCCGCCTTCCTTTGTCACGCGCGGCGGCGGACCGCCGCGTCCGCGCCCACCGCCGCCACCGGTTTCCGGATCCTCCGGCGGCTCCGTGCTGGTGGCCTGCCCTGAGCTTGTTAAAGTGGTCGTTGGAGGCGCGCCACCTCCACGTCCGCCGCGTCCACCTCGGCCACCGCCGCCGACAGGCGTCTCGCTGTTGTAGCTGTTTAGTACCGTACCCGCCGAATCGAGAATCTCGATCGTCACGGGACCCGACGCGCTTGCCGGGAGGTAGTAATCGACGTTGGGACCGAGCAGGTTCGGGCTCACGCGCGTGCGGTAGCCGTCGCGCGGCTTATAAAGATGTGCGGACCCCGGCGTCTCCTGCACCGTGATCTGGTGCAGCGCGCTGACGTTGTCGAGAATCCAGAACGCGCGTCCCTGTGTCGTCACGACGAGATCCTTGTGATGCACCTTGATATCGGTGATCGGCACCTGCGGCAGGTTCAACTGGAACGGCTGCCAGTGTCCGCCATTGTCGAACGAGATGTACATGCCGAACTCGGTGCCGGCGTAGAGCAGCCCTTCGCGGTCCGGATCTTCCCTGACGACCCGCGTGGGCGTATCGGCGGGAATGCCGTTCTTGCCGTCGGTCAGGCGGGTCCACGTCTTCCCGTAATCGTCGGTTCTATAGATGTAGGGGGCGTAATCACCGAGAAGATAGCGATACACGGCGTAGTACGCCGATCCGCGCCGGTGGCGAGACGCGTCGATGTATTGCACGCGGCCGCCGGATTGAAGATCCTTCGGCGTGACATTCGTCCACGTCTTGCCGTTGTCGCGCGTCACGTGGAACGGACCGTCGTTCGATCCGGTCCAGATCACCCCGCGCTCCGTTGGCGACTCGGTGATCGCGTACAGCGTGCTGTAGAACTCCTCGCCGGTGACGTCGCGCGTGATCGGTTCGCCGCTCGTCCGCTGGCAGCAATCAGGAAACGCCGTGAGATCGGGCGAGATCTTTTCCCACGTCACGCCCTTGTCGCGCGTGCGATGCACGAACTGCGAGCCGTAATAGAGGACGTCCGGATCGTGCGGCGACGTGGCCATCGGTGACACGCGCTGGAAGCGATAGATCAGGTCCTTCGCCGGATTCCCGTAAAGGGACTGCCCGCCGATCCAGTAGTTCTTCTCCTGCGCCGTCTTCATGTCCATGACGCCGTACTGCCCCTTGCAGGAGCCGTAGACGATATCAGGGTTCTTCGGGTGCGGCATGATCGGCCCGGTTTCGCACCCTGGGCCATTGCGCCAGTCGCCGGGATTGAACGGATCGGCGACGCTCGAAATGATGATGGTGCTGTTGTCCTGCTGCGCGCCGTACAGCTTGTACGGAAACTGGTCGTCCATCCACACGCCGTAGATCTCGGACGTGACCTGGTTCATCTGCGATGACCACGTGCGGCCGCCATCGAACGACACGTTGGCGCCGCCGTCGTTCGACTGGATCATCGTGTTGCCGTCCTTCGGATTGATCCAGATATCGTGGTTGTCGCCGTGCGGCGTGCGCATCGTGGTGAACGTCTTCCCGCCGTCGACAGATTTGAAGAAGCCCTCCGCCCCCGCGTAGACGACGTCGGCGTTGGTCGGATCCGCGCCGAGCGTCGTGTAGTAGAACGGCCGCTGCAGCAGCGACGGCTGCGGGTTGATCAGCGTCCAGCTCTGGCCGCTGTCGTCGGACCGGTAGAAGCCGCCGCCTGGCTTCGCCTCGATGAGGGCGTAGACCCGGTCCGGCTTCGCGGCGGTCACCGCGAGATTCGCCTTGCCGATCAGATCGCCCGGCAGTCCGGTCGAAATCTTCGCGAACGTCTCGCCGCCGTCGGCGCTCTTGTAGAAACCGCCGTCCTTCGAGCCGCTGATGATCGTCCAGGGCTTCCGCTCGAGGCGTGACATCCACGCGTAGACGACGTTCGGGTTGCCCGGCTGCAACTCGACATCCATGGCGCCGACCGTGTCCGAAAGGAAGAGCACTTTCTTCCAGGTCTTGCCGCCGTCGACGGTCTTGAACACGCCGCGCTCGCTGTTCGCCTTGAACGCGTCACCGTACGCGGCGACCCACGCGATGTCGGGATTGGATGGATGAATGCGAACCGCACCGATCTGCCCTGCGTTATAGAGTCCGACGAACTGCCACGTCTCCCCCGCGTCCGTCGTCTTGTACACGCCGCGGCCGGTCGAGACGTTGCTGCGAACGCCGTCCGAGCCGGTGCCGAGATAAATGATCTTCGGGTCGGAGTCCGCGACCGCAATGGAGCCGGTCGATCCAAGCGGCACCTTGCCATCGGTGATCGGCACCCACGAGCCGCCGCCATCGGTCGTGCGGAATACCCCCCCGCTCGCGACGCCCATATAAAAGGTGCGCGGCTGCGACGGCACCCCGGTCACCGACGTCACACGCCCGCCACGTGACGGGCCGACGAGCCGATATTTCATGCCTTTGAACAGCGCCGGATCGACCGACGGCATCATCGGAGCGGATGCGCGCGGCGCAGGCCGCGGCGCCACACCCTGGACGGGGTATGTCGGCGAGCGCGGCGATCTGCGAGGCGCTTGCGCCTGGACGAGCGAAAATCCCGCGATTGTGATGAGTGCGAGGACGAAAAGAGAGCGTCGCATGCGCACACTTTATTACAAGTGACAACGCCTCTGAGCCGATGGGGCTGACGACAGAGTTCGCTCGGGCGGGGTCAGACCCCAGGTCGCGCGTTAGAACCGGATCGCGACGCCCACGCGCACCTGATTCACGCGGTAGTCCTGGCCGCCATTGAGCGCTGATGCGATCGTGTTGCCGGACGAGATCTTCTTGAACCGATAACCCGCATCGATCGCGATCGGGCCGCGGCCAAGCTGAATGCCGCCGCCGACGCCCAGCATCGGCTGCGTCCGGTTGATGAAGTTCAGCCCGGTGTTGACGATGGCGTCGGTGCGGTCTCCGAAACCAGAGACGCCGGCATTCAGCCGCGCGAATCCTGCTGTTGCCTCCGCGTAGGGGCGCACCGCCGAGTGCGGCGACGCGAGGAAGCGCACGCCGGCTTCTCCGTAATACGCCGACACGCGAACGCCAATGTCCGTGAAGTCGAGCAGGTCGAACAGCGGCGACTTGATGTCCGCCATCCGTCCCGCTTCGCCAATTACCTGGATGTTGTCGGTCAGTCCGACACCTACGCGCCCTCCGAAGGTCGATGATGCGGCCGTGCCGAAGCTCGATGTGCCGACGGTCAGACCGCCGAACCCCTGGACTTCGCTGCGCTGTTGCGCGCGCGCGGCCGCCGGTAACGCGAACACGGCCAGCGCGGCGAGAACGATCAGTTTTCGCATGATGAGGACACTCCTGTTGCTGTCAGTGTTCAATCAGCAACCGGGGTGCCACGAAGGGATCGCGCCAATCCCGCGGATTTTCGTTCGTAAAGCATCGATCCGCGGGTGAGCGTGCCCTCGCCGAGTGACACCACGACCGTAAGTCACGAGCCCTATGGCAGCGGACGCATTTCCTGGATCGAGACCGCGAGCGCCGCGTGCAGCCAGCGTGTCGGGAATTCGCCGGGCACGTACAAGTCGATCCGCGTGTTTTCGTCCGCGACCTCGACGAGCACCCAGCCATCCTGCCGAATCTGCTTCACGGTGAAGGTCTGCGGCGGACCGCCGCCCGGCCACGTGAATGCGTAACGCCTGCCGGCGACCAGGAATGGCGGCGTGGCGAGATGCACGGCGCTACCCGTGGAAAGCGAGACGACCTCCTGTGCGGACGCGCGCGCAACGGGCGCGCGAAGCAGCAGCGCGCACGCAAGGGCGGCAAGGACGATTATGAGGAACGCGACGAGCCGGTGCGGAAGGCGGACGGACGCCATCGGGAAACCCTCCCTCGGCGCTGGCGGGTACTAGGTTACTACGGCCCGTCACGGACGGTCTCACGCAATGCTCGCGGGCACGCAAACCGCGGCGGTGCCGATGCAGCCCGCCATAAGAGCGGTCGATTTCGCTTGACAGATCTTTTGCGCATCTCGCGATCGCGGATGCCGGTCGTTCACAGAATCGCGCTCGGGAGGCCACTGATCGTCCAGCGTTGAATCCACGCGAGCGGACACCATCACACGAGGCATCAGGGAATTGTGCGCGCTGGAGCGCATCGTCGTCGGTCAGAAAAGTGCGTGATAGAAAGAATCATGACCCACGCAATTCAGGCGCTCGAGACGCTGTCCGATGACGAAGTCCTGGCAGCCGTTAAGTCCTGCACGAGTAACGAACGGAGGGCAACAGCTCACGGTGAGCAGCGCGCTTGCTGCGCCCGCCCATGGGATCCATCGCAAGAGGGCGAATGCTGACGGCACCGGCGTTACTTGGTGAACTGATACTCCTGGTAGCGCGGCGCGGCGGGGAGCTTCTGCTCCTTCAGAAATGCCCACACCTGCTTGTTGATGTCTCCGGCGGAGCCGTAATAGTCGTGGGTGTGGTTCTTGATCTCGGTGAGCTGCGTATTGAAGCCCTTGGCGTTGAGCGCGTCGCGCGTGTTTCGGACGGCGTTCAGCGGAAACAGCGGATCGTTCGTGCCGATCCAGATAGCCATCGGTATCTTCCGCGGCGCCTGATCGAGGGCGGGGGCCATTTCCGGACTCACGACGCCGGCATGAACGGCGATCGCGGCGAAATACTCCGACTCCAGCAGGCCCAGATCCAGACCGTGAATCGCGCCCGCAGAGTGCCCGAACACGTACATGCGCCGGTCGTCGATCACGTCATTCGAGATGCGCACGAGCTCGACCAGATCGTGAAAGAAATCCGGTCCCTCCTGCGGGATCCGCCACGCACGCGGATCGGACGCATCAGGAGCGACGAGCACGATTCCTTCGGATTTCGCCAGCGGCAGCCATGGATCGATCAGTGACTTCCCGTTGTGACCCGACCCATGAAGAAGCAGCAGCATCGGCGCGGGACCCGCGCCAGCCCTTTCAGGGATGAAGAGATAGTAAGTGCGGGTGACGCCACCCGAGCCGAACGTGAGCTTCTGGAGCTTCGCCTCGCCACCCGCAATCGCCAGCCCCAGATACGCACAGAGAAACAGAGCAGATATTTTGCGCAGCACCGCCAGCGCCTTCTTTCTTCTTTCTTCTTTCTTCTTTCGTCTTTCTTCTTTCGTCTTTCTTCTTTCGTCTTTCTTCTTTCTTCTTTCTTCTTTCTTCCGTCTTCTTTCTTCGCCTAACTGCACGCCTTGCACTTGCCGTTGTTCTTCGCGCCGAGCTTCACGAGAAGCGCCAGCGCCTCGGGATACGGCTCGATGCGGGAGACGGGGCTGTTGGCCATGTCGGCGGTGGTTTCGCCGGCGCGGTTCACGGCTTTCACGTCGGCGCCCCTGGAGACGAGGTATTGGATCATCGGCACGTCGCCGCGCGCCGCTGCCTGGTGGAGCGCGGTGTTCCCCTCATGGTCGCGCCCGTTCACGTCCGCGTGCAGGGTCTCGATCAGGTACTTGACGGCAGGCAGAAATCCACTCGGCGCAGTGCGATGCGAGTTGCCGGCGAAGCCCTCGCCGTACCCCGATCCTGCGGCCGCCTGCAGCGGAGGAATGCCGGGACCGGCAATCGGAACCGGCGGAAGGCCCGACACGTCCTCGATCGTCTCCCGCCCGGCGGCGTCGCCGGTGCGCGGACGGCCGGCGGGTTTAATCGTCGGGATGTTCGGATCCGCGCCGTGCGCGACGAGGAGCTGCATCGCGTCCACATCGGCGGCGTAGGCGGCGCGCCAGAATGGCGTCGCGCCGATCTCGTCCACGCCGAGCAGCGGGAAGTTGTATTCCTGGTACCACACCTTCTTCAGCAGCCGCACGTTTGGATCG
Organism: Vicinamibacterales bacterium; assembly: GCA_035637115.1. Lineage (GTDB taxonomy): Bacteria > Acidobacteriota > Vicinamibacteria > Vicinamibacterales > 2-12-FULL-66-21 > JAICSD01. The sequence continues at coordinate 53,128 of DASPXV010000220.1, forward strand.
ACTCCCTTGTCGAGCAGCCGCTTCATGAAATCCAGGTACGTAATCTTCTGCTGCAGGTAGGTGCGCGGCTGCGGGTACAGCGCGCGCGGTGCCCACTGCACGTTGAGCGCGGCATGCAGCGGCGTGACGCCGTTGTCGCTCGCGAGCGAGGGGTTCGCGCCACGCTCGAGCAGGTACGCCGCGAGATCGAAGTGGCCGTTGATTGTCGCCATGAGCAGCGGGCTCGTGCTGTCGCCGCCGCTGAGGGTGTTGATCGACGCGCCGGCGTCGAGCAGCGCCTTGACGGTTTCGAGATCTCCTTGCCGCGCGGAGAACAGCAGCGGCGTGAAGCCCCCCTGGCCGTTGATCAATTCCGCATACGTATACGGCCTCGAGACGCCCGCGATGCCCGTTAGGGCGCCGCGACCGCCGCCACGCCGTCCTCCGCCACCGAATCCCGCGGATTGATCCGCGGCACCTGGCGCCGCCTGCCCACTGGCAGGCGCAGCGGCCGCGGATGCGGGCGCCTGTGGATTCGCCGTTGCAGGACCGCGTCCTCCACGTCCCGCAGCAACGGCTGCGAGGTAGGCCTCTTCTTCCGGACTCGGAGGCGTGGCCTTCAGGCTCACGACCTTGGTCGTCGCATTGACGTCCGCCTTCGCGGCGATCAACGCGCGGACGACGTCCACGCGGCGGTTCGCGGCGGCGAACATGAGGGCGGTTTCGCCGCGCGTAGGTTCCGCGGCGTTGACGTCCGCGCCGCGCGCCAGCAGCGCTTTCACCGCGTCGACCTGGCCGGACGCACTCGCGAGCATCAGCGGCGTGACTCCACCGGCGGTTGTCCCCTTGATGTCCGCGCCAGCGGCGACGAGCAACTCGATCGCGGCGGCATGTCCGGTTTCGCTCGCCACGAGGAGCGGCGTGTAGTTCCCCAGCCTCGTCGTCGCCCGCACGTTCGCGCCGGCCGCGATGAGCATGCGGACCATGTCGGTCTCGCCGCGCCGTGCCGCCCAGTGCAGCGCCGTCATCCCATCCCCCTGCGCCGCGTTGACATCTTCGCCCGCCACGATCAGCGCGCGCACGGCTGCGACGTCCGCCTGCATCGCGGCATCCGCCACGCGGGTGCCTTCGGACGCAGCGTGCAGCCCGATGGTAAACATCGCCACCACGCCGATCCGACTCGCGATCCTCAACGTCATAGTGTCGTCGGTACCGAATTCAGATCCATCGTCCCGGTGCTGTCGCCGAAGGTCTTCATGTCGTCGAGGCCGAGGCCGTGGAGAACCGTGAGCATCGCGTTGGCCATCGGCGTGCCGTCGGCCGCCTTGACGTGGAGGTTGCCTTTCAGCATCCCGTTGGCGTGGCCGGCAAGGAACAGCGGGCAGCGTTTGTGGTTGTGCGTGTTCGAGTTCCCCATCGGCGATCCATAGACGATCAGGGTCTTGTCGAGGAGGTTCGAGTCTCCTTCCTGGATGCTCTTCAGCTTCTCGAGGAAGTACGGCACGAGGCCGACGTGGTACTTATTGATCTGCGCGAACTGGAGCACACGCTGCTCGTTCTCGCCATGGTGCGATGCCGGGTGGAACGGCAGAGGCGCGCCGCTCTCCGGGTAGACGCGGGCGGAGCCGTCGCGTCCGAGCTTGAACGAGAAGACGCGCGTGATATCGGCGGCGAACGCGATCGCCTGCAGGTCGTACATCAGCTTCACGTGCTCGCTGAACGAATCGGGTACGCCCATCGGCGCGCCGGGCAGATCGCGCGGCTCGCCGCTGGAGTTGTACGACTCGACGCGCTGGATGCGACGCTCGATCTCGCGAATCTCCGTCAGGTACTGATCGAGGCGGACGCGATCCGCAGGCCCGAGGCCCTTCGCGATGCGCGCCACTTCGGCAGTGACCCAGTCGAGGATGCTGCGATCGGTGCGGCGGTTCGTGGCGCGCTCGGCCGGCGTCGCGCCGACGCCGAACAACTGGTCGAATGCCGCGCGCGGATCGCGCACCATCGGCAGCGGCGCATCCGGCGCCGCCCAGCTGATCGTGTCGGTGTAGACGCACGCGTAGCCGTAGGCGCAGCCGCCGGCCTGGTCCACGTTCTCGATGCACAGCTGCATCGACGGAATCGGCGTGTCCTGCCCGAAGCGCTTCGCATAGATCTGATCGAGCGACGTGCCGACGCGCACGTCGGACCCCTCGGTCTGCTTCGGATGCATCTGCGTGAGAAACACCGCGCTCGACCGGAAGTGATCGCCGCCAATCTCGGGGGTGGTGACCGCCTCGGCTCCCTTGCAGTCCGTGTTGCTGATGATGGTCAGGTAGTCGCGGAACGGTTCGAGCGGCGACAGACTGCTCGGCGACAGGTCGAAGTTGCGGCCGACTGCGGCGGGCGACCAGAGGTTCTTCGCGAGGCCGATCTGCGTACTGCCCGCCGCGCCGTGCACCTGTTCGATGCACGCCAGCCGCGTCTTGCCGGAGGCTGCAGTATTCGCGAGGAGCGTTCTCGCCGGCACCATCGCGTCGAGGAACGGCAGCGCGACGGTCGCGCCCATGCCCCGGAGAACCGTCCGCCGCGAGAGGTGTTTTTTCTTCAGATACATGTCAGTTTTCCTGCGTGGTGGCGTCGGCCCGGCTCATGCGGAACGCGGGACTCTTCACGATGCCGAGGACGAACGACGAGAAGTGGTTCTGGTTCGCCCCGGCGTCGCGTACGACGTGGCGGACGACGGGCATGTCGTAGTATTCGAGACGCCGGCCGAGGCCGTACGCCATCAGGTTCTCCGTGAAGGTGCGGAGCACCGTTTCCTTGTGCTTCATCATCGCCGCGCGCAGCCCGAGCGGCCCCGCCAGCGTGGTGCCGTCGTAGAGCGTGCCCGACGGATCGATCGGCGTAGAGCCGTCGCGTATGCGCCACATGCCGACGACGTCGAAGTTTTCCAGCGCCAGACCGATCGGATCGATGACGCGATGGCAGGACTGGCACTGCGGGTTCGCGCGGTGCTCCTCCATGCGCTCGCGGACGGACAGCAGGCGCGAGCCGTGCGAATTCTTTGTCTCCTCGAAGCCGGGCACGTTCGGCGGCGGCGGCGGTGGCGGCATGCCCATCAACACTTCGAGCACCCACTTGCCGCGCAGCACGGGCGACGTGCGGTCGGCGACGGAGGTCATCGTCAGGATGCTGCCCTGGCCGAAGAGGCCGCGGCGGTTCACGTCCGCGATCGCGACACGTCTGAACGCAGGACCCGCGACGTTCGGAATGCCGTAGTGACGCCCGAGCCGGTCGTTCACGAAGGTGTAGTCCGCCGACAGCAGGTCGAGCACGTCGCGATCTTCGCGGACGATGCTCTCGAAGAGGAGTTCGGTTTCGCGGCGCATGCTGCCGGCGAGCGTCGCATCGAACTGCGGGTACAGGCGCGCGTCGGGATGGATCTTGTCCAGGTCCTGCAGGCGCAGCCATTGCGACGCGAAACGCGTCGAGAGCGCGGAGGCGCGCGGGTCGGCGAGCATGCGCCTGGCCTGCTGTTCGAGACCGGCGGCCGTCGCCAGCGCACCCCGTGATCCGGCGGCCATCAGCTCCTCGTCCGGTCCGCTTCCCCAGATGAAGAACGAGAGACGCGACGCGAGGTCGACGCCGTTCAGCGCGTATGACTGTCCGCCGCGCACGGTTGGGGGCGCTTCCTCCAGCCTGAAGATGAAGTGAGGGCTCGCGAGCAGCGCCTGCAGCGACGTGCGGATGCTCCCCTCGAAACCGGCGCGCTCGCGCTCGTTCAAGTAGAACTTCAGCAGGCCGTCGACGTCGGCCTTCGACACCGGCCGGCGGTACGCCTTCGTTGCGAGCGACGTCAGGATCTTCGTCGCACAGCCGATCTCCTCCGACGCGGACAGCGGGCGGCACGTAAACACCCTGCGGCGGCTCGGCGTGTCGGAGACGCCGGTCACGCGCGTCGGACCAACGACGGCGAACTCGCGGAGGTGCGGAACCGTCGTGACGCCCGAAATGCCGCTGCCGATCTGCGTGTCGGCGAGCGTCTGCTCCACGGGCGCGAGCAGGTCGTCGACGGGCGCCTCCGAGCGCTGGATGAAGACGGCGGAGACGCGCTGCGGACCTGCCTTCACCGCGATCGGCGGCGTCTGCAGGTTCATGCCGTTGGGATCCGACTCGCTCATCCGCGGATTGATGTCGATGAGCGCGGCACGCTGGCCGTTGATCGACACTTCGATCTGCTCGCCGCGAACGCCGCTTCCATACAGCTGCCCTGTCGGGATCGAGTGCAGCATCATGCGGAACGTGTACTCGCCGTCGGCGGGAAAGTTATGGACGAGCGAGATGCCGCCGCGCGTACCGAAAGGCGCCCCTTCGACGTGCGCCAGCTGCGACGCCATGCGCGGGAGCTTGTAGATGGTGGAATTCGCCGCGGCATCCGGATCGCCGACAGCGAGCTTGCTGATCTGCGCGGCGGCGCGCAGGTAGCCCTCGAGCAGCGTCGCCGAGATCGACTGGACGTCCGCGATGTTGTCGAAGTTATGGCTGATCGTGTCCGGCGGAAGGAACGCGGCGACGTCGACGTCGAGCGCGAGCAGGTCCTTGATTGACTGCGCGTACTCGGCGCGGTTCAGCCGCTGAAACGTACGGCGTCCGGGATTCGGATGCGCCTCCGCTGCCGCATCGAGCTTCGTTTCCAGCGTCGTCGCGAACGCGTCGAGCGTTTCGGCCGGCGGCCGTTCCTTGCCCGGCGGCGGCATCATGCCGGCGCGAAGCTTGCGCACGATCTTCTCGGCGATCTGTGGGTGGGCGTCCGCCTTCGCCGGATCGAACGCCTCGAGCGTCAGCTCCCCCTTCATCTTGTCGTTGTCGTGGCAGGTGAGGCAGTACTGCTCGATGACGGCGCGCGCGGCCGTGGGCGCGAGCGGCGCCGGGCCGGACGCGCGCACGGGGGTGGGCCGCAGCCCGGATGCGGTCGTGGTCGACGAAAACGCGATGGCGGCCATGACGCCGCCAACCCCGCACAGGGTTACGAGCGAATTGCGCATCCTGACAGTGGTCCCCCTCCAAGCCGGAAGCTTCGGAAAGTATACGGTTCCCGGGGGAATGCCCGCTTACCTATTTCTCGCCTTTCTGGCTCGCGAGAAAGCCCTGGATCTGCCGCACGGCGTATTCGATTTTCATGTCGAAAACGCGCTTGCCCAGCTCGGCGGTCGAGGCTCGGCCGTCGCCGCTGACGCCATTCGGCGGCTGCCCTTGCGGCGGCGTCACCGCGTTCTTGATCTCGTCCTTCCGGACCCACCCTTTGTCTCCTCCGAGGTAGAGCATCTCGGACGTGTCGCCGATGGTCGCATGGCCGCCCGCCGGCAGGTTCTGAGACTTCAGGTAAGCGTCGAAATCCGCCATTCGCTTCGAGTACACCTCGTCGCAGTAATACACGTGGATGCCCTGGGGCGCGTACTTCTCATCGAGTTTCTTCGCCACGTCGCGATACACGTTTGGCTGGCGCTCGCCGTTGCCCTGACCGCCGCCGTGGTCGCCCATCAGGATGATGTTCTTGAAGCCGGTGACGATGGCCTGCTCACTGATGCGCTCGAGGATGGCCGCGAGCAAGTCATTAGTCAGGCCGATCGTGCCAGTCAGCGTCGCGCTGGCGTTGTTCGGCGTGTACGGGAGCACCGGCAGCGCGATCGCGTTCCCAAGCTTCTGTGCGATCGCCTTGACCGTCTCGCGCGCCATCAGGTTGTGACCGCCGTTGACGTTCTGCGGGCCGCGATGCTCGGTTCCGCCGGTGTAGACGAGCGCGGTCGTTTTGCCGGAGGCCAAGGCACCCTTCACCTCGGGCCACGTCATCATTTCAAATTCGACGTTCTTGGCAGCGTCTTGGGCGAACGCTGGCGCGGGCAGCAACAGGAAGACGGCGGCAAGGGCGGCAAGGATCTTCATGCGGCGTAGCTTACAATGCGCCGCAATGAAGATCATGTTCGCGCTCGCCGGGGCCGTTTTTTGTGTCGCCACGGTGCCGAGCCAGGCGCCGCCGCAGGGGCGCGGCGCGCAGCCGCAGCCGATCGTGCCGGTGGCGGTCAGCGTGCTCGCCGCAGCGCCCGATCGTTTTATCGGCAGCACTGTCACGTTGACGGCCGCCGTGGAGCAGCGCTTCGGCGCGACGGCGTTCTCGATAGATCAGGACAACACGAAAACCGCGCCCGACGTGCTCGTGCTGGCTCCCGTGCTTACGGCGCCGGTCGAGCAAAACGCGTACGTGACGGTGATCGGCGAAGTGATCCGATTCGATCTCGCGCAGGTCACCGCGAAAATGAAGGACGCGACGCCGGCGCTTTCGGCCGACGTCGTCGCCAAATACCGCGGCCGTCCTGCCATCGTCGCCACCTCGGTGATCAACAACACGATGACGGATCTGGCGAAGCGCCCGCCGCCGCCGATGACGCCGGAAGAGGAAGCCTTCAGCAAGCTGATGAAACAGATCGGTCCCGGCTTCAACGCGCTGCGGCAGGCGGTCACCGCCTCGAACGGGGAAGACGTGCGCGCTCAGGCGCTCGCGTTGAACAGGCATTTCACCGAGGCGGCCGCGTTCTGGAAGAACAAGACGCATCCCGACGCTATCCAGTGGACGGAAGATGCAAAGCGCGAGAGCGACGCCATCGCTGCTGCCGCGAGCAAGAGCGACTGGGACGCCGTCAAGGCTTCGGTGCCGAAGCTCCAGGCCGCGTGCGGCAGCTGCCACGGCGCGTATCGCGAGCGCCTGGACGACGGCACGTATCGTTACAAGGCTCGCTGACGCCTGCCCCTGCCCCCTGCCCGACAGCGAAGGCTCCTGGGCCCGACTACTTCTCGCTCACCTGCAGCAACTCGATCAAGTGCTGCTTCCACACAGCAGCGAGTGTGTGCGTGCCGTGGCCCGCGGTGCGATCGCTCAGCGGAATCATGATCGCGCGCCCCTTTTTCACACGCGGGATCTCCCTTTCGAGCAGGCCGATCTCAGGTGGATTGACGAGATCGTCCGCTGAATTCACCGCGAACAGCGGAGCGGTGACCTTTTCGAGGCCGGGACCGGGGTCGTAGTCGAACGATGCTTCGAGCGCGTAGAGCTGATCGTTGGCGTCCCCGGTTCGCAGCCAGTTCGCGACGTAATCGTCGATCTCCTTATCGGTCTGCGCGAGGGTCGGCGAGCGGCGCTGGCGGATCATGGGATTGCTGCTCACGAGCCACAGCATCTGCGCCGCGGTGCGCGCGCTCTGCGGCTGCTTCGTGTAGTTGCCTCCCTGCCATTCGGGATCGTTGCGGATCGCGTCGATCACCACGCGCCGCCAGACGCGGTTGCGTCCGGAAATCTGGCCAGGGACGCTCGCAAGCGGCATCAGCGCGTCCATGAAATCTGGCCAGCGCTCGCCCCACAGCCAGGTGTGCATGCCACCCATCGAGGTGCCCATGACGAGCCGCAGGTGGTTGACGCCGAGCCCCTCGGTGAGGAGGCGGTGTTCTGCGGTGAGCATGTCCTGGTAGCCGTAACGCGGAAACTTCGCGCGCAGGCCGTCGCTCGGCTTGCTCGACTTGCCATGACCGATGTCATCGGGCAGCACGACGAAGTACTTCGTCACGTCGAGCGGCTGGCCCGACAGGAACAACTCCCCCGCGAATCCACGCCCCATGAACTGGCCGCCCGATCCGCCGGTGCCGTGCATGATCAGCACGGCGTTGGTGACGATGCCCTGCGCGTTTTTCTTCGGCGTGCCGAGCGTGCGGTAGTGAATGCGGAGCTCCGGGAGGACCTCTCCCGAGTTGAACTTGAAATCTTTGACAACGAAGTCCGCTTCCGTCGACTGCGGAAGCGGGGGCCCCGGTTGCGCGGAGGGCTGCAGCAGGACCAGGTTCAGCAGCAGCGCGGCGAGCGTCACCATAGACCCACCTTTCTCGTCACCGACGCAATGAGCTTCGCGGGATCGAAGCCGACGCCCTGCTTGAAGACCGTCTCGACCTTGCGCACGTCGGCGATGTTCTTCGATGGATCGCCGTCGATGACGACGAGATCCGCCTGCTTGCCAGCCGCGATCGATCCGACCCGGTCGGCGCGGCCGAGATACGTGGCGCCATTCAGCGTGCCGATGCGGATCGCCTCGACCGGGGTGAAGCCCTCTTCGACGAGCAGCTCGAGTTGCCGCTGGTTCGAATAGCCGGGGATGACACCTCCGCTGCCGGTCGGATCGGTCCCCGCGATCAACAGCCCCCCGGCGCGCGCGAACGCGCGCTCGAGCACGAGCTCTTTCGGAAACAGCGTCGTATAGAGCGACTGCTGATTCTGTGCGACGCGCTGATAGGTCTGCTCGAACTGTTCTTTCAGCTGCGGCAGCAGGACGTCCAATCCCGGCGGCATCGGACGGCCCGGCGTGAACGTCTCGAACACCGTCAGCGTCGACGTCAGTGCGATCTTCCGATCGATCAGCTTCTTCACGAGCGCCTTGAAGGGCTCGCCGTTAGGATCGAGCGCCGCAATCGTGCGCTGCCCGTTCTGCGGTCCCGGGCAGACATCCGGCTGCTTGTCAGCGACGAAATCAGTCGATGCCAGGAAGCCGTGTTCGAGGTTGTCGATGCCTATTTCTGCGGCCTCCGCATACGTCACCGAACAGAGATGGCCAGTGACCTTGAGCCCGCGTTTGTGGGCTTCGTCCACCGCCGCGCGCAACTGATCGCGCGAAATCTGCATGTAGGCCTTGAACGAGGTCGCGCCCATGTCGGCCCAGTAATCGACGTGACGGCGGGCCTCCGCGGCGTCCTTCATGTCGCGCATCTGCTGAAACGTGTTCGGACCGTTCAGATACGGCGCCGTCGCATCGATCGCGGGACCGGCCTGCTGCCCCTGATCGATCAACTGTTTCAGCTTCAGGTCCATGAAGCCATTCACGTTCCCGCCGGTCCTCATCGTCGTCACGCCGCCCGCAAGATAGAGCCGCACGAAGCTGCCACCGAGCTGCCCGTAGACCCCAGGGCCGGTCGGGTAATAGAGGTGCTCGTGGACCATCACGAGGCCGGGCAAGACCGATTTGCTGGCGAGATCGATGACCATCGCGCCGTCCGGCGCTTTCAGTCGCGCGCTGTCACCGAGCTCGGCGATGTTGCCGCCGCGGAGGATCAGCGTCTGGCTCTCTTTCGCGGGTCCGCCGGTGCCGTCAATCACCCGCGCATTCGTCAGCGCGACAACTGGGGCGTCGACTTTGATGAAGGTTCGAACGGCGTTGCCGAACGGCGGCGGCTGGGCCGCGGACACCACGACGGTCGCGCCGGCGATCAGCGCGGCGAAAAGCGGCCGCATCACTTCTTGTTCGCCTGCGCGCGTGCCGTGGACGGCGGCACATGTCCCTTCAGCCGCATGTACACCACGAGATTGCCGTAGTGCTCCTGGTTGTGGGTGGTATTGAACATCAGCAGCATGCCGCGCGCGGTCTCGTTCGTACTCGGCGCCGCGACCTTCACGAGGGTCTGAAAGTTTGCGTCGGTTGTCTCGTTGTAGACGGCGTCACAGTAGGCGAGCGAATCGGTGAGCGCCTTCAAGAGAGCCGTCTTGTCGGTGACCTTTTCATAGTTCTGCGTGCCGGGCGACTTCTCGCCCTTCACCTGCGCGCAGAAGAAAAAGTTCGCATTGACGACATGGCCGACGACCTCGCCGAAGCTCCGCACCGCGGGCGTTGGCTTGAACGCGTACTCGTCGGCGGGCATCGCTTCGGCGGCTTCCGCGAGGTTCCGGCGGACGGTCGAATGCATCACCTTCGCGACTGAGGCCATGGACGGCGAAAGCGTGTCAGCGTAGCCGACGTCGGTCGTCTGGGCGCTGGCCGGAAGAGATGCGGCGGCGAGGACGAAAACCAGAGTACTGACGGGTCGAATAGGCTTCCGCATGGACGGGATGTTAACGTAAAAGCATGTGTCGCAACATCAGGCCGCTGTTCAACTTCGATCCGCCGGTGACAGATGAGGAAGTGCGCGCCGCCTCGATGCAGTTCGTGCGGAAGATCAGTGGATTTACGAGACCGTCCAAGGCCAACGAAGAAGCCTTCGACC
>DASPXV010000221.1:0-9407 GCA_035637115.1 Vicinamibacterales bacterium
TCTGGAATTGGTCCTTGATCTCGGTTACGTACCGAACGGTGCCGAAACGGCTATTGAGAGCGACCTCGCGATCGAACGTGTAGGTGCGGCCATTTGGCAACTGAAGGACGTGGGTGGCAGGGTTGTAGAGCCAGAAATCCGACGTGGTCCAGATGTTCGGGTTCGACAGCGAGTGATAGAGCGCGTGACGACTGCCGTCACCCATCTCGATTTGCATCTGCCCCGCGATGGTCGAGTCGGCGTGCAGGATCCGGCCGAAGTGCAGCTTCCAGCCGATTCCGGCCCACGAATCTTCCTCGAGTTCCGTGCTGCCGGTGTCGTAGTCCGGATATACAGAACTGTTGTAAACGCGCTGAATCGCTAGGTTGAAGCCGGCATTGCCGGGAAGCACCAGGTCCGTGCCGACGACTGTCAACGTTCCAGACGCGGGATCCACCTGCTCTGTGGGAAACGCAGAATCCGGCGGGTGCAGGAGGTCGAGGCCTTGATGTTTAAAGGGCGTCTGCGCCGAAGCCCCGGAAGCGACTGTGAATATCAGCGCGGCGCAAAGATCGTGACCGATCGTGTGAGCCTGAGCATAGAGACAACCTGCGGCGAACGTCGAAAGAGTTCAGCACTCTGACGCGGCGTGCAACAGGAAACGGGTTGCCTGTTGCGTAAACGTGATGAGATCGGGAAAATTGGAAACTCAACCACGCGGAGGACGCATGACGATCGACGGGCTGCCGGAGGGAGGTTTATCGGTGATGGCTCTCGCGCGCGTGTGTCAGATGGCGATCCGCGAGCTCACGGGAGCCACGTGGCCGGACTTCGACGCCATCGTCAGCGCGTTCGACCGACTGCCCGCGCCAGCCTCGTATGCAGAGGCAACAATGGCAGCAGGCATCGCCGTCGTTTTCACAAATCAAGTGTTCGACAGGGTGCACCGGCGGATCCACGGTTCGGCCGCTCCGAATTGCTCGTTTGAGCCGCCGCCGCTTTCGACCGCGCTCATCACTCCCGAGACCCCGACCGCCTGGAATCCGGGTGATGCGATGCGGCAATGGGTTCTGGCCTGCGCACGATTGCTGCGGCAGACGCACCGGCAGGATTTGGTCGGGCATGCTCGACGCCGGCTCGACGATCCTCGCGCCGCGCCTGCCATCAGCGCGCTCGCGCGGGAGCTGGGATGCGGCAGGCGAACGCTCGAGGACCGCTTCTTCAAGGAAACCGGTATGACGATCTGGGAGTACCGCGATTGCGCGCGCGTCGCGATGGCGATCGAGCTGCGCGCGTCTTCCACAGACAAGATCGAGACGATCGCCCGTGCGGTTGGATGGAAAAGCAAGAAGGGTCTGTACGGAGCCTTTCGCAGATTTGGCGTCACACCTCGCGCAGCGCGGCGCATCTCGCGAGACGAGGCGGCGGCGATCGCGACGAAGGTCCGATCGACGGTCCCCGCGCAGCGTCGCACGTCGCGGCGGCCAACAACGATGCGATTGGGCAGCTCACGTGCAGCACATTAATTGAATGATATGGCTCTACACGGTGGCCCTGTCGGCCGCCGATCACTGGACGAGCATCACGATTTATTGGTGGTCCGCCCACAAGCGTTTCGTTATCCTGCAGTGAAACTGTCGGCGGCTCAGCGCTTCTCGAGCGCCCGCTCGATGACCGGCTCCATCTCACGCACGTCGCCATCCACGGCCACGACGCGCCCGTCACGATCGACGAGGATCAACGTCGGAAATCCCATAATGCGGAAGCTCCGACGTGGAGCGGGAGGTCGCCGAGCTGAGGTCCCGTGGCGTCACCTTCGAACAGTACGACATGCCTGGCATGAAAATCGTGAACGGCATCGCCACCGCCGGCGGCGCGAAGGCGGCGTGGTTCAAGGACACCGAGGGCAACATCCTCGCGTTGATTCAGACGATTCGCTGATGGTCACGCACCGGCCACGCCCAGGCGCTGGCGGCGCGATACCTGCTTCCTACAGGCGCAGCGCCGCCGCCGGATCGAGACGGCTCGCCGATCGCGCTGGGAGATAGCCAGACACGAGTGCGACGGCAATCAGGATTGCGGCAGCGCCGGCGAACGCGGGGACGTCGATCGGACTCAGCCCGAACAGGAGTGATGCCACCGCACGTCCCGCCGCCGCCGACAGAGCCAGACCGAGCACAACGCCCACGCCGATGACCGTCGCCGCTTCGCGGAACACGAGCCGGAGGACGGAGGCGCGATCGGCGCCAAGCGCCATCCGCAACCCGATCTCCCGCCGGCGCTGGCCGACCGCATACGCGAGGATGCCGTACAACCCGACGCACGCAAGACCGAGCGCCAGCGCACCGAACACCGCAATCAGTCCGGTCGCAAGTTTCATCATCCACAGCGACTGATCGATGACCTCCGCCACCGTCGCGGGGTTTTCGAGTGGCACTTCGGCATCCATGCTGCGCAGCTCGCGCTGAACGCTCCGGAGGATCGGCGACGGATCGCGCAGCGCGCGGATATACAGCACCATCGCGCCGGCGGAGTTCTGCTCGAGCGGTAGGTAGATCACCGGTTGCGGAGGCTCGCCCAGGCTCTGATGCTTGATCGTCTTCACCACGCCGACGATCTCGCGCGGCGTCTGGTCGTTGGCGAACCGGACGCGCTTCCCCAGCGCGCTCTCGTTCGGCCAGTACTTGGCGGCCATCGTCTCGTTGACGACGGCGACGCGCGCCGAGTCCGGACGATCGGTTCCATCGAACTCGCGGCCGGAGGTCACCGCGACGCCCAGCGTCTTGAAGAACTCGGCGTCAACGGTATTGACGAGAAGCAGGATCCCCTCGACGCCGTCCCGGGGATCGCGGCCCTCGATAGCGATGCGGCGATAGTTGCTGGCCCACAGCGGCTGATTCGTCGACCACGACGCCGACGACACGCCCGGAACCTGTAACACGTCCGCGCGTGCATTCCGATAGAACTGTTCCGCGCGCGGCCCTTCGTACCCGGCCTGCGCCGGATTCACCGACACCACGGCAATCCGTGAATAGTCGTAGCCGAGATCCACCTTGAACGCACGTTCGATGTTGCGCAGGAACAACCCGGCGATGACGAGCGAGACGAGCGACAGCGCAACCTGCCCGATGACCAGTGCGCCGCGCAGGCGTGCGGCGCGGCGATGCCCCGACGCCGTCCTGGCTTCTTCTTTCAACACGCCGACGAGGTCCGGACGCGACGCGCGCACCGCGGGCACGAGGCCGAACACAATGCCGCTGATCAGCGCAAGCATGAAGGTGAAGGCGAACACCCGGCCGTCGAAGCGCAGCTCGACGAAGTTGTTGGCCACGGCAGCCGGACGGAACGACCAGAGCAGGTCGCGTCCCCAGTACCCGAACGCGAGCCCGACAGTGCCGCCGATCAGCGCGAGGACGATGCTTTCGGTCAGCAGTTGGCGAACGACGCGGCCACGGCCGGCGCCAAGCGCGAGCCGGACGGCAATCTCCTGACGGCGTGCCGTCGCCCGCGCCAGCAGCAGATTCGCGACATTCGAGCAGGCAATCAACAACACGAGGCCCACGACTCCCATCAGCACGGCGCCACCGAGCATCAGCGCGCTGCGCATCCCCGGAAAAATCGCCGCTTCGGTCAGCGTCGTCACCGAAACGCTCCGTCCTTTGTTCGCGGCGGGATACTCGTGTTCGAGCACCGCCGCAATCGACTTCAGCCGGGCTTCTGCCTGTTCCCGCGTCACACCGGGTTTCAGGCGACCGGCGCTGTTGAACGCGACCGCCCCGCGTTCGTGCAACCAGTCGCCGAATTGCGCCGGCAGGACGCGCGGCGCCATCATCGACGGCAGCCACAAGTCGGGCCCGAAGATGGTCGTCACGCCTCTGAACCCGTCGGGCGCCACGCCGACGATGGTGAATGGGATCCGATTCAACGTGATCGTTCTGCCCACCGCACTCGGATCCGCGCCGAGACGCCGCTGCCAGAATCCATGTCCGATGACCACCACGGCGTGCGTGCCGGGCGTGCGATCCTCGTCGGCGGAAAAGAAGCGTCCGGCCGCAGGCCTGACGCCGAGCACATCGAAATAGCTGCCCGTCACGAGCTGCGCGAAGACCCGCTCGGGAGCGCCGCCGGTCGACAGGCTGAGCGGCAGCGGCGATGAATAGCCCGCAAGATCGATCAGGACATCGTTCTGACCGCGCAGGTCCGTGAGGTTCGGATGCGACAGCGGCAGCAGACTGCCGAAGCGCGTCGGATTGTTCGCGTCGAGCGTGAAGACCGCGACGAGCTCTGACGGACGGGCGACCGGCAGCGGATTCAGCAACAGCGTATTGATCAAGGTGAATGTGGTCGTATTCGCGCCGACGCCGAGCGCGAGCGACAGGATCGCTGCCGCCGCCAACGCCGGACTTCTGCGAAGGGACCGCACGCCGTACCGAATGTCCTGCCACAACACATCCATGATTCGCCTCCAGCGCGCCCAGGATGCGGCGCAATTGTGGAGGGAATATGAAGGCGGCGGTTCACAATCGGTTCATCATTGACTGCGACACTGCTCGAGATAAAGGAGTACGTGTCATGAACAATCGATCGCTCTTCCGGGCGCTGGCCATTGCCGCGCTGGTTCTGACGAGTGCCGCAGCCATTGGGATCGGCGCCTACAATGCGGGGATGGCGCAGGGGATCGCCGCCAGTGGCCGGCTCATCGCGGCACCGCCGGCGGGTGCAGCACCGTATGTGTACGTCTGGCCGAGACCGTGGGGCTTCGGCTTCTTCCCCTTTTTCCCTCTTCTCTTCATCTTCCTCTTCTTCTTCGTGATGAGAGGTTTGTTCTGGAGAGGGCCGTGGCGCGGCGGCTGGCGAGACCGGTACGACGGCGTGCCGCCCGCCTTCGACGAATGGCACAAGCGGGCGCATGCGGCGCAAACCGGGCCCAGTCGACCGACAGATAGCACGACATAACCATGAAGGAGATCCTCGTCGTCGATGACGAGCCGCGGATTGCGGACATCTGCCGCGACTATCTGGAGCGCGCCGGCTTCACCGTGAGAACGGCAGCCAATGGCGTCGACGCGCTCACGATGGCGCGCAGCCGGCAACCCGATCTCGTCGTCCTCGACCTCGGACTCCCGAAGATGGACGGGCTCGACGTCACGCGGGCGCTGCGGAAGCATTCGAACGTGCCGATCATCATGCTGACGGCGCGCGTCGACGAACGCGACAAGCTGATTGGTCTCGAGCTCGGTGCAGACGACTACCTGACGAAGCCGTTCAGCCCGCGCGAACTGGTGGCGCGGGTGCGCGCCGTCGTGCGCAGAACCGAGATCGGTCCCGCACGCGGCGATGTCATTCGCGCCAGCGACATCACGCTCGACCTTCCTCGCCTGCGCGCGCGCATCGGCAAACGCCTCGTCGAGCTGACATCGACGGAAGTCGATCTGCTCGCCACGCTCATGCGGCAGCCGGGGCGCGTATTCACGCGCGGTCAACTGCTCGACGCGATCCGCGGCGAGCGGGTTGAATCGTTCGATCGCGCGATTGACGCGCACGTCAAGAATCTGCGCCGGAAGATCGAAGCCGACCCGCATCAGCCGCGCTACTTACTGACTGTATATGGGCTCGGGTACAGGTTCACCGACGCATGAGGCGCGAGTTCTGCCGCAGCGGGCCGCCTGGACTGAATCAGCACACACGCGCGCGCTTCTTCCGACGGCTGGCGCTGATGGTTGGTACCGTTCTGCTGCTCGGATTGCTGAGCGTCTTCGCGATCGCGTGGTCGATCGCCGGCCGGCTCGGGCTTGCGGGATGGTGGCTCGCCATACCGGTCCTGTTCATCGTATTCGCTGGCGGATTCGCCGTCACGGCGATGTCCGGCGGGATGCGCGCCTTCGCCTTCTCGCTGCGGTCGGTCATGGACGCGGCGGATCGCGTCGCTGACGGCGACTACACCGTGCGCGTACGCGAGTACGGACCGCCGCCGATGCGCGCGCTCGCGCGCTCGTTCAACACGATGACCGAGCGGCTGCACGATGCCGACAGGGTGCGGCGCGATCTGATGGCCGATGTCGCGCACGAACTGCGCACGCCGCTGACGGTGCTCCAGGGCCGGCTCGAAGGGCTGCTCGACGGCGTGTATCCGCGCGACGATCGCCAGATCGGCGAGGTGCTGGAGGAGACGCACCTCCTGTCGCGATTGATCGAGGATTTGCGCACACTCGCGCTCGCCGATGCTGGCGCGCTGCCGCTGCAGAAGGAGGCGACCGATGTTGTCGATCTAGTCCAGGACACCATCCGCAGCATGCATGCGGAGGCCGCCGCGAAGAGCGTCGCATTGAACGCGGCGACGCCGAACGATGCCGTGACGATCGAGCTCGATCCGCTGCGAATCCGCGAAGTGCTCATGAATCTTCTCTCGAATGCGGTGCGCCACACCAGCACCGGCGGCGAGGTCACGATCGCCGTCCGGGAGGCCGGCTCCGATGTGGCTGTCGCGGTCACCGACACCGGCACGGGAATGGAGCCGGCGGACGTCGCACGGATGTTCGATCGTTTTCATAAAGGAGCCGAATCGCGCGGCTCAGGGCTCGGACTGGCGATCGCGAAAGGCCTCGTCACCGAGCACGGTGGCGAAATCACCGCGTCGAGCGAGGTCGGTAAAGGCACCACCGTCCGCTTCACGCTGCCGAGGAGGCGCGATGACTGAGGACGTCAGAAGCTGAACTTCACCGCGAACTGGAAGTTCCGCTGCGGGTCGGCGCCGAAATACGCCGTCGACGTGATTCGCCTCGCGTTCGGGTTGTCGTTCCCCGGCACGCCGATCTCCGAGTTAGGATTACCGAGATTCACGTGGTTCAAGAAGTTCACGCTCTCGGCACGCAACTCGAGCTCCTGTCCGCTTGGAAACATTAGGGCCATTTCGTGGTTGGCATAACGCCCGTTCTCAGATTCTCGTCAGCGCCTGCCCCTCACGACAGCGCGCTACTCACCCGCGCGATCGGCGGCGGCCTATGCCGTTGACGCATTAAGGCTGCCGTGAGTCGGCTCGCCGCTTTCCTCTATCGCCGGCGCATTCCGCTCACGGCCGCGCTCGTCATCGGCGCTGTCACATTGAGTCCGCGCGCTGCGATCCGGGGTGTCGACAACGACATCAGCGCATGGTTCTCGCCAAACGATCCGCTTTACCGCGACTACGATCGCTTCCGGGCGGAGTTCGGAGGCACGCAGCCGCTGATCATCGCGCTCAGGGACGACGCGCACGCCGCTGCCGGCCTGTTCACACGCGAGCGGCTCGAGTTCCTGAACGACATCACCGGCGACATCGAACGCATCACGAGCGTGCAGCGCGTGGAGAGCCTTGGGACGGCCAGCGTGCTGCACGCGCAGAGAGCCACGAGTGACGATCCCGCGCAGCGTGCCGAATCTGTTCTCGCGGTCGGACCGCTACTCGACCTCTCGCGCCGCTCCGCTGAGGAGATTCGCACCCTCGCCCTGAACGACCCGCTGCTTCGTGGGGACCTGGTCTCACCGGACGGCGCGGCAACGGCGCTCGTGGTGACGTTCGACGAAGCCGCGCTCGACAGGGACCGTTCGCGGATTCTCGACCAGATCTACACGACAGTCCGTTCGAGACTGCCGTCCGGCGTGTCGGCATACTTCAACGGCAGTATCGAAATCAGCGAAACGTACAACCGCGTCACGATCGAGAACCAGCGGCGATTCATACCGCCGATCCTCGTGGTGACGCTGCTCGCGCTCTACGTGCTGTTTCGTTCGATGGCCCGCGCCGCGGTTGTGATGGGCTCGATTGTCGTGAGCGTGCTGTGGACGTTGGGCCTGTATTCCCTGATGGGATTCGGGTTCAACATCCTGACAGCGATGCTGACGCCGCTCATCGTCGTGCTCGCAATTTCCGATGACGTCCACATCATTCAGCATTACGACGAGGAGTGCCGCCGCGGCAATCGCGAACAGGCATTCACGGCAACTGTCGCATACCTGTTCGCGCCGCTGCTCGCCGCCAGCGGAACGACGGCACTCGGCCTCCTCTCGCTCGCGACGAGCGATGTCGTTGCGGTTCGGCAATTCGGAATCGGCGCGGCGGTCGGGGTCATGGTTGACTTCTTCAGCTCGCTCGTCCTGGTTCCGACGCTCCTGTCCACTCTTGCCCCCGCGATCGAACGAGGGCCGCAATCATTACCGAGACTTGCCGATTTGCTCGAGCGCGCCGCTGCGTTCTCAACCCGCCGACCACGCATCGTCCTCAGCGCCGCGGTGGCAGTGACGATCGCCGCGGGAATCGGGATTACGCACCTGCGCGTGGACACGAACCACATCAACTTTTTCGCCTCGAATCATCCACTGAGCCGCTCAGCGGCGGTCATCGACAGCGAACTCGCCGGTGTCTACAGCTTTCACGTTCTCCTCGAAGGGCCGCCCGATTCCATGAAGGCACCCGACACCGTGTCGGCCATCGACCGTCTCGCGGCGGCAATTGCCGCGCTGCCGCAGGTTCGCAAGACGACGTCGATGGCCGATCACGTGAAGCGGACGAACCGCGAGCTGCACGATGGCAATCCGGCGGCTGCCGTCGTGCCTGCCGATCCGCAGCTCCTGGCACAGGAGATCTTGCTGTTCACGCTGAACGATGCGGGGCGACGCGAGCTGGAGCGCGTCGTGTCCAGCGACTTCTCAATCGCGCAAATCGTCGTGCGGCTTCCATCGATGAGCTCCGACAGGGTCTTCGAGACGATTCAGACCGCACAGCGACTGGCCACGGAAATGTTCGCCGGGACGCGCATCAAGGCGACGGTCACCGGATCCGGACGGTTGTTCAGTGCTCTGGATCATTATCTGGTGAGATCGCAGATTTCGAGCTTCAGCACTGCATTCGTGTCGATCTTTGCCGCCATGTTCGTCGTCTTCCGCTCCGTGCGCTTCGGGCTGCTGGCGCTCGTGCCAAATGTATTTCCCGTAGTGGCGGTTCTTGGAGCCATGGGCTGGTTCAACATTTCGCTGAACGTCGCAACGGTCATGGTCGCCGGTGTCGCGCTCGGCGTGGTCGACGACGACACGGTGCACTTTCTTACTCGATTTCGTCATGACATCGCCGGCGGAGTGCCTGTCGATGCTGCATCGCACCACGCCGCCGCGTCCGAAGGGCGCGCAGCCTTCATGACGGCCTTGATCAACAGCGCCGGGTTCGCCGTGTTGATGCTGTCGGAGTACAAACCGTCCGCCTGGTTCGGAGGGCTGCTCGCGCTGACGCTTGTCGTCGCGTTCCTCGCAGAAGTCCTCATCCTGCCGGCAACGATCACGCTTGTTGCGCCATATCTGCTGCGCGATCCGCGCACTGTATTGCTGAGTCGCCCGTCGCGAAGCATTTGACAGCGGTACGAGGAGCCGGATAGAAACGCACCTCACCTGCCGCATTCCGG
>DASPXV010000222.1:0-4534 GCA_035637115.1 Vicinamibacterales bacterium
TCCGCGCAAAATGCAAGATGCCCACATACGTTACGCTCCCTTCTCGGATTAAGCGGCCGAACTCCTCAGTCGCCTTGGGGTGACTATCCGATGATACTCAGGCGCCATACGCAATGGAAACGATGGGCCTTGGACTGGCGAGCCTAACCTTCGCCAGTTGGAACCTCATCTGCAGCGTTCTGCGGAAAATCGATGACCTGCGACGTGTCGCGTGATCCCACCTTTGGTGCACTGGTCCCGTGGTTGTCGACGCGGCGCTGCTACGAAAGGCGCGAGGAACTTCAGTCCTCGCGCAGGGCCGCGACCGGGTTCATTCGTGCAGCGCGGTGCGCAGGGATAAGTGCCGCACCAAAGGACACACACACCAACACGACCGCAGACAGCAGCAGCGTCGTCGGATTATTAGGTGTGACGCCGTACAGGAACGACGACACGAGCCGGGTCGCCACCATCGAGAGACCAGTGCCGAGCACAACGCCGGCGATGACTACGCGCGCGGTTTCACCAAGGACCATGCCCACGATGCTCGATCGCATGGCCCCGAACGCGAGTCTGACACCAATTTCATTGCGTCGTCGTCCAACCGTGTACGACACGACACCGTAGAGCCCGATCATCGCGAGCAACAGTGCGAACCCGCCGAAGAAGCCGGAGAGGGCCGCGAGGGTGCGCGGCAGGCGGACCGAATCGTGAACCCGCTGCTGAAGGCTCGTCAGCGTCAACGTCAGGCGTGGATTGACATCGGCGACCGCCGCTTTCACGCCCGGATCGAGCCCCCTCACCTGCCCGTCGGTGCGCATGACGAAATTCATCGCACGACCGGGCTCTGCGTTCTGCGTGAGGGCATTGTAGACAATAGGCTGTCGTTCTTCACGGAGCGATCCCCACGTCGTGTTAGCGACAACGCCAATGATCTCAACCGGCTCGCCTAAGCCATCGCGCCGCCGCACCCGGAAGCGTTGATGAACCACGTCGACACGACCGTAAAGGCGGCGCGCCAGTTCCTCATTCACGATGGCCACTGCCGGGGACGTCACAGTCTCGCCGGGTCCGAAGTCTCGGCCGGCCAGCAGCGGTGTCCCTATCGTTCGAAAGTAGCCCTCGCTCACGTGATTCAATCTCGACTCGAGATCGATTGCAGGGAGTGTCGTGAATCCCTCGGCATTGAGGACCATTCGGGCGTTCTGTCCAAGCGGTGCGATCCAGACGGCCGCAGCGGAGCTCACTCCAGGCAGGGAACGAAGTCGATCGAGAACGCGGGTGAAGGTCTCCGCTTGCTGATCCGGCGCCAGACCCGTCGACCCTGTCCCAACGGCCCCGAGCAGCACGCCCTCGGCCCTAAAGCCGGTGTCGATCATGAGCAAGCGACTCCAACTGCCAACCAACAGCAGGGCACTCACCACCATGACCAGAGACAATGCGATCTGCGCTCCAACGAGTACCTGCCCAAGACCGAATCGGGACTGACCTTCGATAACGCCGCGACCGCCGGTCAACAACCCCACTCGTCGCGACGCCATGACGCGCGGCGCGCCACCGGAACCGCGGGAGCCCTCCCGATCGTAGCGAGCGGCCCGCCAAGCTGGGATGAGACCAAACGCGAGCGCGGTGAGGATGGCGAGCGCGACGGTAAATGCCAGCACGCGGACATCAGGAGTCAGGTCGAGCACGATGGAATCGGACAACATCGCCACGAGCCCGCGGCCTCCCCAATAGGCGATCGCGATACCGAGGGCCGCGCCGGCAAAGGCGAGCAGCGAGCTTTCGATCAGCAGCTGCTGGACGATACGTGCCCGACTCGCGCCGAGTGCGAGCCGCACATTGATGTCCCGCTGGCAGGCCGTCGTTCTGGCGAGCATCATGTTCGCGATGTTCGCGCAGGCTACGAGCAGCACCACGGCGACAGTCGCCATCAAGATGAAGAGGGCCTCGCCGTAGCGGTCCTGAAGGAATGGAAGCCCCTTCGCAAACGGCACGACGTCGATAGTTCTCGCCGTCGATCCCGCAACCGGCTGCCCGATATTCTTCGCGGCCTGGAAGATCTGCGACGCCAGCGCCGCCATTCGTGCGCGGCTCTGTGATATCGAGACATCAGGCCGCAAACGACCGATCACCCATCCGCCTCCGGGGTTCGTTCCAGCGCCGAGAAACGACGTGGCCGCGCACTGCGGTACCCAGACCGGCACGTTCGTCCCGTGCTCAATGCCGAAGAACTCCGGCGCTGTGACGCCAACGATCTCGAACGGCCGGCCATTTAGTGATATCGATTGATCGAGGATGTCTCCTCGGGTACCGAGCGCGCCCTGCCAGAATGCGTGGGTGATCACGGCGACCGGCGGACACCGGGGATAATCATCGGCCCCCACGAGCGTCCGGCCGATCGCGGGACGCACGCCAAGTGTCGAGAAGAAACCTCCCGAGACGAGACCGACGGTGGCGCGCCGCTGGTCGCCGGTGCCGAGGTCCACGCTACCTGTTGCGCCGTACACGGCGACGCTACTAAAGACGTCCTGGTGCTCTTGAATCCGCAGCCAGAGCGCTGGACTGAACGTCACCGAACCTTTCGAGGGACCGCCCCTCTGCGCAAGCAGGACGAGTTCATCAGGGCGGCTCACGGGCAGCGACGTGAGCATGACAGCGTTGATGAGGGAGAAAATCGCGGTGTTGGCCCCGGTGCCAAGCGCGAGCGAAACAATGGCGACGACCGCAAAGCCGGGCGACTTCCGGATCGACCGCAGGCCGTATCGCGCGTCGGCCACGAGAGCCTCGAGCCACGCAAACCTCCACGCATCGCGGGCATCGTCGCGCGCCACCAGGGTATTGCCAAACTGCTGACGGGCGGCACGTGCTGCGCCTTCTGGGTCGAGACCCTCGCGTGTCTTGTCGCGCTCGAGCAGCCGGCGGTGAAGCTCCATCTCCTCGCTCAGCTCGATGTCGAAGCGATCGCGACGAAACAGAAACCGCAGTCGATTTCGGAAGCGCGACCACATCGATTACGCCCCTTCGAGAATGGCCATGATGGTGCTCGTCAGTCTGGTGAACTCCGCGGTTTCTTTCGCCAACCGTTTCCGGCCGGCGGCGGTGATGCGATACATGCGCGCACGCCGCCCCAGTTCCGATTCTCCCCACTCGGTCTTCACCCAGTCGTTCACGAGCAAACGCTGCAGCGCTGGATAGAGCGTGCTTTCGCCGACACGGAGGGCGTCCTGCGACACACGTTCCAAGTGCCGCGCAACGGCGTAACCGTGCGCGGGCCCACGCGTGAGCGTTTTAAGGATGAGAATGTCGAGCGTGCCCGGGAGGAGCTCGGACCCCAGGGAAGTGCGATTGCGCATCGAGGAAACCTAATACATCAGTTAACGATGCATCAGTCTACGCCTGTTCGCGCTGTGCGTCAACTCCGCATCTTGAAGCGTGTCCGCCGGCTCGGCGGCCTATAGCGGAAGATAGCGCACCTGTCCTTCCCATTCGCCCTCAAGACCGCACTCCACAATCAGAATCAGGTCGTCAATCGCCCGGGCGATGCTCGGGATTTACACGGGACCTCAGGGTGGCGGCCACTGGCAGTGCGGACGAAGCGAATCAGGGGCTGGCTTAGCCGGCTTCATTAGTTCCGCCTGCGGCCAGATAGGCATGCTGTGGGCATGCTCGTCGTCGCTGCGGAGCATTTTATTCGGTGACTGAGCAGATTCTTCCTCGGTTCGGGACCGAGGGGTCGGAGGTTCAAATCCTCTCGCCCCGACCAATTCCTAACAAATTCGCGGAATTCAGTCTGCTGGGGCACTCGGTTCCTCCTGCGAATTCCCGTCGCAGAACCGAGTGCTCGGCGCTTCAAACACCCTTCCGCTCCAAATTGTTCGAGATTCTTGACCTCCGTCGCATCGAGGTGATCCGTCCCGCGGACTCTAGGCGGCAAAGTACTACCCATTTATGCTACCCGACACGTCTTCCGACCGACGCGCGGCGCTGCCGATCCATCAGTTGATCAGGTCGTGGTGACGATGACATCATCGCGCCGGTCGAATCAGTGGATCAGACTCGACGTCTCGTGCATCAGCTCTCCTCGTCGCAGGAGAAGATCGCCCTATTCCGTTCGCTGTTCCGCGGACGGGAGGACGTGTATCCGCGTCGATTCGAGAGCCGGAAAACCGGCAAGTCCGGCTACGCACCCGCGTGCGCCAACGAGTGGGTGCGGGGCATCTGCGAAAAACCACGCATCAAGTGCGCCGAGTGCCCAAATCGTCGCTTCCTCCCAGTGACCGACGACGTGATTCGGTGGCACCTGTCCGGCTATGACGACGCCGGACAGCGCTTCGTGGCCGGCGTCTATCCAATGCTCTTGGATGAGACGTGCTTCTTCCTGGCCGTAGACTTCGACAAGAGCGGTTGGCTGGAAGATTCAGCTGCGTACATTGAGACGTGCCGGGGGTTGAGTCTTTCTGGTGCGCTTGAGCGGTCGCGTTCGGGGCGCGGCGGACATGTCTGGCTGTTGTTTGACGAGGCCGTGCCGGCGGCGCTCGCGCGGAAGGTCGGC
>DASPXV010000223.1:0-9367 GCA_035637115.1 Vicinamibacterales bacterium
GCTGGTGAAATCGGAGTAGACGATCCGATCGGCCGCGACGCCAAGGGCCTCCAGATAGGCGCTGAACAGCGGAGCGTACGTGTACATGTTCAACACGCGAGGCACGCCGACGCGCAGCGAGGCGCGCCTGCCGCGCAGCCGCAGCCGGCCTGGGCTCCGCCACGAGCGCGATTCGCCGTCGGCGACGCGCGCGGAGTGCTGAGACTTCCAGACCTCACGTCCCGCGATGTCGGCGAAGTTCGGATTGTCGGCGGCCACTCGGTCGAGGCCTCTCTTGACGGCGCGCAGCGCGTCGACGTTCTCTACCGCGCCCTTTTCGCACGTCGCGACAATGACGCGGCGCTCGGTGCCGCCGCCGGTCGACACATCGATGAACGTACGGAGGCACTCATTCGTGCAGAAGCGGCAACGCGTGTCCTCGCCGCGGGCGGTGCGATACGTGATCCGCGCGACCGCGTCCAGGCCGATAAACGTGGTGGCGCGATCCGGACGCGCGGCGACTACGCGGATCGCCTCGAGCGCCGCGCCAATCCCGCCGGCCTCACCGGCATACTTGTGCACCACGATGTCCGGCTCGCAGCCCGTGCGGGCGAACGTCGATCGGATGAAATCGACCTGCGCCTTGACGGCCGCAAGATTCCGCTGCGTGCCCCCCTGAAGAATGAACCGCGTCCCGAGACGTGCGAGGTTCGGAACGCGCGCGACGTAGAGGAAGACGTTCTTGGGGAGCACGGCGGCGAGACCCGCGAGGATCTCCTCGCGCGTCCATCCCTGCCGCTGGAATGCAACGATGTCGGACTGGAGGAAGACGGCGCAGCCGTAGCCGAAGCGCGGCATCGCGCGCGCCGCGAACGCCGCCTCGGCATAGCGCTCGACCGGCACGCCGAACGCTTCTGCCGTCGCCTGCAGGAAGTAGCCGTTGCCCGCCGAGCACTGCGTGTTGAGGCGGAAGTCCTTGACGCGCCCGTCCTTGAGAAAGATCAGCTTGATGTCCTGCCCGCCGACGTCGACGATGACGTGCGGATTGCGATATTCGCGCTTGGCCGATTCGGTGTGCGCCACCGTCTCGGCGATGGCCACGTCCGCGCCGAGCACATCATGCAGGATGTCCTTGGCATACCCGGTGGTGCCGGCGCCCGCGATGTCGATGCACGCGCCGTCGCGCTCGATCGGGGCGCGAAGCTGCGCAACGATGTCGATGGCATCCTCGATGGGGTTGCCGAGCGAAAGGCGGTACGCTTTCGCGAGCACCCCGCCGTCTTCGCCGAGCAGGACGCCTTTGGTCGACGTCGAGCCCGCGTCGAGCCCGAGGAACACGCGCACGCGCTCGCCCGCGGCGAAGCGTGGCTGCACAAACGGCGGCGCCGCGTAGCGCTCGACGAAGAGGTCGCGTTCGCGCTCCGACGAGACGAGGCCAGGCAGGGCGTTACCGTGGCGATCCTGCGTGCGCGCGCCGTGGACGACCGATGCCAGGGCTTGCGTACCCAAATACCGTCCCACGTCCTCGGTCTCGAGCCGGCCGAACTCGATAGCGCCCAGCGCAGCGTAGTACTCCGCCAGCGGGGGGGCGGCGACCAGATCGTCCAGCGCGGCTCCCTCCGGCACCGGAACCCCCCGGTCCCGCCACATCTCGGAGATGCGCAGCCGCCAGGCTTGACGCAGCCCGCCGATGAACGCGTTGGGTCCGCCGAGCAGCAGTACCGACGGCATCAGCGTGTAGCCGCGCGTCAGCACCGACAGGTTCTGCAGCACGATTGCGTCGAAGAGCGACGCCATCAGCTCGCGCGCGGGGATGCCCTGTTTGAGGAGACCCGTGATATCGGTCTCGGCGAAGACACCGCACTTGCCCGCGATCGGATGGATCCGAACGCCGTCATACGCCTGGTGCTGGATGTCGGCAGGCGCGATGCCCACCTTCGCGGCGATCTTGTCGATGACCGCGCCAGTGCCGCCGGCGCATTTGTCATTCATCGACGGCAGCTTCTTCCGGCGGCCGGCCCCCTCCTCCCTGAACAGAATGATCTTCGCGTCCTGCCCGCCAAGCTCGATCACGGTCTGCGCGTCGGGATGCAGTCGCTCGACCGCCAGCGAGACGGCATGGACCTCCTGCACGAAACGGGCTCCAATCGCGGAGGCGAGCTCGCCGGCGGCCGCGCCGGTGGCGAACACACGGCAGGTGGCGGGGGAGATGCCGGCCTCGCGCTCGAGAGCGCGCAGCCATTCGAGAAGTTTGTCGCCGGCGAGCGACTCGTGCCGCTCGTACCGCTGCCAGACGACGGACTGCGTGTCCGCATCGGCGAGCACCGCCTTCAGCGTCGTCGATCCGAAATCGATGCCGAGCAGCCAGCGGGGCGTCATTGTCGTTTTCCTCCCATCAGGCGCCCCACGTGCAGCACGAAATTTGCGGCCGTTCCCGCGATCCCTTCGTGCCGCGGCACCCGATAGGACGGCCGGCGCAGCGCGGGGCGGGCCGCGACCTCGGTCCGGATCTCGTCGAGCGTCCGTCCGGTACGGGAGAGCGCGTCTTCGAACTCCCGTCTCGCCGCGGCCTTTGCTTCACCGAGCGCCATCTGCACACGGCTGTGCGCGTTCAGCTCTCCTTCACCCGAGGTCTCAATCGGCAGAAAGATGAGGTCCTTGACGCGCGCGACGACCGCCGACTGTGCGCCGTCGGACTGCGTCGAGGGCAGGCAGCCGAACGGCTTCAAGCTCAGCACCATGTGGCAGCGTCGGTGCGTCGTGTAGTAGATCGTTTTGCCAATCTCCAGGTGCCCTTCGCCGCCGCGCGTCATCGAGTGATAGAAGGGGTGCGCGAGGCGCGCCAGCTCCGCCTGCGGCACCAGCCGTTCGGCAACGTCACCAAGCGCCCGCACCACGCGGTGATACTCGCGCGTCCACATCCGCTCCCCAATGGAGAAGAGCAGGTGTTTGCGCGCAAATGTCAGCTCGTTCGCGAGCGCGGCCAATGACAGGATCCGCTCGGGCCGCCCGACGCGCCGCTCGACCGCGGCGCGCGCCTTGGCCTGATGCAGCAGGTACATCACCCACGCGCCGATCGGATCGACGCGGATTTCTGCTCCCTCCCGCTCGAGAAAACGGAACATGTCGAAATTGCCGGCCCCCTCCGTCGTCGCCGCCCAGAACTCGCCGGTGATTTTCACGACGGGCTTGACCCGCAGCCGGTCCACTTCAATCTCATCGAGGCGAGCGCGCGCCGCCGCAAGCGCGTCCCGATAGCTGCGCCCGCGCAAGTGCTGCCGGATCTTCACGAGGGTGTTCGTGGTGTCCTTGACTCTCGGGTGCGCGGCAAGACGACGTCCCAACCAGCCGGGTGTGTGCTCGAGGATGTCGAACGGCCGCCGATCACGCAGACGCGCGTGGAGCAGGTGCACGACATCGTCGAATGCGCGATTCGTGTCTCCGTCGCGCACCTCGTATGGACGAATGTGATGGATTGCGTCGTGCAACGCATCGCTGCAGTTGAAGGCGTTCAAGGCGGTCAGACCGAAATGGACTGAGAATTTCAGGCCCGGCTCGCCCGACGTCGCCTTCACGCCGTCGTTCTGCTCGAAGGTGAGGACGCGGAAGCCCTGGAACCCGGCGTTCTTCAACGCAAGGCGATACTCCGACTGGTACATTCCGAACCGACAAGGGCCGCACGTGCCGGATGTAAAGAATACGTAACGATCGATGATCTCTTCGCGTGACAGGCCGTTCGCTTCGAGATTCTGCACGTATTTGATGAGGTTGCCGACGGTGAAATACGCCGGATTGCACTGGCCGACGTTGCCGTACTGGCGTCCGAGCTGGAAAGCCTGAAGGTCCGGCGGCGGCAGGTTGCTCGAGCGGTAGCCGCACGTCTCGAATACCGCTGTAATCAACCGATCGTGAATCGAGGTCAGGCCACCGAGCAGGATGGTCACACCGTCACGTTCGGATGCGGTGAATGGCCGCTCCGCAGGACGCCGGTACTGTTGTGAAAGCGGTGCAAGCCCGGCATGTGCCAGGAGCCGCGCGCGCTCGGCAGCGATCAACCGCTTCACATCCAATACGTGCACGATGGCAGCACGGACGAGCACCTTCTGTTCCATGTTGGGAGATGGCGTAAATCGACTAAAAATAGAGGAATAGCGACCTGCTGGTGCGTCCGTGCCGGATTCCCGTCAGAGATGTTGTGGAAGGCAGTGGATGAGCTGGTCGCCGGAACACTGTTTGCTCCGAAAACCCGAACTCGCACAGAAACTCGGGAGGACATGATGATCCCGGCTGCCATTTCCGATTACCTCGAACGAAACCAGACGCGGTACTCGCTGCTGTCGCACCCGACGGCCTACACGGCCCAGGAAGAAGCAGCGGCGGCCCATGTACCGGGTCACGAATGGGCAAAAACGGTGGTCTGTTTCGCGGATGATCAGCCGATTCTGGCTGTCGTGCCGGCACCATTCGCCGTAGACTTGACTCGGCTCCAACAAACAGCCCATGCACACTCGATCAGGTTGGCCAACGAGCGAGAGTTTGCGCGCCTGTATGAAGACTGCGAGCCGGGTGCGATGCCACCATTCGGACCGCTGTACGGCCAGCGGGTGTTTGTCGACAAGCGGTTGACGACTGATCCCGAGGTGTCGTTCAGCGCCGGATCGCACCACGACGCGATTCGGATGCCATATGCGGAATTCGAGCGGCTCGCACAGCCGACGGTGGGGGAGTTCGCGTCGGGTCCGTCACTGTCGCCCCCGCCGCGCGGCTGAGTGGTTTCGAGCGCAGATCCGATGGCGAAGAAACGATCGAAGAGACGCTGGGTGCGAAAAGTGGCCACGGACTCGACTCATCCGCCACCGCACACGTTCACAGGATCGGCCGAGCAAATCGCTCGCACGATGGCGCGCAGGGATGTCTCGCCCAAAGGCCTGGGCTCCGGGATCCGCATGATCCAGTACTTCATCAATCGGGGAGGCAAGGGTCTCTCGGCCACACGTCGCCGGGAGCTCGAGCGTGCGAAGCGGATCCTGCAGCGCCGCCGCGCGGCCGCGCAGAAGACGTGAGATCGACGCCGTTCGATTCAATCTACGCACACGGCTTTGTGCGAGTCGCAGTAGGCATTCCGTCATTGCGGGTGGCGGATCCGCTCTACAACGTCGAACGCACGTTGAACCTGGCGACGCGAGCAGCACACGAAGGGGCCGCGATCGTGCTGTTCCCCGAGCTCAGTCTGTCCGCGTATTCAAACGAGGATCTCTTTCATCAGGACGCGCTGCTCGACGGCACGCGGCAGGCGCTCCGCCAGCTCGTCGACGCGAGCCAGGCGCTCGCTCCTCTGCTCGTCGTCGGCGCGCCGTTGCGGCTGCAGGGCGCGCTGTTCAACTGCGCCGTCTCGATCTGCCGCGGCCGCGTGCTCGGCGTGACCCCGAAAACGTACCTGCCAAACTATCGCGAGTTCTACGAGAAACGACAGTTCACGGCGGGGCGTGACGCCGTGATTCGCGAGGCCGAGCTCTTTGGCGGACGTGTGCCCTTTGGGAACGACTTGATCTACGAGGTCCCGACCATTCCGGGATGCTCCGTGCACGTGGAGATCTGCGAGGACGTGTGGGTCCCGATTCCGCCCAGCACGTACGCGGCGCTCGCGGGAGCAACCGTGCTGCTGAATCTGTCGGCGAGCAATATCACGATTGGCAAAGCCGACTATCGCCGGCAACTGTGCGCCTCACAATCGGCGAAGTGCCTCTCCGCTTACGTATATGCCGCTGCCGGAGCGGGCGAGTCGACGACCGACCTGGCCTGGGACGGTCACGCGATGATTTACGAGAACGGCGTGCTGCTCGCAGAGTCGGCCCGCTTTGCGCCGGACGAGCAGCTGATCGTGACCGATCTCGATCTCGAGCATCTGCTTCAGGAACGGATGCGGATGACGAGCTTCAATGATGCGGCGGGCGATCACCGCGATCGCGTGCAGGCGATGCGCCGTGTATCAGTCGAAGTCGACGTGCCAACCGGTCCGGTCGCGCTGCGGCGGACGTTCGATCGGTTTCCATACGTGCCGAGCGATCCGGCCGCGCGCGACGAGCGCTGCGCCGAGGCGTACAACATCCAGGTGCACGGGCTGACGAAGCGATTGGCCAGCACGGGCATTCAGAAGGTCGTGATCGGCGTTTCCGGCGGGCTCGACTCGACGCAGGCGCTTATCGTGTGCGTGAAGGCAATGGAGCGCCTGCGGCTGCCGCGAGCGAACGTGCTCGCGTTCACGATGCCGGGGTTCGCGACCACGGAGGCGACCCGGACGAATGCGCATGGCTTGATGCAGGCGCTCGGGGTGACCGGTGCTGAAATTGACATCAAGCCGTCGTGCCTGCAGATGTTCAAAGATCTCGGTCACCCGTTCGCGGAAGGGAAGCCTGTCTGGGATCTCACGTTCGAGAACGTTCAGGCCGGCGAGCGCACGTCACATCTGTTTCGGCTCGCCAATTACCACCAGGCGCTCGTCGTTGGAACGGGAGACCTCAGCGAGCTGGCGCTCGGCTGGTGCACGTACGGCGTCGGCGATCAGATGTCGCATTACAACGTCAACGTGTCCGTTCCCAAGACGCTGATCCAGCACCTGATCCGATGGGTCGTGGCGTCAAGGCAGTTCGACGATTCGGCAGGCAGAGTGCTCGATGCGATCCTCGAGACGAAAATCTCGCCGGAACTGGTGCCTGCCGCGGCGATGGACGATGGCGCGCCATCGCAGGTGACCGAAGAAACGATTGGCCCATTCGAGCTGCAGGATTTCAACCTGTATTACATCAGCCGCTTCGGATTTCGGCCGAGCAAAGTGGCGTTTCTCGCCCATCACGCCTGGCGCCAGGAATATTCGCTCGGCGAGATCAGGCGATGGCTGGGAGTATTCGTTGAGCGTTTCTTCGCGCTGAGCCAGTTTAAACGATCGTGTCTGCCGAACGGTCCCAAGGTGGGATCCGGCGGCTCGCTCTCGCCGCGCAGCGACTGGCGCGCACCGACGGACGCGGAGGCGGATGTCTGGCTGCAGGAGCTGAGGGACAACGTCCCTAACTCATGACAGCGCGATTGACGGTCCTTCCGTCATTCCGCGCTGCCATCGAGCACGAAGGTGACCTTCAGGTTGACCTTGTACGCGACTATTTTGCCGTCGTTCACCTTGGCTTCCTGCTCTTTGACCCATGCGCTCTTGACGTTGCGAAGGGTCTTGGTGGCGCGATCGATGCCCTGCACGATCGCATCCTCGAAACTCTTGGGTGATGTCGAGCTGATCTCAACGACGCGCGCAACTGACATGGATGTGGTCCTCCGTGGTCACTCGAACGCAAGGAGCATGCTAATCGCCGCGATCTAGTGGACCGCCCACAGTTGGCTTGCCGATTCTCGCAGTTGAGATCTATCGTGATGTGTTGTTTCGTGAAGAGTCAGATTCAGACGGGAGGACGCTATGGCGGAAGCCGTTCGACAGCTCGAGTATTTTTATGTCGAAGTGCCCAACAAAGTGGGCGAAGGAGCGAAGATACTCCACACATTGAAGGAGGCGGGCGTCAACTTGTTCGCGTTCTCTGGATTTCCGTCCGGCCGCCGGGCGCAGCTCGACTTCTTTCCGGCTGATCCAGCCGCGTTTCGCCGAGTGGCCAAAGCGAACCGTTGGAAGCTGGTCGGCCCGAAACGCGGCTTCCTCGTGCAGGGTGATGACCGCATCGGCGCCGTGGCGGATCTGGTCGGCAAGCTCGCTGCGGCGAGTATCAGTGTGATCGCGATCGACGCGGTCAGCGTTGATGAGCGTTACGGTGCGCTGTGCTGGGTCGCGCCGCGTGACGTCAAAAAAGCGAGCCAGGTTCTGGGCGCGGTCTAGACGAACGCGAGTTCCACGACGAAGTGTGCCGCGCTCACGATGCTCACGCCGCGTGACCGCGCGCCGCGCGCAGCTTGGCCATCGCCTTCCGCTCGATTTGTCGAGCGCGTTCACGCGTTACTGACAGCCGGCGGCCGATCTCCTCCAGCGTGAGCTCGCGGTCGAGACCGAGTCCATACCGCAGCCTGAGGACCTCCCGTTCACGCTCGTCAAGCGGCGCCATCGCTCGCTCGACCTCCTCGGCAAGCTGGCTCCGAATGGCCGCTTCCTCGGGTGACAGACTGGTCACATCCCGAACAAGGTGGCCAACCGACATTTCCTCGTCTCCGCCGATTGGCGCTTCGAGAGACGTCGGATGTCTGGCCGCCTCGAGCAGCAGCTCGATCTTGCCGACCGGCAACCCTAACTTCGCCGCGAGCTCGCCCGGGCGTGGCTCGCGGCCTGATTGCGCGAGCAGCTCGCTGCGGGCGCGCGTCACCTTGTTCAGCGACTCCATGACGTGAACGGGAAGTCGAATGGTCCGTCCGTAGTCGGCGACCGCACGCCCCACCTGTTGCCGGATCCACCACGTGGCGTACGTCGAGAATTTGAACCCACGCCGGTACTGAAACCGATCGACCGCCTTGATCAGGCCGATGTTGCCTTCCTGAATCAAATCGAGCAGCGTGAGGCCGCGATTGACATAGCGCTTGGCAATCGACACCACAAGGCGAAGGTTGGGTTCGATGAGTTGCCGCTTCGCCTCGTCAAGGGCTTGCTGCTTCTCACGGACTCGTGCCAACCGCTGGTGGAAGCTGCGGTGCGAGATGCCGGTGCGAGCCTCGAGCGCACGGAGCGTCCGCGTGCGCTCGGCGCTCGCCGCGGTCCGCCCGATCGATTCGAACTGCGTGTCCAGTGGCCGCAGTTCCGAGACGATGTTGTCCACTACGGCTGGCCGAATCGGGAGATCGCGAAGGACCGCGCCCATCGCCTCGTCGAGGCGCTCAATGTCTTTGCTGCATCTGGCGCGACTCGCAGCTGTCGAGCGGCCATCTTGTGACCGCCGCCGCCGCTCGTCAGCCTGCCGCTCGAGCCGCCGAACACGCGCGAGCGCCCGCAGGACGGGATCGATCTTCTCTGGCTTCAGCTCACCGCCGTCAGGCAGCAGGATCAACTCCGCGGCCGGCACCTCCTCACGGCTGACGGCGTCCGCGAGCGACAGAAGAGTCGATCGCGCCGCGGGAATTGCCGCCATGGCCGCGAGCAGATCACCTCGTGCGACCTCGATTCTGCGGCCGATCTCCTGCTCCTCATGTGCCTTCAAGAGTTTGCGCCGGCCGATGTGTGTCAAGTACACGCGCACCAGGTCGGGCTCTTCGTGCGGGACGCGAGCATCCGGCGCTTCTTCGATTTCTTCAGGCGCCAAGACCTCCCGTTCCACTTCATCGAGCGGCTGATCGTCGAATGCTTCGGGTTCTTCCTCCTGGAGGAGCTGGTCGACCGGTTCGACGATGGGCCGGTCGATCGCGCCGTCTT
>DASPXV010000224.1:0-4636 GCA_035637115.1 Vicinamibacterales bacterium
CGGGCTGGCGCGACGGCGAGATCATCCGGACCTGCGACTTCACTTCGATGCGCTTTCAGATTGGGCGCAGCCCGCGCTTCAAGGACGTCTTCTATCTCGACGACGCGATCTACCTGATCGTTGAGAACCGAAGCACACCGACGCCGTTTCTCCACCTGCGCCTCTCCACGACAGAGCGAAACGCAGAGGTCGCGGTGGAGGACCGGACCTTGCCGAACATCATCGCCCGTCCCGACATCGCGGTGTCACGTCTCAACGCTCGTCACATCGCAGTCAATCCGGATCCGTCGCTGCACGGAAGCGACGGAACGACGTTCCTCGACGCTGCGGGTAACCCGCAGAGAGTTCCGACGCCGACGCCGCTGTTCAACGACGAAGAGCAGGTGACGCGGCTCTTCACGTACAGAGACTTCGACCTGGAGCGGCGGCTCTTGATCGCATACTTTGACCGAAACCACCGCTTCCGCGTCGGCGCGTTCGCGAATCTGCCGTTCCGCGGCGCAGTCGTCTCAGGAACCACGGACTTCCCTCCGGAGGATTACGAACCGCTGGTGAACGCCGCAGCTAGCGACTTCGGCCCCTGCCTGAAGACGGCGAATGCGACCGTGCCGGAATACGTACGTTTCCAAGAAACGCCAGCGACGCTGAAGTACATCATCGCCCACTCGAATCCATGGTTCTCAGAGTTTCGCGATACCTACGACGCCGCCACACTTACGGCCGAAGTCGGCGGCGCCCCACTGAGGTGGATCTACCGCGATGGCGCACACGTTCCGACCTTCGACGGCTCCGGCGGAATTGTCGACCTGTCGGTGCATCGCGCGATGTCGCTCTACGACCGATTCCGGGACGCAGGGGCGAGCCTGATCATCCACGGCGGCTGCAACGTCAACAGCGTCGAGGAAACCCAAAGCGACACCTACGTGACGGCGAACTACGCGCGCTGGAGCAACGCCGAAGGAATCCTGTTTTACACCAACTGCATCGCCTTGTTCTCGCGCGCGAAGGGGTTCAACGATTCACCGGAAGGATTTGCTGACGGCTACCGCGTCTCCGACCGGGCGAACTTCGGCAGTTGCTGGAAGAGCTACATCAACACCGAGGCGAACCGCGGCGAGCTCAGCATCAACAACATCCAACGGAAACGTGCCTACTTCTGGAGCATCAACGGCGATTGGAGCCTGCGCCTGCGCAACCAGAACGGCCTCGGGCTCCTCACGCTGGACGGAACGATCCGCTCAAGCGACGTTCACCCGAACCGTTCCTGGATCGACGGCTGGAACTTTGACGCGCAAACGACCCGTCTACGCGGCGTCGGAGACATCGATGGCGACGGGCGCGACGAGATGGTCGTCAACAGCGACTGGGGCATCGGCATCTTCAAGCACTCCGGCACCGAGTTCCGCAGCCTTCTCGCAGCGCCGCGTGACACGTGGTTCGGAGGGTGGCGTTACGACGCAACCACAAACGCCGGCAGAGACGCGATCAAGGACGTCCAGAACTTCACGGGCAGCGCCAAGAGCGAGATCATGGTCTGGAGCTCGTGGGGCCTCGCGACACTCGAATACAACGGACTTTCGCTAGCGCCGAGTCGGATCTACGAGAACGGCAGCTTCATCGGCGGCTGGGCGGTAAGTACGAGCGACAATGCATACCAGGGGAGCGGCAACTTCGACGCGGACGGCCGGCGAGACATCGTCCTCACGAGCCCGTGGGGCCTCGGCATCCTCTCGCTCCAGAACAACACAGATTTGTTCATGGCGCCCTATGGCACGCGCCACGGCGGCTGGATGTCCGCGCGCCGCGACCAGGTTCGGCTGATCGCAGATCTCGACGGCGACGGAAACGACGAAATCCTGATCAGCAGCGACTGGGGAATCGGCGTACTGAAGCTAGTGAACGGCCGGCTCACATCAGTCGCGATGCACTCAAACGGCACCAGCCTCGGCGGTTTCACGGTTCACAGCAGCGCCAACTACGCGGTCGCCGACAACCTGAGAGTGGGCGCAGCGCGCCACATTGTCGCGAGCGACGGCTCCGGCATCCACGTCTTACAGCTCGCCGGAAACACGCTCACGCGAATCTCCACCGCCACAAACGGAACGAACATCGGCGGCTGGGCCGTCGACACGCACGCGAATCTCCTGCAACGCGCAGGAGATATCAACGGCGACGGTAGAGCCGAGATCCTGATCCGCAGCCCGTGGGGAATTGGCGTGCTCGGACTAAGCGACGCCGACAGTCTCCAGTGCCACACACTGACGCCGCACGGGTCAGTGCTAAACGAGTGGCACCTCGAAGGCAGTGACGCTTTCGTCGGCGTCGGTTCGATCGCGCGGAACGGGCCGCGAACCGAACTCGTGGTCGTAAAAGCAGCGGGACCGGTTCTTGCACAACCACGGTAGCCATTTCTCGGCCCGGCGTATTCTGAGCGAACGACCGGAGGTCAAGACTTTCCGACGCTGACGGGGCACGCGGCTCCACGCGGCGTCAAACGGCTCGGAGATCGACTACTGGCTGGCATCGCCCTGTGGGGTGTCAAAACTCTGTTGACGCCGCTGGTCAGGCCGATTTTGCAGGCAGAACCGAGTCTCGAGTGCGACACGCTCGCGAGACGGCTACGGCTCTGCGATCGGACGGATGACGCCGAACAACTCAGAGGTTGACCGGGAAGCCGTGCGCGCCAGATGCATGAGGCGAGCGGCGGCTCCTGGCGACGCTCGAACAGCTCTTCCAGCATCTCGACTCAGCCGGTGGGTATTCGCGGCGCGTCGACGGCATACGCCGCGACCGGGAACGTTTCGAGGAAGACGCCCAGGCTCTCGTCGCGGAGGTGGCGCCTGACCTCGCCGAACTCCCTGTGGGTGCCGAGAACTCTGTTCGATGCCTGTCCGCGCGAGCTTGAGCGTGTCCATCTAAGTGTTCACGCGCGCGCGAGTACCAGATTGCGTCGACTTGGCAAGGGCGGATAGGCCCACCGCGTGCGTGCCGAAACGTCGGACTCGAGCGGCCGACCGGCTACGCGGCGAGTTCGTATTCGTGCAGCAGTCCGCCGAGCCGGTCGCGACGGTGGACACGATCGGCTAACTGCCGATCACTGCTGGGCACCCGTTCGTCAATCGGCGGTGGCTTGGCGAGCGGCGGCCGCTGAGCAAGCGATCGGTGCGGCCGGTGTTCGTTGTAGTGCTGGGCGTATGCGCTGGCCACGCCCTCGAGGTGGCGGCGCCCGAAGATCAATAGCCGGTCAAGGCACTCGCGCCGCAGGCTCGAGATCCAGCGCTCGGCGTGCGCCCGCGCCCGCGGCGCGCGCACGGGTGCCTTGATCACACGGATCCCTTCGGAGCGGAAGACCTCGTCGAAGTCGCGCGTGAACTTGCTGTCGCGGTCGCGGATGAGGAAGCGCGGCCGCACTCCCTCGTCGTCGAGTCGCATCAGCAGGTTGCGCGCCTGATGGGTCACCCAGACGCCATCAGGATTCGCAGTGATCCCGGCGAGATGGACGCGACGGCTCGCCACCTCGATGAAGAACAAGACGTAGAGCCGCCTGAAGAACACGGTGTCGACGGTGAGGACGTCGCACTCCATGATGCTTGCCGCCTGCCGGCGCAGAAATTCGGCCCAGCTCGACTCCAGCCGCCGCGGCGCCGGCTCGATCCCCGCCCCGCGCAGGATCGCCCAGACCGTGCTTGCCGCCAGCGAGATACCAAGCCCGGCCAGCTCGCCCTGAATACGCCGGTACCCCCAGCCCGGATTCTCCTGCGCCAGCCGCAGCACCAGCTCGCGAACTTCCACCCGCGTCGCCGGACGACCGGGACCGCGGCGCGGATACGTCCAGCGACGCGCGACCAGCTCACGATGCCAGCGCAGAAGCGTCGCCGGCGTCACCACGAACGACGGCCAAGCGGCGCGCGGCAGCACGCGGCTAAATGCGGCCAGCAGAGCTCGATCCGCCGGCCGAAGCTGCGGACGGGCGACCTGACGCTCCAGCACCCGTAGCTGGTGACGCAGAACGAGGATCTCGATCTCCTTCGCCCGCTCCGACCGCATCCGCAGCACGAGCAGCTCGAGCAGGCGCCGCAGCGCCCAGTAGACCAGCGAGACGACGACCCCCAGTGAACCCGGCACCTCGACCGCTGACCCTACAGGCCGACCCGTTCACCACTGACGCCCATCGAGTCACTTCACCGAACGCGATCGAACCGAGTTGCCGGCACCCACAAGCATTCCTCCCTTCGCTCACTCCAGGCAGTACCTACAGGTGGGCGCGCGGTGACCGAATGGGACAACCGAGATGCCGCCTGGGTCGACGTCGTCGATGCCATCCGACGGGTCGTCCAGCGGGGGCCACGGCCTGCGTCGTTGCATTCGTCGAGCGAAGGCGCGACGACGCAGATGCTCGTCGCGCAAGGGGAAGGATTGCTCTGGGTCGGCCGCTCGCACGAAGCGTTCGCTGCCCTCGACGCTGCCATCGCACGCGTGCCGGCTGATCGAGAGACATTCTTGGCACGACGCGCGGGCGCTAATGCTCCGCGGCCGGAATGGCGAAGCGCTCGCGGCGTTCGACGGGGCTCTGCAGCAGAACCCAAACGACACCGTAGCGCTGATTGGCCGGGCGCAGACACAGGCTGCGCTCGGG
>DASPXV010000225.1:0-2433 GCA_035637115.1 Vicinamibacterales bacterium
GAACCCGTCGTATGACTTCTACACGGTCATCGCCCCGACCGATCCGCGTCTGCCGAACAGCGGCGGTTACCGGGTCCTCGGCCTGAACAGCGAGAAAACGTCGCTGCCCACTGGCGTCCCGACCGTGCAAACGTTCATGAGCGAGCTGCAGTATTCGTGGAACGGCGTCGACACGAATTTCCACTGGCGCGGGCCGAAGGGCATTCAGGTGCAGGGAGGAACGAGTACAGGCCGCGTTCAGCGCGACACCTGCTACGCGGCGCTCGACGCGCCAAATGTCAGAGGCCGCGAAGGTGCCGAGTACCGCGCGGGCTGCCGCACGATTACGCCGTTCCAGACGAACATCAAGGGATTCGCCTCGTACACGGTGCCGAAAGTGGACGTGCTGGTCTCCACCGTGTTCCGGGCCGTGTCAACGCCTTTGAGACAACCTGATTCAGCATTTACTGTAGCGACTCCATCGAATTGATCGTCGAGATCGATGGAGCGCCGACGATGAGTGGTCGTCCCGTGATCCCGCCATGCTGCGGGTCGGCCGGGGTGACGATCGTCGCTCCTGGGGCCTCCTGGCCGGTCGATTTCGCCGGCGGGTTGATCCAAACGGCGTGCGGCAGGAGTTCGAGGCGCGGCGGGCCCTGCACGAAGCGCTCGGGATGCGCGGCGTACGCGGCCAGGCGCGTGTGATGCCGGACCTCGAGGATCGTGGCGGCGCGGTCGTAGTGGACGTCGGCCGGTGTGAGATAGCTCAGCCCGCTGTGATGATGCGCGTCGTTGTACCAGGCGAACAGATCGTGGCTGATGGCGCGGGCGTCTGCGAGCGAGCCGAAGCGATCCGGAAACTCCGGCCGGTATTTGAACGTGCGGAATTGCGCTTCAGAAAACGGATTGTCGTTGCTCACGCGGGGGCGTGAATGACTGGCGCCGATGCCGAGGTCCGAGCACAGCTCGGCGACGAGCTTGCTGCGCATCGGCGCCCCGCGGTCGGCGTGAATCGTCAGCTGGTGCGGCTCGATCGCCTGTTTAAGGCACGTCGCTTCGATCAGGCG
The DNA here is from genome assembly GCA_035637115.1 of Vicinamibacterales bacterium. GTDB lineage: Bacteria > Acidobacteriota > Vicinamibacteria > Vicinamibacterales > 2-12-FULL-66-21 > JAICSD01. Next base: position 1,047 of record DASPXV010000225.1, read on the forward strand.
CTGCGCCAGGCGAGCGTTTTCGTGCGCCGCGACCATCCAGCCCACGACGTAGCGACTGAAGAGATCGAGGATCACGTACAGCGAGTAATAGAGGTAGGGGATCGGCCCCTTCAGCTTGGTGATATCCCACGACCAGATCTGATTCGGGGCCGTGGCGACGAGCTCCGGTTTGGCGTACGCCGGATGCCGCGCCTGGTCGCGCCGCTCCCGGACTTCCTGCGCCGCGTCGAGGATGCGATACATCGTGCGCGTCGAGCAGAGATAGGTCTGCTCCTCGAGCAGCGTGGCGTGGACCTCGGCGGGCGATTGATCGACGAACCGCTCGCTGTGCAACACGTCGAGGACGGCCTGCCGTTCCGCGGGGATCAGCGCGCGCGACGAGGCCGCGCGGACGGTCGGCGTCGACGGTCGGGCGGGCTGTCGACGCCGGTAGAGGGTCGCGCGCGCGAGGCCGACACTCTGACAGAGGGCGGCGGTCTCGCCGATCGTCGTGACGGCTTCGATGGCGACCATCAGTCGGTCTCGTCGATGTCGAGGGGTTTCAGGGGGATCCCCAGGATCTCGGCAACTTTTTTTTGGAGAGTGATGATCGTCTCCGCCCGCGCGAGCTTGCGCTGCAATCGACGGTTCTCCACTTCGAGTTGCTTCACACGTGGGTCGATCGCCTTGGACCTCGGGCCGCGCTTGCGCGCGCGCCCGGGGAGGAGCTCGCCCTGCTCGCGTTGCCGCCGCCAGTTCACCAAGTGCGAGCTGTATAAGCCCTCGCGGCGCAGCAGCGCGCCCAACGCCCCGTGCTTCTTACACGCGTCGGCTTCCTTGAGGATGCGCCGTCGGTACTCGGCGGTGAATTGTCGGCGCTGGACCTTCGCCGGCACTTCAGGATCGGGAGCGGGCGCGCGTGACATGCTTGGGGAAGCGAAGGCTCCGGTCGCCCTCCGGGCTCCCTCCGCCTCCGCTTCCCCAACCACGTCCATCTCTACACCGGCTGGCATGCGAATCATCCATCGAACCCTCCCCGCCCCTACACTAATCTCACCCGGGAGGTTGTCTCACCGATTATTGGCACGGGGGGGAGCTTGCGCCACAGCATCGCGATTTTGAGAGCGTCCTTGTCGTGTTTCTTGGCATCGAGCCTTCGTTCCAACCGCGCCGTTCCTTGAAGGATTCTTTCGTACACATCGAAATTCGTCATAAGCGATCCTTGCCAGCATTGCGAAGAGAGTTACACGACGCACGACGACTCAGGCGCATCGATTTGCGGCATCTCGACAACTGGTGAAGTTCCCAAGGCGTCACTTCTTCTGTGTTGTCTCAAGACTGAACCCGGTCTTGAACACAGTGAAGCTCGCCTTCACGTCGCCCTTCATTGCGAGCGCCGCCAGGAGCA
>DASPXV010000226.1:0-17279 GCA_035637115.1 Vicinamibacterales bacterium
TCCGCGGTGGACAGCTCGAGATGGGCCGACATTTCGTCAGACAACTCGTCGTCGAGTTGTCGGCGATGAAACAACGCGAGCAGCCGAGCGAGGAGGGGCCTCATTTCAGTTCCTTCGAGAGTTCAAAGAACTTCGTCACGATGCCCGCGGCACGCTGCCAGTCAGCTGCTTCGGCGGTAAGTTGGCGTTCACCGCGGCGCGTGATCGAGTAGACCTTCACGCGGCGCCCGGTGCTCGATGCTCCCCACTTGGTCGAAATCCACCCATGCTGCTGAAGCTTCAAGAGCGCAGGGTAGAGCGTCCCCTGGTTGATGGCGAGCTGGTCGGCGCTGACTTGCTCGATCCGTCGGGCGATCGCGTATCCGTGCAGTGGCCCCATCGTGTGGAGCGTCTTCAACACGATGAAATCAAGCGTGCCGTGAAGGATGTCAGACTTGTCGGCTGGCATGTGTTGGAAGTCTACAGCTATGATGTGTTGAGCGTCAACAGGTTCAGGCCCATCCTCTTGACGACGGCGGTCGCCAAACGTTCTCGTGCGCCGACATATGATCGACGCAACGGCGATAATAGGGCGTCGATGGCACTCGGCATCAAGCTGCTCGGCCGTCTTGAGGTCATTCGCAACGGCACGCCCGTGCCGCTACCGCCGTCGAAAAGGACCCGCGCCTTACTCGCGTACCTCGTCGCGACCCACCAGAGGCATTCCCGCGCGCACCTCTGCGAGCTGCTGTGGGAGGGACCGGACGATCCGCGTGCCGCCCTTCGCTGGAGTCTGACGAAGATCCGTGCGCTCCTCGACGAAGATGGCGTCACGCGACTGGTGACGGACCGCGAAGGCGCGTCGTTCGATTCGTCGGACGCACAGGTGGATCTGATCGCGCTTCGCACAGATGTATGTTCGGGTCTCGCGAGCGCCCCAACCGACGTGCTCCGGCGGAGTGCTGATCGGTTCCGCGGCGAGTTTCTCGACGGTCTGGACCTGCCAGATTGCTATCGCTATCACGAATGGTGGACCGCCGAGCGCGAATCGATCCGCGCCGTACGCGTCGCCATCCTGTCGGCGCTGGCTGATCGTTTGGGACACCAACCCGATGCCGCGCTGACGTATGCGCGCGCTCGGCTGGTGGTCGATCCATTCGCCGAAGCGGCGCACATCGCCGTCATCCAACTCCTCGGCGCGGCCGGCCGGACGCGGGAGGCGCTCCAGCAGTACGAAAGCTGTCGGCGGATGCTCGAAGGCCAGCTCGGAGCGAAGCCATCATCGGCTCTCGAGCGCACACGCGGACAGGTTGCATCCTCTCGCCCGACCGACACCGACGCGCCCTCTTACGTCGTCGTGCCCCGACCTGTCGCCTCAGTAGCACCTCTTGTCGGACGCTCCGCCGAACGCGATCAGATTGCGGCGGCTGTCGCCGCAGCGGTAGCGGGTCAGAGCCGCGACGTCCTGTGGATCACCGGCGAGCCGGGCATCGGAAAGACTCGGCTCCTCGAAGAAGTGGCGTACCAGGTGCATGCCGCCAACGGCACCGTGCTCGCGGGCCGCGCCTACGAAGCCGAAATGGTCCGCCCGTTTGGACCATGGATCGACGCGCTGCGCTCGGTTGCCCTCACGTTGACGGACGAATCCCCTCGAGCTGATCTCGCGCCGCTCCTGCCAGAGCTCGGCGCGAATGTGTCTGGCAGCGATCGTCATCGACTCTTTGAGGCCGTCGTGCACGTACTCGAGCGGCTGACGAGCCTCGGCCGGCCGGTCGGATTGATTCTCGATGATGTGCAGTGGTTCGACGAGGCGTCGGTGGGTCTCCTGCACTTCGTCGCCCGAGCGCTGGCCGGGTCTCGGGTGCTGGTGGCGTGTGGGGCCCGCTCGACTGAAGCGAACGACAACCGAGCAGTCGGGGGACTCACGCGCGGGCTGCGTGGCGACGGACGCCTGCACCACCTGCCGCTCGAACCGCTCGATGCCGCCGCCATCGCCGAGCTGGTGAAAGGCATCGCCGGAGACCTCGACGTCAAGCGGGTCGTCGCCGAAAGCGAGGGCAACGCGCTGTTCGCGATCGAGATCGCCCGCGCGCTGGCCCGCGGCGGCACGGCGTTCACCGAGACGGTGGAAGGGCTGATCATCGATCGCTTGACACAACTCAGCGAGCGAGCGCGGGATCTCGTACCGTGGGCGGCGGCGCTTGGCCGGAGTTTCAGCCCGGAGATCCTGCGTGTGGTATCCGGGCTGGCGCCGGCGGAACTGGTCGCGGCGATGGAGGATCTCGAGCGTCGCGGCATCATCCGGGCTTCCGCGTCGTCGACTGCCGCCTACGACTTCACTCACGATCTGATCCGCCAAGCGGGGTACCGGCAGCTTTCCGATCCGCGTCGGCGCGTCGTCCACTTGCAGCTCGCGCGGGTGCTCTCCGCGCTGCCCGATTCCGAAGCCGCGCTGGCTGGAGACGTGGCGCATCACGCCGCGCTCGGCGGCGACGACGAACAGGCGGCGCGGGCGTCTGTATTGGCCGGGGAGCGGTCGTTGCGCATGTTCGCGTATGTCGAGGCGTACGCACTCGCCGAGCACGGCATACGGCGCCTCAGCAATCTGTCGAAAGCCACACGACTTCGCTTGCACATGGCGCTGTTGAAGATCGCCGTGCACGCCAGCGTGGCCGTGCCTGACGCGCGCATTGTCGACGACGAAATCTCCCGGGTCACGCTCGAAGCGCAAGAAGCCGGGCTGGCGGCGGAAGTCGCGACCGGATTTTACCTGCTCTCGTTTCGTCATCATCAGGACGGCAATTACGCCGCCGCACATGACGATACGTTGCGTGCGGCTGAAGCCGGTCGCACCGACGATCCGGCCACGGCCGCGAGGGCGCTCGGGAACACCGGTAGATGTCTCGCACTGATCGAGCGCGACATTCCGCGGGCAGAGTCGATGCTGATCGAAGCGCAAGCGCTCGCGGTAAAGGCCGGCGTCGAACTGACCGACATTCCGTGGGGCCTCGGACTCGTCCGCGCATTCGCCGGCGACTACGATGAGGCGGTCCCTTTGCTGGAAACTGCTGTGACGCGCGCGCGCCGCGAGCAGGATCACTGGGCGGAATGCGAAGGTCTGCAGCGACTCGCCTTGATCGAGCTGGAGCGTGGAAACGCACACGCCGCTCGTGAGCGCGCCCACAGGATCGCGGCTGTCGCCGCCAAAATGGGTGAAGGAAGCGAAGGGCCGTTTGCGGCCATGCTGGACGCATTGGCGGCGACGGAGTTGGGCGAACCGAGCGCCGAGGGCCGGGTTGCCCAAGCGCTTGACGCCCTCCGCGCCCTTGACGCCAAGGCGCTGCTGTCGCGCGCGCTCACCCTGGCAGCCGCGACCGATCTCGGGTACGGTCACCTGCAGCAAGCCGCCATTCGTGCCGAGGAGGCGCTGCGCGCCGCCGAAAGTGTCGGCCGCCGAAGCGAGATTGTGATGGCGCTCGTCATCCTGGCGCGTGTCGCCCTCCGTCGGGGCGATCCGGCCGCAGCCGAGCGTTACGCACAGGCCGCGGTGGCCGACTTGCGCGAACCCCACGCCGTAGCGGCGCATGCCCGGCGGGCGGCAGCGGTCCTTACCGATCCCGGCGCGGCATAGGGCGGCTCCTCCGGCCTGGCGCGAGCCGTCACCGACGAATTCCAACGCTCGCTCAAACGCCCCCGCCCACGATCCCTTCGTACATTGACCACCAGGAGGTGCGAGATGTCATATCAATTGGAAGGGCGGTTGTTGGAAGTCTGCACGTGCAACACCTTGTGTCCGTGCTGGGTCGGGGAAGACCCAGACGGAGGAACGTGCACCGGCGTGCTAGGCTGGCACGTCGACAAAGGGAGCGTCAACGGCCTGGATGTGTCTGGTCGCTCGCTGGTCATCCTGACCTACATCCCCGGCAACATCCTGAAGGGCAACTGGCGAGTGCGCGTCTACGTCGATGACGGCGCCACGCGCGAGCAGAAGGAGGCACTGCTCAACGTGTGGACCGGAAAGCTCGGTGGGCCGGTGGCCGATCTGGCGAAACTGGTCGGCCAAATCGACGCCGTCGAGCAAGTGCCCATCACGTTCGAGGTGCAAGGCGTGAACGGAAGCCTGAGGGTCGGCAACGCGATCACGGCGGACCTGACGCCGTTTCAAGGCGCGACCGGCAAGCCAACTGCGCTGCTCGACACCGTCTTCACGACGATTCCGGGATCCCCAGCCTACGTCGGGAAGGCGTCGAAGTACACCGCCAAGGCGCCGGGGTTCGACGTCGATCTTCGCGATCACAACGCGGTCTCGGGTTCGTTCCGCTTCCAGGCGTGAACCACACGGTCCTGCGCCGCTTCCGGTGCGGACGGGCACGGGGGCGGCCACGACCGGAGGAGTCGAGCATGTTGACGACAACGGATAGAGACACGGTGACCCGGCAGAGAATGCTGCTCTCGGCATCGATTATCACGCTGGCCGCGGCCGCTTGGTTGGCCCTCTGGATGATCGGAGCGTCCGCGCACGCCTCGATGCATCATCACCATCACGGGACGAGCATCGACGTGACGCCGATGTTCTCAATGCTCTTCTTCGTCGGGAGCTGGACCGTCATGACCATCGCGATGATGCTCCCGACGAGCCTTCCGATTCTGACCACGTTCCAGGCAATCGCGGGTTCTCGCGACGATCGCACGCTGCTGCTCACACTCGTCGTCGCTGGCTATCTCGTCACGTGGGGACTGTTCGGCGCGGTCGTTCACGCAGGGCAGGTCGGCATTCAGCAGCTCGTTATCACCAGCGCCTGGGCCCAGCAACAGGCGTGGGCAGGCGGCGGTGTGGTGCTGCTGCTTGCTGGCGCGTACCAGTTCACTCCGCTCAAGTACCGATGCCTGGAGAAGTGCCGTTCGCCTCTCAGTTTCGTGATCGAGCACTGGCAAGGCCGCAACCACCGGCAGCAGGCGTTCCGGCTCGGTTTCGATCACGGTCTGTTCTGTGTCGGCTGCTGCTGGGCGCTGATGCTCCTGATGTTCGTGGTTGGCATGACGAACCTCGGGTGGATGCTCATCCTCGCCGTGGTCATGGCGGTCGAGAAAAACACGCGATGGGGTCGCGTGCTTAGTGCCCCGTTGGGCATGGCGCTACTCACCTGGGGCGGGGCCACGTTGGTGTGGCATTGACGCCGTAGGCTTCGTGCACGGAGGAGAGAATGGTGCATCTCATTGTTGAACAAACCTTCGAGACGCCACTGACCGACGAGGAACATGGTCGTCTCGGACGAACGCTCGATAAGTGTCTCGAGGTGCACGGCGCTCGCTGGATGCGGAGCTACCTCTCGACGGATCGGCGCCGCCTCGTCTGCGAGTTCGAGGCCGCGGATGCCGAAGCCGTCCGCACATCGTACCGATCGGCCGGCATCAACTTCGACCGCGTGTGGACAGCAGAGCTGTACGCCAGGGAAGCAACGGCCAACCAGGGGAACGCGTCGGCATGAGCGACTGGCTTCGTCTGGCGACCCCCAAAAAGTTCGAGGATTTGAGCGAGGCGCGCACGTTGATGCTCACTTCGACGTGCGCATCTCGTCTTGAATATATGTCGCCTTATGACGGCCACCGCCGACACCGGGCAGCTACGCGACGGGAGTGATGCTAAAGTTGGCGAAGTCTCCGCCGGAGTTGTTCCCGACCCAGAGGCCGACGCGCCCCTTCTTGCGGTCGTTCAGCAGGTTCACCACCAGGCACGGGTCCTTCGCGTCGTTGACGAAGACGCTCACCTTCGGGTTCGCGATGACGACGCGCGCGCGGAACCAGGCGTTCGGATCCGGCACCGGATTCACGGCCTGCTCGTATTTCCCCGGCTGGTCGGTGCGCAGCTTCTGCCATGTGAAGTCAGGAAGCGAGTGGTATTGGACCGCGTGATTGCGGCTCACCGGGTCGGTGGCTCTGAAGTTGAACGGGCGGAAGTAGATTGCGTCGTAGGACGCGGCATCGACGCCGTGAAACGCGACGCCGACGAAACTCCGCTGCGCGAGGTCCTTGCCACGGAGGTCGAGCTCGATCGTCCCGGTCGCGAACTCGATCCCCGGCAGGAATGCAACCGCTTCACCGGGCGCTTCGCTCAGCCGAACGCCCTTTCTGGCGCCGTCCACGAGACGCGTGACGTCGCGGTTGAAGAGCTTCGGGCTCTTCTCATCGACGAGGGCGCCGAGATTGGGCGCGATTGTCTTCGTCTGGCCGGCGACGGGAGAGACGTGCGAGAGTCCCGCCACGCCCACGCACGTCGAGATCAAGAATTCACGTCGATTCATCGCCCGCTCCAATCACTTTGAATCCTGACTAGCCTGCATAGGCTCGAAACAAGTACGACAGCGACGAGTCGAAGAGCCACACCGCTCCAATCAGGCTCGCCGCGATCTCTATCGGCCGCATCACGGTGATCGGAAGCCGCGCACGCCGCTCTGCGCTCCAGCGCTCGAGAAGGTGCGCCCTGCACCAGACCTGCATAGGGTCCGGCAACGTCGATGTCACGGGCAACGCTGACACACCTGCCATGAACGCCGCGATCGCCTGCTCATCCGCTTCGTCACCTTGGGTTCCGTTTGTCATCGTGCCCTCGTTATCCTTTCCGCTTCCAGCAGATCACGCAGGCGCTTGCGTGCGCGAAACAACAGGACCTTCACACTATCGCGCGCGAGGCCCAGTGCCTCGGCGATCTCGTTGTGACTCTGGCCCTCGACATAGGCGAGCCACAGGAGCGCGCGCTCGCGCGGGACCAAACGGGCGAATGTGCGCGCGACGTCCTCATGGCCAGGCGCATCGCAGGCGAGGGGCGGGGGCACATGATGGCGCGCCGCATCAGCGGCTCGCTCTTGGCGACGCCACCGGTCGACGACGAGATTACTCGCGATCCGAAACAAGTAGCGCCGCCGTTGTTCCTCGTCTGCATCAGGTCGTCCACGCAACAATCGGCAAAAGGCGTCCTGGACGATGTCATCCGCATCAGCCGCATTGCCCGTCACACGGTAGACATACGACCACAGCGACCGTGAGGTCCGTCTGTAAAAGTCGCCGAACGCTGTCTGGTCCATCGGCCCTCAGGAGAGGTCCGGCTTCTATGACACGTGGGTGGTTCGATCGAGCAAACCCATGCGCTTCGACAACAGATACGAAAGGGTCGAGGCGAGCAGTAGGCCGATTCCAAGCGCGGCGCAGATCGTCGCGACAATCCAGAGGCCCTCTTGGTACAACTTGCCGCGTGCGAGAACGAAGAGGGCGACGCCGAGGAGCAGCGAGACGGTCCCGGATTGCAAGGCGCGAAGGATGCCCGTCTGCGCCGCGTTGCGGTCGACAGCAATCGCGTCGAGAAAGCGTGCACCGCTCTCGGTCGCGAGGAATTCACCGAATTCCCGCGCCGAACCGATCCGGTCCAGCAAACGTGTATGGAGCTCCGCAGAGAGTCGCACCTGCTGGCGGCGTCGAAACCCGTCGACGATGACGAAGATGGCCCAGCAGGTCGCGATGATCGAGCCCAAGCCACCCACCACCCCGAGCATCCACGACAGCGCCATCGCGTTTTCGGAATCCATCAGTGTCCTCCTCCACGTCACGTCATCGGACGCTGACGATACAACGGTGCGCGGGTCTGTCGGTTAACTCCGTTCAGGGTAGGTCGTACTGATCATGCCAATGGCAGAGTCGTGCGTCGCGGGCCCAGTGGTGGGCGCACTTGGTGGGCGCAGTTCGAGTTCGCCCGCATAAACATTCCGCCCACTATCCTCCGCAAAAAGTTCGAGGAGCTGCGTATTTTGGGCGCGTTTTTCGTCGCCGTGCCGCGACTTAGTCTCAGGGAGTCGCTCGAAGTGTCAGGACGTCAATGAGGTGCATCCGCACCTCTCTAGAGAGGCCCCGAACGTCGTCAGGCGTTAACTCATCGCGATCGTCACGAGCACTCCCGTCCTGCGATCCAAGGTGACTTCGGCGAACTGGCCGAGGCCGCCATGGCTGCCGTCCGCCCGTCGGAACGTGACAACCCAGACTGGCCGACCCTGGCGGGAATCCGTGTTCGCAGCGACGCTCGTTGGCTCGAATGAGACGTGCTGTCGAGCCAGTTCGATCGCCCGCTCGCGTGTGATTTCTGATGAGGGTGAGGTTGGAGAGCATGCCGAAAGGGCGAACAGCGGCAGCAATGAGAACAGAACAATCCGGATGGGATACGGAACGAGCCTGCGCATGGGCGAGCACCTCGTCTCTTCCATCGTAACGCGGCAGATCGGACAAATCGTGAGAAAATGTCATCCGGTACCGTCGCAGCCGCTCGCCGTGCGGATTCGATATACTGGGGGCTTGGATGGCTCAACGCCTTGTGGCGTTCGCGCTTGCACTCGCAGTATTTAACGCGCCCGTTGCGGGCGAGATCTGTCAAGCGATCTGCGCGCAAGACGCAAGCAGTCAGTTGCCCTGATGCCCGTGGTCGGCGTGCCGGTGATCCTGCGATCTACACCCTCGACCTTCGTCGACAGTCGACACGGTCCTCCTGGCCCAATCCGAACAAACTCGCCGCTTCGAATCTAGATCGCCTCTCCCTGAGACGTTCGTTCTCATTTTGTCGCGAGAGGTCCAGGTACACGCGTACCGCTCTTTTGCGCCTCGTTGGCATTGGCGTACTCGCATTTGTTGTTGGAATCATGGCGCCTCCTGCCTGGGCGCAGGCGCCACCTGCTTCGGCACCAGCCCAACATCAGCATCCCGCCACGGCCGAGCAGGAGCCGACCCAGCAGGAGATGCAACATGGCACTAATGATGACACCCGCTCTCCGCAAGTTCGCGCTGACCACGCACGTCACTTCATCGGTCGGCTGGCTTGGCGCGGTCGCTGGCTTTCTGGCGCTCGCGGTCGCCGGTGTGACCATCCAGGATCCGCAGACGGTGCGCGCCGCCTACCTGTCGATGCATTTGATTACATGGTTCGTCATCGTGCCGTTCAGTCTCGCCGGCTTTCTGACTGGCCTTGTGCAGTCGCTTGGCACACCGTGGGGCCTGTTCCGACACTACTGGGTCGTGACAAAACTGCTGCTCACCACACTTGCCACGATCATTCTGCTGGTCCACACGCAGCCAATAGACCGGGTCGCCGCGGTAGCGGCGGTGACGACGTTGTCGACCAGTGATCTCTGGCAGGTACGGCTTCAACTCGTCGGTGATGCCAGTGCAGCCCTGTTCGTATTGTTCGTAACGACGACGTTGTCGGTCTACAAGCCGTGGGGCATGACAGCGTACGGGCTGCGTAAACAAGAGGAGACGATGTCGGCCTGGCGGCCGGCCACGAGTCGACGCGCCGCACCGGCGGGCCGGTACGTACTGTTCGGAATCATCGGCTTCGTCCTGCTCCTTATTCTCATACACCTTGCCGGAGGTGGACTCCATGGCCACTGAGCATCGGCAGCACTCTATGAATGAGAATCACTACCGTCATTTGCTCATCATGGGCGTGCTCTCGTTCGCGTCGATGTATGTGTTGATGTACGCGATGGTCGATGCATTCGAGAACGTCTTGTCGAACGTGAATCAGCTGTACATGGCGGGATTGATGACGGCGCCCATGATAGTGATTGAGCTCTTCGTGATGGGCTCGATGTACCACAACAAGCGCCGCAATGCCCTCATCATCGCCGGTGCGGTTGTGGTCGGGACCGCTTCTTTTGCGTTCATCAGGCAGCAGACCGGAGTATCCGACCGACAGTTCCTGCGATCGATGATTCCGCATCACGCTGGCGCCATCCTCATGTGCGAACAAGCGCCGATACAGGACCCAGAGATCAAAAGGCTGTGCGGCACGATCATTTCTGGTCAGCGGGCGGAGATCGATCAGATGAAGGCAAAACTCCGCCAGTTGGAGGATTGATCCAGTCGTGAATGTCTCAAAAGCGCACGGCGTTTAAGCTCACGTCTCAGTCGAGGCTTGGTCTCATGAACAGACGAAGGTCGCTGCGTGCGGATGTCGTACCCCACGTCGTGGCGACCTGGCGCCGTCGCTGCTGTATCGGCTTCGCGCTCTGAAACGACTACAAAAATGCGCGAAGATTCCGGGGGCTCCTGTAAACGGACGCGCAGGTCGCGGGAATCTGTGTATGTAATTGCGACCTCGAGGGCACTCGCAGGCCGCATCCGACAAACCGGTTCGACAGGAGGTTCCAGATGATTCGCAGCCTTGGTCTGACTGTTTGCGTCCTTCTGGCCGGCGCCATACTGGCGCTGTCGCAGACGCATCCGCCAGAACACGCGCAGAGTCGCACGCACGATCACTCAGGTCACATTGCGCTCGATCCGGCTCAGCATGCGGCGATACACGCGCGGCTGCTCGGGAATTGGACCGGGACCTCGAGCTTTCCTGGGGCTGTTTCACGAAAACTTGATCTGGCGGTCGGCCACGACAAGTTGGGGAACGTGACGCTCGAGATGACCGCCGAGCCGACGGTCCGAGTGGGCGCAGCCAGCAAGGTCGCCATCGACGGCGGCACCCTGCACTGGACGCAGGCCGTAGCGGGCTCAGAATGTCAGGCGACCGCGGTCGTCAAAGCCCCGACCGCTTTGCGGCCCGAGACGCTCAAAGGCACGATGGCGTGTGAACAAGGTGAGGTCACATTCGCGCTGCGGAAGACGAAGGGGTAGCGGTGCGACAGGCCCAACTGAATGTTGGGGTGCGAGACGCAAGTCGAGCGCCTCGCGCGGCGGTTACGCGTGAACGATGATGTACGGACGGATGCGGCATTGCTCGCGGCCACAGCGCGCGGCGACGATACCGCATTCGGGTTTCTCGTGCGGCGCTACATCCGTGCGGCAACCTTGCTGGGAGTTCAATTCCTCGGAGATCGAGCTGAGGCCGAGGACATCGCTCAGGAAGCCTTCATCATCGTCCACAAGAAGGCAAGCACCTTTGATGCAGATCGTCCGTTTGCCCCATGGTTGTTTGCGATCGTCCGGCGACTGGCGGCGAACAAACGGTCGCGAGATCTACGGCGAGTGCGCCTATTGCGCTTGTGGGGATGGGCCAGTCGGACTGAACCGGCGGCGACGAGAGCCGAGGTGGCGCTCATCGCCGGCCTCGACGGCGAGTCCGCGATACGTGCCATGAGGACGCTTTCGGCCATGCAGCGGGCATGTTTGGAGCTCGTCGTCGTACGCGGTCTGTCGATCGAGGAAGTTGCTGCGATGCACGGCATCAGCGAGTCGACCGTCCGACAACATCTGTTCCGCGCGCGGGTGGCCCTTCGCCGAATTCTGGAGCCACAAAACGAAGGAGAATCATAGTCTGTCATGGCCGATCTGTTTGGTACGACGCAGGTGTACGACGATCCCGAGCACTGGAACGCGCTGGCGGCACGTGTGGTGGCCGCAGCCATAAGCCAGTCCAATCGCAGCGGCTTCGACTGGCTGGTACAGTCGCGCGCCGGCTGGGTTGCGGCATCTTGGGCGCTCATCGTGATACTCGCATCGGCGATTCTCACGTTTCGGCAACCATCTGCGACGAGCGGCGCCGTGGACTTGGTCCAGGCGCTGGCGCCGTCCGACGGGGTGGGGAGAGCGATCACGCTGCCAGATCGCGCACCCGCAATTGGCAGGCTGCTGCTCGGCCCAGTCAGGAGCCCGAGATGAGGCTACCAGCGTGGACACGAGGAACGTTGTTGCTGGCGATCATGTTCGCCGCGGGTGTCATGGCGGGTGTCGCCTATGAGCGCCGTCAAACGTCAAGACACGAATCGGTCGCGGCGGAAACTCACGACGTGATACACCATCTGGCCCGGCAGCTCGACCTCGACGCGGCCCAGCAGCGGGCGATCGCTGAGATTCTCGCGCGACGTCAGAAGGAAGTCGATTCGACGTGGCACGCGGTTGAACCGCACGTTCGCGCAACACTGGATTCAACGCATCAGGAAATCGCCCGTGTGCTCAGGGCCAATCAGTTGGCAAAGTACCAGAGAATGACGGCGGCCGCACATTCGGGGAGCCACCGCTAGACCAGGTCGGCAGGGCTGAGCAGAGCCGACCTGCTGAATGAATGCACAAGACATGCACCATTCAAGGTCTTGACTTGCGCGGCCGGCGCGCGTGGCGGACTGCTTTGAAAGTTCGCTCCTGATAAGTCGCTAGCGCCGTCTTGTCGGCGCACGGTCACTTGCGGCGAGGCAAACTGTCGCCTGCTAACTGTTTTGCTGGCATGTGCTTGAGAATCTCCCGACCTCACAGCTCTTCCGTTGAGGCCCGTAGATCAGCTTGCAGGAAACTGTAAGCCTGCTTACACTTTTCTAGACAAGCCTTCCGGGACGCTCGAATCGGGTCGTCCGCCACCGGTCCGCATGCCACTCCTGACCGGAGGCTCAGATGCGGTTGCGAATCCTCACACGCGCCCACAGACAGCGTTGACGGTGTCCTCCTCGATCACTTGCGCGTTGGTGAGGTGTACGAACTGGGGACCCAAGTCGCCTGTGTCTTCTTGGCGGAACAATGGGCTGAACTCGTGATGGAGGACGAGGCCGTCGTCGTCCCATCGCCGTCAGCGGCGGTCTCGAACATCAAGCCCTTCGTGCTGGTCGTCGACGACGACCCTGACATCCGACGGCTCACGGAAATCTTACTCACCGAACATGGGTATCACGTGATTCTGGCCGCACATGGCAAGGACGCGATTCAACGCCTGCGTCACCGATGCCCCGACCTGATTGTGCTCGATCTGAATATGCCCGTCATGGATGGGTGGACATTTCGCACCGAGCAACGCGACCTCGCAGACCAGAAGCGGGCAGCGGTTCCTGTGCTGTTGATGACGGGCGAAGATAACGCAGCTGCTTTCGCCGACACGCTGCAGGCGGTCGGCGTCATCAAGAAACCGTTCGATCCCGCGGGGCTCCTCAATGCGATCTCCGCTGCGATACACTCGCCAGGAAGCGCGCCGGACGGAGGCACGCCCTCTTAGGCTTAGGCCAGAGAGGATGGTTCGCGGAGGAACGACGGACCTATGACGCGAGCCCGCGTGCCAGACAATTACCTATTGGAGCTGTTGAGCGCTGACGTCCGCGCCAGTCTGGGATCGGTGCCGGTGCAGCTGCATGCACGACAGGTGCTCCACGAGCCAGGCATGCCCGTGCTGTATGCCTACTTCCCGGTCTCCGCCGTGATTTCTCTCATCTCCACGATGACTAGCGGCTCGTCGGCGGAAGTCGCGCTGATCGGACGTGAAGGCATGGCGGGATTGGCCGGCGTATTCGGCACTTTGGAAAGTCCGACGACCGCGGTCGTGCAAATCCCGGGCATGGCTCTCAAGGTGACGATCGTCGAGTTACGGAACGCCCGTCTTCGGATCCCGTCGGTCCGGACGATGTTGGATCGATACACGGAGGCCCAGCTCATTCAAACGGCTCAAACGGCGGCCTGCAACGGGTTGCACAGCGTCGAAGCCCGCTTGGCGCGCTGGCTCTTGGCGATTGACGACCGCATCGATGGCGATCAATTCAGGTTGCCGCAAGAACTCATGGCGCAGATGCTCGGAATCCAGCGGCCCACCGTGTCCGTGACGATGCAGCGATTTCAGCACGCGAAGGCCATCGCGTACGAGGGGCAGTCGATTGTGGTGGCCGACCGGTCGGCATTGGAGCGCATGGCGTGCGAATGCTACACCGTGTTGCGCCGGGAATTTGAGCGGCTGCGCCGATCGGCTGTTGATGACGTGGACGAGCAGCCGAATGCGACTCCGGAGCAGCCAGGGCCGGCGGTGCGCGAATCAGCCGCAGCGGTCGAGACGCTGCGGCGAATCGCGGGCCGGTTGCTGATCGCGAACATTCAGGAGCAAGAGGCGCGCGAGGGCGCGGAGGCCGCCAATCGCGCGAAAGATCAGTTTCTCGCAATGGTGTCTCATGAACTCCGCGCCCCACTCAACGTCATCCTCGGGTGGTGCGCAATCTTGAAGCGACCAGATCCCGGATCCATGGACCGTGGACTGGAGGTCATTCAACACAACGCCACGGCCCAGCTCAAACTGGTCGAGGATTTGCTGGATGCGGTACGCCTCTCGTCGTCCACGCTCGCAATCCAGCCAGGCCCCACGAATCTGGGCGACGTGATTCGACATGCCGTGGACGCGGTCAAGCCAATCGCGGCAGAAAAACAGCTGGTGCTGCGCCTGGCGATCGTCGATGACCTCGCGCCGCTAGTGGCCGATGCCGATCGGCTGCGACAAGTCTTTCTGAACGTCCTGGTCAATGCGGTGAAATTCACGGACGTCGGTGGGTCAGTCGATGTCTCCTTGACGGCCACCGATGCCGCAGCACACGTGACGATTCGAGACACCGGCCGTGGCATCGCCTCGGAGGAGTTAGCGCATGTTTTTGAACGATTTCGACAAGGCTCGCGACACGGGGGGCCGACCAACTCGCAGGGACTGGGCTTGGGGCTGACGATCACCCGCGCGCTCGTTGAATTGCATGGCGGACGGATTCAACTGGCGAGCCCTGGGGAAGGACTCGGCACGACCTGCACGATCGACTTGCCGATGCGGACTGATTCGGTCTCGTCGGTCCGGCCGTTGGCGCCCCGACGCAGTCGACGGTCGAATTTCCAGTAGGTTGAAACCTAACGCGTTGACTTCGTTCGCTTCTTGCGAGGGCCGTGGACGCGGGGCACCGCCGTGATGATGCCGGTGAACTCGCTCAGGCGCTTGCCCACGACGACGCCGTTCGAGGTCACGTCATACGCGCGCAAGTCGCGGCTATGGGCCCGCGCACGCGTCTTGACGACCGTGACGAAGGTGCGCAGTTCGCCGTCGATTTCGAAGTAGCGCTGCAGGATGATGTCGTGCGTGAGGAACGAGATCGGATGCGGCGTAAACCGCATCTCGTTGTAGGCTTCGGTGGCTTCGACGGTGAGCAGGATCGTCACACCGACGCCGGTGAGCGCGCCCAGCAAGCGATACAGCGATTCGAGGAAATCCTCTTTGAAGGCCGGTGCGAGCGCCGCCTCGAGTCCGGAAATCGAGTCGAGCACGACGCGTTTCGCGCGGACCTTGTCCACCGCCGACTGAATCGCATAGAGAGTCTCGTCCATCGAGAGATCCAACGGACGCACATACACGACCTCCACCAGTCCCTGCCGCGACATCTCTTCCAGATCGACACCGAGCGCCTTCGCCTGGTCCAGATACTTGGGTGCGGTTTCCTCGAAGATCACCACCACGCCGGGTTCCTGATGTTTCACGCCTTCCGCGATGAACTGCACGGCCGTCGTCGTTTTGCCGGAGCCGACCGGCCCTGCGACCAGCACCGCATTCCCGCGCAACGTGCCGCCGCCGAGCATTTCGTCAAGGCCAGGAATACCCGTCGAGATTAGCTCACGCGTGATCGTGGTCTGCGCTTCTTCGACCGGCTTGAGCATGCGAGGAAACGCCGACACGCCGTCATTGGAAATCCGAATGGTGTGCAGGCCAGGTTGCGGCGCATTGCCGCGCATCTTCATCACCTGCACTTGACGCACCATGGAGTTTCGATCGACGCGCTGCGTCATCACGACTAAACCGTCGGCCAAGGTGAATACGGGATTTTCGCGGATCTGCGCCTCTGGATACTCGCCGAGCAAGAACGTGGTTGCCTGCCAGGACGTCAGCTTCATGGAGAGGCGCTGCACGAAGTCCTGTGTCGACATGCTGCCGTCGCGCTCGGACTTGGGAATGAGCGTGCGAAAGGAATCCACGATGACGATGCGCGGCGAGAGTTCGTCAACCTTCGCCACGATGGCGTCCAGGACCTTGCTCAGATCGTTGGTGAGCGCCTCGTCGTTGAGGTTCGCGAACTGCACGACGCGATTCACCTTCGCGCGGTCGAAAAACGTGAACTGCTGCTGATAGCGCAACATCTTGAGCGTCGGTTCGCCTAGGACCGTGAAGTACAGCGCCGGACGCTCCGGCGTCGCATTCGCGAACATGAATTGGTGGGCGAGCGTCGTCTTGCCGCACCCGGGTTCGCCGACCACCAGATTGAAGGAATATTCCGGCCACCCTCCACCGAGGATCGCATCCAGTTTCCCCACCCCGGACGGGAGCCGATTGATGGGCACGTTCCGTGACTCACTCATTGATCACCTTTGGTCCTGGCCGATCCTCGGCCAGCATCGCCGTGCCCCACGCCTCCTGCACGAGGGGAAGCACCAAGTCGTCGCCGACGAACGTACTGAGGAGGGCGATGTTATGGGCCAGCACCGTGGCGAGTCCGTCTTCCAAGCTGGCGATGTCGACCTCTGGACCCGTGATGATGTTCGCGGAGCATCCCTCTCCGCTCTTTCCGATCACGTCCGCAAGCCAAGGAAACTCCGCCGTCGCGACGTGCAAGGCTCGCGCGAACAGCGCGGTCACAGCGCTCGTGCCGAACAACGGCTGGAGCCGCTGGCGAAGGCGCTCGCAGAGAGTATTGAATGCGGACGCGAGCTGCGGCCGATCGAGAGCCTTCGTCACCGTCGCCTCGACGAGCGTGCGCCGCACGAAGCGCCGAAGCTGTGGCGAGCTCAGGATCATGGTGGTGAATGCTAGGGTCTGACGCGCCCGCCAGGACTGACACGCGCCGTCCCGTGAAGTGGACGGTCAGCGTGCGAGGTTAGCACACCTGGTCGCCGACGCGGTCCTCGACGTGCCGGTGCGCGTCGCCTACATCGGCACGCTGACGGCAGCGGCCA
Source organism: Vicinamibacterales bacterium (assembly GCA_035637115.1). Lineage (GTDB taxonomy): Bacteria > Acidobacteriota > Vicinamibacteria > Vicinamibacterales > 2-12-FULL-66-21 > JAICSD01. Next base: position 16,684 of record DASPXV010000226.1, read on the forward strand.
GCACGCCTTCGGCGATCTACGTCGCGAGGCTGATGAACGACCCCATCCTCCTCGGTGCGATCAACGCGGCACTGCCGGTGTTCTGGTGGGATCCGCTCGCGGCGCTCGCCGGCACGAACCCGACGCTGGTCGACGACGACTGGCTCAGCATCGACGTCGTCCAGGACGAGCCCTCCTCCGGCCGCACGATCGAATCCCGACCGGTGTGCGGATGCGCGTCGGCCTGTCGTCGGATACGGCTCGATTCGAGCGCGCGCTGATCGACGTCTTGAACGGGGCAGGCCGGCGGTGACTCGTCATCGTCCGGCCGTGGTAATGCTCGCGAAGGGCGCAAGCCGCCCGGCTTTCACTCGAGCCTTCAGTGTCATGCGATCACCAGTAGCACCGCCATCAAGGCCCTATGGACCTCGGGCAGATTCTCGTCCAGTTTGATCTTCACCGTCTGATCGGTGTTCCGACGAGCGGCAGGTCCTCCTGGGCGGAGGCGGCGGCGAACGCGATCGCCGCTCGACTATCCTCTTCACACAGCGTCGGAAAATCAGCGAGAGTTTCAGCGGTCGTCGCCCCTTCCGCCTGCGTTCGTCGGTCGCGCAGCA
>DASPXV010000227.1:0-39694 GCA_035637115.1 Vicinamibacterales bacterium
CGCGCGCCCACATTCCCACAGGCCGTATCTCAAAGGTTGACTAACGGTCTTTCCATATCAGAACTTCAGGTTAATCCCCGCGTAGAATCGCTGCACGGTGGCGTGTCTGGGGCTTCCTCGCAGATTGAAGATTCGGTAGTCCACGCGGAGGCGCAACGGGCCGGCGACGGAGATCTTTGCGCCGCCGCCGATGTTCGTGCCGAAGCTCGTTTCGTTGCCGTTCGGCTCCGTCGAGAACGACTCGCGGTAAAAGCCGCCGCCGGTCGTCGCGTAGAACTGCATCCCGGCGATCGGGAACGGCGTCTGCGCGAGGCCGTTGAACATCACGGTGCGCAGCCGCGGCCCCGCAAGCACGAGATCCTCGCTCGTGTCGCAGTACTCCGCTTCGAAACCCACGATCAGCAATCCTGTCCCGACCGCGAACCCTTTCACCGCTCGCTTGGTCGGCGTCCCGTTCACGCCGATGAATCCTGTGACATCAGCCGACGCCGGAACCGGCGCGAGCATCAGAAAGAGTGCAGCCGCGACGAATCTCTTCATGCCCCATCGTAACCTCCTGCGCCATCACGCGCCACGTCTACCACAGAGCCTCAGAGGCGCAGAGGGAGCACAGAGCAACAAATCTAAGAACGCAAAACCCTATAGTCTCTCTGCGTCCTCTGGGACTCTGTGACTCTGTGGTTAACGTCGTCTCCGCGCTCTCGCCGGTATAATTGCGGGCAGTGGACTTCAGGCCGACCGATGAACAACGCCTTCTCCGCGACACCGTGCGCGAGTTCGCGGAAGCGGAGATGCGGCCGCACGTCATGGAATGGGACGAAGCGCAGCACTTCCCGATGGATCTGCTGCCGAAGCTCGCCGCGCTCGGGTTGATGGGCATCCAGTTCGACGAGCAGTACGGCGGATCCGCGATGTCGTCGGTCGACTACTGCATCTGCATCGAAGAGCTCGCGCGCGTGTGTCCGGCGATTGCGCTCTCTGTCGCCGCGCACAACGGCCTCTGCAGCTCGCACATCAACATGTTCGGCAACGACGCGCAGAAGCAGCGCTATCTGCCGCGACTCGTGAAGGGAGAAGTGCTGGGCGCGTGGGGGCTCACCGAGGCGAGCGCCGGCAGCGACGCGGCGGGCATGCGCACGACGGCGGTCAGGCAGGGGGAGTGCTGGGTCCTGAACGGCGCCAAGAGTTTCATCACGCACGGCAAGATTGGCGGCGTGATGGTGGTGATGGCGGTGACCGATCGGACGAAAGGGCACCGCGGCATTTCCGCATTCGTCCTCGAACACGGCACCGCCGGCATGAGCGCTGGAAAAAAAGAGAACAAGCTCGGGATGCGCGCGAGCGATACGAGCGAAGTGGTTTTTCAGGACTGCCGCATCCCCGGCTCGCAAATGCTCGGCGAAGAAGGCCAGGGTTTCATCAACACGCTGCAGGTGCTCGACTCGGGGCGCATCGGGATCGCCGCGCTGTCGGTCGGCCTGGCACAGGGCGCGTACGAAGCGGCACGGCGATACGCGAAAGAGCGCCGCCAGTTCGGCCAGCCAATCGCGGCGTTCCAGGCGATCCAGTGGAAGCTCGCGGACGCCGCCACGAGGATCGAGGCCGCGCGGCTGCTCACATACCGCGCTGCATATCTGAAGGATCAGGGCAAACGGATGACACGCGAGTCCGCGATGGCAAAGCTCTATGCCAGCGAGGTCGCCGTGAAAGTGGCGGACGACTGCGTGCAGATCCACGGCGGCTACGGCTTCGTGAAGGACTATCCGGCCGAGAAATATTTCCGCGACGTGAAGCTCCTCACGATCGGCGAAGGCACCAGCGAGATCCAGCGCCTGGTGATTGCGCGGCAGTTGCTGGCGTGACGCAGCCTCCCAGCCTGTCCGAGCGCGTCCTCCAGGGGGACCCGCGGGCCGTCGCGCGCGCCATCAGCCTGATCGAAGATGAAGCGCCGCAGGGGGCCGAACTGGTCCGCCGCGTATTTCCGCACACTGGTCGCGCATACCTGATCGGGATCACCGGATCACCTGGAGCCGGCAAAAGCACTCTCGTCGATCGCCTGGTTGCGGAGCTGCGCCGCAGCAATCGCACCGTCGGCGTCGTCGCCGTGGATCCCACGAGCCCTTACAGCGGCGGCGCGATCCTCGGCGACCGCGTCCGCATGCAGGCGCACGTCGCAGATAGCGGCGTCTTCATCCGCAGCATGGCCACGCGCGGCAATCTCGGCGGTCTCGCGCGCGCCACCGCCGAAGCCGCCCTCGTCCTCGACGCATCCGGCAAGGACATCGTGCTCATCGAGACGGTCGGTGTCGGCCAGGACGAAGTCGACATCGTCCGCACCGCCGATGTATCGATCGTGATGCTCGTGCCGGGCAGCGGCGACGAAGTGCAGGCGCTGAAGGCCGGCATCATGGAGATCGCGGACATCTTCGTCGTCAACAAGGCAGATCGCGAAGGGGCCGATCGGACGGTGGCGTCGATAGAAGCAACGCTCTCGCTGGAGTCCTACGGCCAGGGGAGCTGGCGGCCACCGATCGTGAAGACCGAGGCGACGACAGGAAAAGGCGTGCCGGAGCTGGTTGCCGAGATCGAGCGGTTCCGCACGCATACCGCCGCCACCCTCGGCGAGCGCCGGCGCGCGCGCGCGGAGTTCCGGGTGAAGGAGCTGCTCGCGCACCGCTTCGTGCAGCACGTCGAGCAGCAGGTCCTGACGCCGGGCGAATTCGAGGCCATGCTGGATGCGATTGCCGCGCGAGCCACCGACCCTTATACGGTCGTCGATGAAATCACGACGCGCGGTCTGAAGGCCGCGTCAACTGATCGCAAGGGACCTCTCCTCGATCATATCGGGATCGCCGTTGGCGATCTCGGGCAGGCGCTCGCGTTCTATGGCGACGCGCTTGGCCTGAAGGTTGAAGCGCCCGAGGAGGTCGCCTCGCAGCGCGTGCGTGCGCACTTCATGCCGGTCGGAGAATCGGCGATCGAACTGCTCGAGGCGACGGCGGACGATTCTCCGATCGCGAAATACGTGGCCAGGCGTGGTCCCGGCATCCACCACATTACCTTGCGCGTGGATGACATCCGCACCGCACTCGCGCGGCTGAAGGAGAAAGGTGTCCGGCTGATCGATGAGGTGCCGCGCGAAGGGGCGCACGGCTCCCTCGTCGCGTTCATCCATCCCTCCAGCGCTCACGGCGTGCTCGTCGAGCTGAAACAGCGCGTCTCACTCGAAGGAGTCGGAGGCCTCGAAGACGGCTCGAAGGAGACCTCCGGGCGATGACGTCGAAGGGTCGAAGTTCGAAGCGTCGAGTTCAAGCATGACGCTCGGTGACTTCGAGCTGACGACGCTGCTCGACGGATACTTCCGCCTCGACGGCGGCGCCATGTTCGGCGTCGTGCCGAAGACGCTGTGGGAAAAGCGCGCGGCGGCGGACGAGCGCAATCGGATCACGATGGCGATGCGGCCGCTGCTGGTGCGACCGGCGAGCGGTCCGCTCATGATCATCGACGCGGGCGCGGGAGACAAGATGGACGCGAAGTTCGCGGACATCTATGGCTTCGATCGCCGGGAGAATCTCGACGTCACCATGGCGCGCGCCGGAATCAGCGCGGCCGACATCCAGATCGTCCTGGCTTCGCACCTCCATTTCGATCACGCCGGCGGCTTTACGGCCCCTGGTAATGTCCCGCGGTTTCCACATGCGCGCTACGTCATCAGCCGCGGAGAGTGGGAGGATGCGACGCATCCGCACGAGCGGAACCGTGCCAGCTACTTCGCGGAGAACTACGTGCCGCTGCAGGAGGCAGGTGTCGTCGACTTCATAGAAGGAGACGAGGAGGTGATGCCGGGCGTCCGCGTGCGGCGCACCGCCGGCCACACGCGGTTCCATCAAATCATCTACATCGAGTCCGGTGGCAAGACGGCCGTCTTCACCGCGGATCTGATCCCGACCACGGCGCACATCGACGTGCCGTGGATCATGGCATACGATCTTTACCCGATGGAAACGCTCGACTTCAAGAGGGCGTTCATCAAGGAAGCGGTTGAAAACGAGTATCTGATTTTCTTCGAGCACGATCCGCAGGTTGCGGCCGGCTATATTCGCGCGAAGGACCGGCGTCTGTCCGTGGAGCCAACGACACCATGAGCGAAGCGATCACCATAGGCATCATCGGCGGATCCGGCCTCTACGACATGGCGGACTTGACGGACAGGGAAGAACGAAAGGTGTCGACGCCGTTCGGCGATCCCTCCGACCCTTACGTCATCGGAACGCTGCGCGGAAAGCGCGTCGCGTTCCTCGCGCGGCACGGCGCCGGGCACCGCTACACACCGACCGAGTTGAACTACCGCGCGAACATCTTCGGCATGAAGACGCTCGGCGTGCAGTACATCCTGTCGGCCAGCGCCGTCGGATCCCTGCAGGAACGGTACGTGCCGCAGCATCTGGTCATTCCCGATCAGTTCTTCGACCGCACGAAGGGACGCGTCAGCACGTTCTTCGGCAACGGTCTGGTGGCGCACGTGGCCTTCGCGCATCCCGTGTGCGGCACGCTCGGCGACGTCGCGCACAAGGCGTGCACGAAAGTCGGCGCGACAGTCCACAAGGGGGGCACGTACGTGTGCATGGAAGGGCCGCAGTTCTCGACGCTGGCGGAGTCGAAGCTCTATCGCTCCTGGGGCATGGACATCATCGGAATGACCAACCTGCAGGAAGCCAAGCTCGCGCGCGAGGCGGAGATCTGCTACGCCACGATCGCGCTCGTCACCGACTACGACTGCTGGCACCCCGAGCACGACTCGGTGACCGTGGACATGATCATCCAGAATCTCGTGGCGAACGCGAAGACCGCGCAGCAGGTGATCGCGGAAGCCGTGTCGAATCTTCCTTACGAGCGAAAGTGCGAGTGCGCGAACGCGCTGCAGCACGCAATCCTCACGCGGCCGGATGTGGTTCCTGAGCGCGTCAAGAAGGATCTCGCCCCGATCATCAGCAGGTACCTGAAATAGATGTCTACGATCGTCACCGGGTCGATTGCGTTCGATTACCTGATGTCGTTTCCGGGCAAGTTCACCGAGCACTTCCTGCCGGAACACATGAACCGCGTCAGCCTGAGCTTCCTCGTGGACACCATGGACAAGCGGCGTGGCGGCTGCGCGCCGAACATCGCGTACACGCTCGCGTTGCTCGGGGAGCGGCCGCGCCTGATGGGCACTGCCGGCCAGGACTTCGACGACTATCGCCGCTGGCTCGAGGCAGCGGGCGTGGACACGTCACTCGTCAAACAGGTCCCGGACAAGTTCACAGCGTCTTTCTTCTGCAGCACGGACACCGAAAGCAACCAGATCGCCTCCTTCTACACGGGCGCGATGGCCAACGCGGGGGAGTTGTCGTTCCGCACCGTGATGAACGCGAAGATGGTGATCATCTCGCCGAACGATCCCGCCGCGATGGTGCAGTACGCGGAGGAGTGCCGGACGCTCGGGATCCCGTTCGTGTGGGACCCGGGCCAGCAGTGCGCGCGCATGTCGGGTGAAGAGCTCGCCGAAGGCATCCAGGGGGCCGCGATCGTCATCTGCAACGACTACGAGATGGAGTTGATGAAGCAGAAGACCGGAATGGACGACGACGCGATCATCGGACGCGCCGGCGCGCTCATCGTGACGCGCGGAGAACAGGGATGCACGATCCGGCAGGGGGGGACGACGAACGCCGTCCCCGCCGTGGCTCCGCGCGCTATTGTCGATCCAACGGGCGTCGGCGATGCCTTCCGCGGCGGGCTGCTGAAGGGACTCGCGACAGGCGCGACACTCGAAATCGCGTGCCGCCTGGGAAGCGTGGCGGCCACTTACGCTCTTGAACACCTCGGAGGCCAGAGCCACGCGTACACGTGGGACGAATTCACCACCCGTTACGCCGCTCACTTCGGCCCGCTTTAATTTCATCCAGATTCCATCTCTTACGTTCGCTACCGCTTTTTACATGAGGTAGACGGCAGGCGCCACCGCTGATCCGCGGTTTCGCTCAATGAATCCGCGGAATGGCTGACGGAATCCAAATTGCACCGGCGCGCGGCGGAGGTTCGTCGTGAACGTTGTCGCCGTCCTTGCCGCCGCCCTCACCCTCAACGCTGCATCAGCGGTCGCCCAGACCTCGCCCGTCGCGGCGCCGCAGCAGCAGGGCACGGTTTTCAAGAGCGGATCGGCGCTCGTGGCGCTCAACGTCACGGTGCAGGACGACGGCTCGAAGTATGTCGCGGGACTGCAGCTTGACGATTTCGCCGTCTACGAGGATGGCGTCAAGCAGGACGTCCGATTCTTCGAGTCCGCCGCCGTCCCGATTGATCTGATCGTCCTCATCGACATGAGTTCCAGCATGGGGGACAAGCTCGACGTCGTGCACGACGCCGCGTCGGGATTCCTCAAGTCGCTGCGGGCTGGCGATCGCGGCGCCGTGGTGGGCTTCGCGGATTCGGTGACCGTGCTCCAGCCGCTGACGTCCGATCGCGCGCTCCTCGAGAAAGCGGTGCGCGGGACGATCGCACACGGCTCGACCGCGCTGAACAACGCGCTCTACGTTGCGCTCAAGCAGTTCGCGCAGCCGGCGCGCGCCGGCGCCGACGTCCGCCGCCAGGCCATCGTCGTCCTGTCCGACGGGCAGGATACGTCGAGCCTCGTGAGCTTCGACGACGTCGTCGGGTTGGCGAGGACGACGGGCGTCAACATCTACACCGTCGGCCTGCAGTCGAAGTACGATCTGCTTCGGCAGCAGGGCACGAAGCGTTACTTCTCGGACTCGGACTTCGCGATGAAGACGCTCGCCCGCGAGACCGGCGCGCAGGCGTTCTTTCCGGCGACGACGGATTTGAAGTCCGTTTACGGCACCATCGCCACCGAGCTCGCGACGCAGTATTCGATCGGCTACGTGCCGGCGAATACCCGCGCGGACGGGCGCTTCCGGCGCGTCATCGTGCAGATCGTGACGAGGCCGGCGCTGCATCCGCGCACGCGGCAGGGCTACACGGCCGGTGGCGCCGCGACAACGGTGCTGAGCGTCGGAGGTATGCAGCAGCCGCGTTAGAATCGGCGCTTGCAACGATACGCGCAGATCGCATTAGGGCTCGGAATAGCGCTCTGGGTGGCGCTGTTGTTCCTCGCGCCAGGCGTGCTCTTTCCGATCGGCCGCTACATCTGTCATCAGCGGCCGGATCGTTCCTTCTTCATCCACGGCCATCAGATGGCCGTCTGTGCGCGGTGCACTGGCCTCTATGTCGGGGCCGCGCTTGCCGTGCCTTTCGCGCTGCTCGCCGCATATGCGTTCTCGACTTCTCGTGCGCGCCGCATTCTCGCCATCGCGGCGTTGCCAACACTGATCACATGGAGCCTCGAATTCGCCGGCTTCGCACATTTCTCGAACCTGACGCGTTTCGTTGCGGCGCTGCCACTCGGCTTCACGGCGGGACGGCTGGTCTTGACGACTCTTGCCCACGGCCCACGGCCTTTTCACAAAGACCACTAAGAGGATCAAGATCACAAAGTCTTTGTGGTCTTACAGATCTTGGTGAGCTTTGTGAATGAGCCGTCGGCCGTGGCCGTGAGGTAGAATGCGTTGATCGAATGGCGACAAAATCCACAGCCGCGGAGCGTCCCCGCGCGGCAGCCGAGCCGGGACGCCTGGCGCTGGTGTGCGGCCTCGCATGGCTCATTCCGGGGGCCGGTCATCTCGTCGTCGGACGCCGGCAGAAGGGGCTGATCTTCTTCATCGCCCTGCCGCTCATGTTTCTGACGGGCCTGTGGCTGGAGGGGCGCTTGTTTCCGCTGGAGCTCTCCGATCCGCTCGTCTTCCTCGGTGCCATCGCCAACCGCGGGATCGGCGCGCCGTTCTTCCTCGCGAAGATGTTTGACGCTGGCGCCGGGAAGGTGACCGCGGTCTCCTACGAGTACGGCAACACGTTCCTGATGACCGCCGGCCTGTTGAATTTGCTGGTGGTTCTCGACGCGTTCGACATTGCGATGGGACGGAAATAGCGGCGATGACGAGCCACTTCTGGCTGATGGTCCTGTTCGCCTGTTTCGTGTCGCTGGTGTTCGCCGTGCTGCTGCGCGATGATCCGCGCGAGCAGCTCAAGACCGGCGCGATGATGCTCGGCGGGTTCGTGGCCGCGGCCTACATCCTCGGCTGGCTGATGTATCCATTGCCGCTATGAGCTTCGACAACCTGCTGCTCGATCGCGACGGCGGCGTCGCGATCCTCACGGTCAACCGTCCCAAGGTCCTGAACGCGCTGAACACGCAGACGCTCGACGAGCTGCGGCGCGCCATCCTCGAGTTGAAGCACGATGCCGGCGTGCGCGTCGTGATTCTCACGGGCGCCGGAGAGAAATCGTTCATCGCCGGGGCGGACATCAACGAGCTGGCAACGCAGACGCCGGTCAGCGGGCGCGAGCACGCGGTGGCCGGGCAGCACGTCTTCGATCTCATCGAGCACATGGGTAAGCCCGTGATTGCCGCCATCAACGGCTACGCGCTTGGCGGCGGCTGCGAGCTCGCGATGGCGTGCTGCATCCGCATCGCGGCGGACACGGCGAAGCTCGGACAGCCGGAGATCAATCTCGGCATCATTCCAGGGTATGCGGGCACACAGCGCCTTGCACGAATCGTCGGCCGCGGCCGCGCGCTCGAACTGCTCCTGACGGGAGACCAGATTTCCGCGCAGGAAGCGCACCGCCTCGGACTCGTCAACCGCGTCGTGCCTGCGGCGGAGTTGATGACCGAGGCGAAGAAGCTCGCATCGACGCTCGCGTCGAAGGCCCCGATTGCGGTCCGCTACATCCTGGAGGCGGTCCACAAGGGAATCGAGATGCCTTTTGCGCAGGCGCAGGTGTTCGAAGCGACGCTCTTCGGCCTCGTCGCGAGCACCGAGGACATGCGCGAAGGCACGAAGGCATTCCTCGAAAAGCGCAAAGCGGAGTTCAAGGGGAAGTAATCGTGCGAACCGAGGACCAGGCGCGCCGGCCGCTCGGCGACGCGTCGCCGTTCCGTTTTGCCGTGATCGTCTCGCGTTTCAACGAGGAGATCACAGGCAGCCTGCGCGAGGCCGCGGTCGCCGCTCTGAAGGAAGCCGGTGCCACCGAGGGGCACGTCCAGCAGTTCTCGGTGCCCGGCGCGTTCGAGATTCCGCAGGCGGCGCGCGCCGCGGCCGAATCCGGCCGCTTCGACGCGATTGTCTGCCTGGGCTGCATCATCCGCGGGGAAACGCCGCACTTCGACTACATCGCGTCTGCCGTCGCGCACGGCATCACAGATGCGGCGGGGGAGACGGGCGTGCCGATGTCGTTCGGCGTCCTTACGACCGACACGCTCGCGCAGGCGGCGGCCAGGGCCGGACACGATTCCGATAACAAGGGACGGGAAGCCGCCGCGGCCGCGATCGAGATGGCGGCGCTCTACAAGTCGCTTTCTGGCGGGTCGAACCGCCCGTTCGGGTTCCGCGCATGATCGCCGCAAGGCACCGGCAACGCTGCGCCAATTCTGCCGCCGGCGAGGACCAATGATCGCCGCGAGGCACCGCGCCCGCGAGGCGGCGCTGCAGATGCTCTATCAGTGGGAGATCGGCCGCGTCTCGGCGCAGGAAGCGGTGCGCACGTACTGGCCTGGACGGGACGCGCCCCCCTCACCCGAAGATGAGCACGCGGACGCGGTACCTGAGGCCGTCGTCGACGAGAACAATCGCACGTGGGCGAATGCGCTGGTCGCAGGCACTATCGCGCGCGTGGCCGAGGCCGACGAACTGATCGCGAAGCACCTGAAGAACTGGCGCATCGAACGCGTGGCGGTCGTCGACAAGCTGGTGATGCGACTGGCAATCTACGAGCTGCTGACCGAACAGGAAACGCCGGCGAGGGTGATCATCAACGAGGCGCTGGAGCTCGCGCGCACGTTCAGCGGCGAAGAGCCGGTGCCGCTGATCAATGGCGTGCTCGACGCGGTCAAGAAAACGCTGGAACGGGAGTGACGGCCGAGGATCGATGACAGAGGATCGCGGATCGGAATCAGAGCAGATTCGCCAGCGGCGGGCGAACTTCGACGAGTTGCAGCGGCTCGGCGTGACGGCATACCCGCACGCCTTCGCACGCACCGACACCGTCGCGGGGCTCGTCGCCGCGCACAGCGCGACGACTGGCGAGGAACTCGAAGCCGGGCGCGTCGAGACGACAACGTCGGGCCGGATCCTGGCGATCCGCAGCTTCGGCAAGGCGAACTTTCTCGTCATCTCCGACGGCCGTTCGAAGATCCAGGTCTACATCCGGAAGGATGCGCTGAGCGAGCGCGACTTCGCGGTGTTCAAGCTGCTCGACTTGGGCGATTTCGTCGGCGTGTCGGGGCACCTGTTCCGGACAAAGACGAACGAGCTCACGATCTGGGCGTCGAAGCTCGAGTTCCTCGCCAAGTGCTTCATTCCGCTTCCCGAGAAGTGGCACGGGCTGCAGGACGTCGAGATTCGCTATCGGCAGCGCTACCTGGATCTGATCGTCAATCCGGATTCACGCCACGTATTCGAGACACGCAGCAAGGTCCTCGCGAGTATCCGCACGTTCCTGAACGCGCGTGGCTATCTCGAAGTCGAGACGCCGATGATGCAGCCGATCGCCGGCGGTGCGCTGGCGCGCCCGTTCGTGACGCATCACAACACGCTCGACATGCAGCTCTTCCTGCGCATTGCGCCGGAGCTGTATCTGAAGCGGCTCACAGTTGGCGGGCTGGAACGCGTCTACGAGATCAACCGTAACTTCCGCAACGAAGGGATTTCGACGCAGCACAATCCCGAGTTCACGATGCTCGAGTTCTACCAGGCGTACTCGGAGTATCGCGAGCTGATGGACATGACCGAGGAGATGCTTTCGACGGTCGCGCGTGAGGCGGCGGACACCGATCAGATCACGTTCGGGGAGCACGCGATTTCGCTGGCTCCTCCCTACCGCCGCGTGTCGCTGCGCGAGGGCGCGCGTGACAGCGCCGAGAGAACGCTGGGTATCACCGTCAGCGACGCGGACCTCCGCGATCGCGAAGCCGCGGCCGGCGTCGCGCGCAAGCTCGGGATCGAGCTGATGCCGGCATGGGGGCCGGGAAAGATCGCGACGGAAATCTTCGAGCGCCTCAACCAGAATTCGCTGATCCAGCCGACGTTCGTCTACGACTTCCCCACCGAGGTCTCGCCGCTCTCGAAGCAGCGCGCCGACGATCCCGACACGGTGGAGCGCTTCGAGCTCTACGTCGGCGGCTTTGAAGTGGCGAACGCCTTCAGCGAGCTGAACGATCCCGCGGAGCAGCGCCGCCGCTTCGAGGCGCAGTTGAAGGATAAGGTCGCGGGCGATCTCGAGGCGCACGCCATGGACGAGGACTACATCCGCGCCCTCGAGTACGGCCTGCCGCCGACCGCCGGCGAAGGGGTCGGCATCGACCGGCTCGTCATGCTGCTGACCAACAGTCCATCCATCAGGGATGTCATCCTGTTCCCGTTGATGCGGCCACGAAGCTAATCGACAACTGCTTGTCAACGTCTTCTCCACGTACCGAACGGTCCCGCCGACGTATAGTTGAAGCTGTCGGATGAACGATCTGCCCTACGAAGTCTTTGTCGCGGTCCGCTACCTGCTGGCGAAGCGGAAGCAGGCGTTCATTTCGCTCATCTCATTCATTTCCATCATCGGTGTCTGCGTCGGCGTGATGGCCGTGCTGATCTCGATGGCGCTCATGACGGGACTCCAGAAGGAGCTGCGTGAGCGGATCGTCGGCTCCTCCGCGCACGTGTACGTCTTCAAGCTCGGTGAAGGCATCCGCGACATTCCCGCGGAAGTGGCGAAGCTGAAACAAGTGCCGCGCGTGGTTGCGGCGGCGCCCGCAGTCCTCGGCAAGGGACTGCTGACGTCGGGCGTCGATGCGCAGGCCCCCGTCACGATGAAGGGGGTCGACGCCGCGCTCGAGCCGACCGTCACCGAGATCCGCGCCGCAATGCGGCAGGGGAGTCTCGACGCGATCCGGAGCGCCGCCGACGAGATGGACGGCATCGTCCTCGGCGTCGACCTGGCGAAGACGCTCGAAGTCAAAGTCGGCGACACCGTGCGACTGATCACGCCCGATCAGATCCTGACGCCGTTTACGCCGATGCCGCGGACGCGCGCGTTCAAGGTCGTCGGTATCTTCAGCCTCGGCCTCTACGAATTCGACAGCGAGTACGCGCTCATCGATCTGCCCGTCGGCGAGCGGGTGTTCGGCAAGGACAAGCCGGACTTCATGCAGGTGCGCCTCGACGACATGTTCGCGTCGCAGGGCGTGGCCGAAGACATTCCCAGGCGCCTCGGCGACGAGTACGCCACGCAGGACTGGGCGCAGATGAACAAGTCGCTGTTCTCGGCGCTGTGGCTCGAAAAGATGGCGATCTCGATCACCATCGGGCTGATCATCATGGTCGCCGCGCTCAACATCATCGCGTCGCTCGTGCTGCTCGTGATGGAGAAGAGCCGCGACATCGCGATCCTGAAGACGATGGGGAGCTCCGCGGCGAGCATCCGTCGTATCTTCATGCTGCAGGGGCTGATCATCGGGCTGATCGGAACCGGCGGCGGCACGATCGCCGGTGTGACGACCATCGCTCTCCTCGACCGGTACAAATTGATCCACGTGCCGATCGACGTCTACCAGATCTCCTACGTTCCGTTCACGTTGCTGCCGCTCGACCTGCTGTCGGTCGTCATCGCGGCACTGCTGATCTGCTTCGTCGCGACGATCTATCCGTCACGGCAGGCGTCGAAGCTGGATCCCGCCCAGGCGCTTCGTTACCAGTAATGGCTTTGTTAGAAGCGCGCGGCGTCGACAAGTCCTACGTTGTCGGGACGACGAGGCTGCCCGTTTTGCGGCAACTCGATCTCGTCGTCGAGTCCGGTGAAATGATCGCGGTCGTCGGTGCGTCCGGCGTGGGCAAGAGCACGCTGCTGCACGTGCTCGGCGGGCTCGATGCCCTCGACGGCGGCTCGGTGCATCTCGGCGACACGGAGCTCGCGACGATGAAGCCGGACGAACTGACCGCGTTCCGAAACAAGCACGTAGGCTTCGTCTTCCAGTTCCATCACCTGCTGCCCGAATTCACCGCGCTCGAGAACGCGGGCATGCCGATGCGCATTGCACGCCTTCGGTCCGAAGAGCGCGACGCGCGCGCGCGCTTACTCCTCGAGCGCGTCGGTCTCGGCGAGCGGCTTTCGCACAAACCGGGAATGCTGTCGGGAGGGGAGCAGCAGCGCGTGGCAATCGCGCGCGCGCTGGTGATGGAGCCGCGCGTGCTTCTCGCCGACGAGCCGACGGGCGACCTCGACGAGCACACGGCCGAAACGCTTCACGACCTGCTCCGCGAAATGCACCGGGAGCGCGGGCTGACCTCTATTATTGCGACCCATAATCCGCGCCTTTCGGCCGCCTGCGACCGGGTTTTACGCCTCGAAGAGGGGCGGCTGCGAGAAGCGCGCTGATTAGCCCGGCTTGTGGCACAATCCCGGAGCCATTTGCGTATATCCGTTCAACGAGGAGGTCAGTATGAAGCGCCTGGTGCTGTTGGTTCTCGGGGTTCTCCTGGTATCGGGTCCGGCTTTCGCCCAAGAGAAGGCGAAGGCGGACAAGACGATAACCGCAAGCGGGTCCGTCTCGGCCGTGTCACCGAGCTCACTTACCGTGAAGGGCAAGACCGGCGAATGGACCTTCGCCGTCGACAAGTCGACGCACGTGAGCGTGGCCGGCGCGACCAAGAAGACCGCCGCGGCGAAAGAGTCCAAAGAACCGCTCGAGATCACCCAGTACGTGAAGGTCGGCGACTCCGTGACTGTGAAGTATCACGACATGGGAGCGACCAAGCACGCAGCGGACGTCCTCGTGCGCGCGTCCGTTCCCGCGATGCCGAAAAAGAAGTAGTTCCGGCTCCCTGATCGCCGCCGGCAGAGATTCGCGGCGCGTGTCTTCCGGTAAGATGAGGCATGCGCCGCGCGCTCTCCTTCGCCGCGCTCCTGCTCGCCGGATCGTGCGGCGGCGGTTCGCCCGTCTCTCCGACTCCTACCGACACGGGCCCGCGCGCAATCGTTCTCAACAGCGGTCCGTATACCTTCTCTCTTTCCTTCTCGCCGTCCGGCCTGCCTGTGTGTCAGAACAATTTCTGCTTCTCGACTTCGCTGTGCATCGGTACGCCGGCGGCGGTGAGCTCGCAGTACGCCGTCACGCTCACACGTTCAGGCGATGACGCGACGATTACTGTTCCGGGCACCTCCGAACCGCTCGTGCTCACGCTTCACGTCGGAGCGACATCGGTTTCCGGCACGATCGCCGGATCCGCTCGCGATAATTCAGGCGTGACCGTTTCCGTGACGGGTGCTGTCACAGGCGCCGCACCCTCCAACACCGCGATCGCCGTGTCCGGCAACATCGACGGCCAGATGAACGTTCCCGGCGGCAGCTGCTCCAACAACGGCCACGCCTGGTCGCTCGCACCCCGATAATTATTCTGTGATCCGGCGCCCTCTGCTTGTCTGCGCTCTCTGGGAGAGATCGTGACAAGCAGCGTCTAACCAGCCTCGGCCTCCGGTCTCCTGCTAGGATCACCCCATGCGACAGAATATCTCCAGCGGCACGAAGTGGGAACCGCTCGTGGGCTACTCTCGCGCAGTGAAGGTCGGCAGCGTTGTCTACGTGTCCGGGACGACGGCGACGGGGGACGACGGGGCGCTCATGGGGAAGGGGGATGCGCACGCGCAGACGTTACAGGCCCTTGCGAACATTCGGCGCGCGCTCGAGCGCGCCGGCGCATCGATCGATCACGTCGTCCGCACGCGTATCTATGTCACCGATATCGTCCGCGACTGGGAGGCGATCGGACGTGCGCACGGGGAAGTCTTCGGCGCGATCCGTCCGGCGACGGCAATGGTGGAAGTCAGCCGACTTATCGACCCGGACATGCTGGTGGAGATTGAAGCGGATGCCGTCGTTGGCTGAGACGCCGAAGGTACGGCTTTCGCAGCGCTGAAACGCACTGTGCCGCGAAGGCGTCCTACACGGTGGGGGCGGTACGGGGCGAATGCCCTGATGCAATCGGATAACTCTCGTATTTTCCCGTATTTGGCCGTATAATGGCGCCAACCTCCTCATAGGAATCCCGGATGTTCGAACGCTACACAGAACGGGCGCGGCGGGTGCTGTTCTTCGCGCGCTACGAAGCGTCACAGCTCGGCAGCATCTCCATCGAGACCGAGCACCTCCTCCTCGGACTGATCCGCGAGGGCAAGGGGCTTACGAGCCGCATCTTTGCCCGGTCGCATCTGTCCCTGGAATCCATTCGCAAAGAGATCGAAGGACGCACCGTGTTCCGCGAGAAGGTCTCGACCTCGGTCGAGATCCCGTTCAGCGCGGAAACGAAGCGCGTGCTGCAGTTCGCTGCCGAAGAGGCGGATCGGCTGCTGCACAATTACATCGGGACCGAGCACCTGCTGCTCGGCATCCTGCGCGAGGAGCGGTCCGTCGCCGCGACCATCCTCATGGAGAAGGGGATGCGCCTGAACACGGTCCGCGAGGACATCGTGGCGCTCCTGAATGAAAAGACCACGCTGACGCGCGTCAAGGAGACGCCCCTGCTGGCGGAATTCAGCCGCGACCTGACCGAAGCGGCGATGAAAAACCAGCTCGACCCACTCGTCGGCCGTGGCATCGAGCTCGAGCGTGTGCAGCAGGTCCTCTGCCGCCGCACGAAGAACAACGCGGTCCTGATCGGGGAGCCGGGCGTCGGCAAGACCGCGATCGTCGAGGGGCTCGCGCAGAAGGTCGTCTACGGCGACGTCCCGCACTTCCTCGCGGACAAACGGATCCTCGCCCTCGATATTTCGCTGATCGTCGCGGGTACGAAATATCGCGGCCAGTTCGAAGAGCGCCTCAAGGCGATCATGAAGGAGCTGACCGAAAACCCGAACATCATCGTGTTCATCGATGAGCTGCATACGCTCGTCGGCGCGGGTTCGGCCGAAGGCTCGCTGGACGCTGCCAACATCCTCAAACCGGCCCTCTCGCGCGGCGAGATCCGCTGCATCGGCGCGACGACACCGTCGGAGTACAGGAAGTACATCGAGAAGGACCGCTCCCTCGAGCGCCGGTTCCAGGCCGTAAAGGTGGACCCGCCGTCGGAGAAGGAAACGATCGAAGTCCTGATGGGCGTGAAGGACCGCTACGAGAACTTCCATCACGTCGAATACACGAACGACGCGATCGAGGCCGCGGTGTACCAGTCGAACCGCTACATCACGGACCGCTTCCTGCCCGACAAGGCGATCGACCTCGTCGACGAGGCCGGCGCCCGCGCCAAACTGCGCGAGGCGGGCTACTCCAGCGAAGAATTCGGCGAAATCAACCGCAGCATCCGCGTCGCCGTGGAGCAGATGGAGAACGCCGTCTCGGAGAAGAATTTCGAGAAGGCGCAGTTCTACCGCGAGCAGGAAGTCCAGGCGCGCGAGAACCTGCAGTTCGTCCGCGAGAAATTCGACGTCAAGACGAACACCCGCAAGGTGACGGTCGGCAAGAGCGACATCGACGAGGTCGTGTCGAAGTGGACGGGCGTGCCGCTCACCTCTATTAATCAGGACGAGAGCGACAAGCTCCTGCGGATGGAAGAGGCGCTGCACAATCGCGTCATTTCCCAGGACAAGGCGATCGGCGCGCTCTCGCGCGCGATCCGGCGCTCACGCGCGGGCCTGAAAAATCCGAACCGCCCCGTCGGCAGCTTCGTATTCCTCGGTCCGACCGGCGTCGGCAAGACCGAGCTCGCCCGCGCGCTGGCGAACTTCCTCTTCGGCAGCGATCACGCGCTCATTCGCTTCGACATGTCGGAATACATGGAGAAGCACTCGGTATCGAAGCTGATTGGCTCGCCGCCGGGATATGTCGGCCACGAAGAGGGAGGACAGCTCACCGAAAAGGTGAAGCGCAACCCCTACTCCGTCGTCCTGCTCGACGAGATCGAGAAGGCGCATCCGGATCTGTTCAACATCCTGCTGCAGGTGTTCGAAGACGGGCACCTGACGGATGGCCTCGGCAACCGGGTGAACTTCAAGAACACCATCATCATCATGACGTCGAACATCGGCGCCCGCTTCATCCAGAAGAAGGCGTCGCTGGGGTTCCAGTCGACCGAGTCGAGCGTCATCGCGCGCAGCGTCAGTGACATGGTGCTCGGCGAGGTCCGCAAGACCTTCAACCCGGAGTTCATCAACCGCATCGACGAGATCATCGTGTTCGAGGCGCTGTCGGACGACGACCTGCGCACGATCACCAAGCTGCTCGTGCGGCAGTTGAACGACAACCTGGTCGATCGCAAGATCCGGCTCGAGCTCGCGCAGGAAGTGGTCGACTGGGTTATCGAGCAGACCTGCAAGGACCGCTCGTACGGCGCGCGTCCGCTGCGCCGCGCGATCCAGCGCTACATCGAAGATCCGTTGTCCGAGGAACTCATTCGCGGCCAGCTGAAGGGCGGCGACATCGATGTGTATCTTGACGGCGGGTCCCTGTCGTACCGTCCCGCGGGCCAGCCGCAAGAAGGCCGTCGGCTGGTTTGACGCCCGCCTTCGCTCCCATGAACGCGCCGCGAGCTTCGGCGCGCGACTGCCGCCAAGCCGTTAGCTGGCGGCAGTCGTCTAAAATCCAGTAAAATCATCGCTTGGCGTTCCTGCGGCATTCCGCCGCAGGAGCGCCGGCTCCGCCTGCATGCTGAAACTCCGTTGTTTTGTGGCCGCCGCCCTGATTGCGGTGGCGAGCCCGGCCTTCGCTCAGCCCCCTGCTTCCGCGGGCCGAGTGCAGACGGCCACGCCGAAGCCGGCGACCGGCACGCTGCCATTATGCGGCGGGCTCTACCAGATTGGCCCCCCCTCCAAGCTTCCACCAGCGGGATCCGGCCCCGTTGTCTACCAGGTCGGTCCCTGCTTTGAAAAGCAGGGGGGCTCCCCGGTGGTCGATGCGCAGACCTACCTCTATTACATGGAGATGAAGAACCATGTCAGCGTGCCGTCCAGCAACCGCTGGGTGCCGTATGACGACAAGGTCGAGCAGGTCATGCTCGCGGACTTCAAGCGTCTGTGGGCCACGAACTTCCTCGACGACCTCGCTGTCGAGACGCACGACTACGTCTTCTCGAACGGCGGCGTCGGCAAGGTGATCCTCTACAACATGGAGGAGCGCCAGCGCGTGAAGATCGTCGATTACGTCGGCTCGAAGAAGATCGAGACCTCGAAGATCGACGAGGAGCTGAAAAAGAAGGACCTGCAGATCCGGCTCGACTCTTTCATCGACCAGGGGCTCGTGCGGAAGGTCGCCGGCATCGTCCGCAACCTGTATGCCGAGAAGGGTTACGAGTACGCGGAGGTGAAGCCGGAGATCAAGCCGGTGAGCGCCACGTCCAAGACGGTCAACCTGACTTTCCACATCACCGAAGGACCGAAGGTGAAGATCCGCGCGGTGCAGTTCCAGGGGAACAGCGCGATCGGCGATGGAAAGCTCGGCGGCAAGATGAAGGAGAACAAGGCGCCGTCCCCGTGGTTCGGGTGGATCAGCGGCGGCGGCACCTTCAAGGAAGGCAAGTTCGAGGAAGACGCCGACAAGGTCCAGGCCTACTACCGCGAGCGCGGCTATGTGAAGGCGCAGATCGGCCAGCCGCAGCTGAAGATCCTGGAAGACGCGAAGGACGGCCACACGCGCTACGTCGAGCTGCAGATCCCGGTCACCGAAGGGCCGCGCTACAAAATCGGTGAAATCAATTTCGCGGGCAACACAGTCGTGAAGACCGAAGGCCTGCGCCCGCTGTTCAAGATGGAGGCGGGGGACTGGTTCAACGAGAAGAAGATCCGCAAGGGCTTCGAGAAGGCACGCGAAGTCTACGGCAGCGCGGGCTACTTCGAGTTCACCGGCGTGCCGGATTATTCGTTCCCGAACGATCCGGATCCGAACGGTGCCGGTGCCGCGGGTCCTCCTGCTCCTCCTGCGGTTGCCCCTGCGGCTGCTCCTGACGCCGCCCCTGGGGCGGCTCCTGCGGCTGCGCCTGCGGCGCCCGCGGTCAAGCGAGCAGGGGACAAGCCTGTGGTGAACATCACCATGCGGCTCGAGGAAGGCAAGCAGTACTTCATCAACCGCATCGTCTTCGCGGGCAACACGACGACGCGCGACAACGTCATCCGGCGTGAGATTCGGCTGTATGAAGGGGGCGTGTTCAACACCGAGGCGCTGAAATACAGCGTGCGCCGGTTGAACCAGCTTGGGTACTTCAAGCCGCTCGAAGGGGAAGCGATCGACGTGCAGAAGACGCCGAACGCCGAGGCCCAGGTCGACGTGCGCTTGAAGTTCGAAGAGCAGAACCGCAACCAGATCACATTCGGCGCCGGCGTCTCGCAGTACGAGGGCTTCTTCGGGCAGCTCGCGTTCCAGACGTCGAATTTCCTCGGCCGCGGCGAAACGTTCAGCGTCTCAGCGCAGCAGGGCAACCGCGCCAAGAACTACCAGGTTGGATTCACGGAGCCGTTCCTGTTCGATCGTCCGATCACCGCCGGCATCGACGTCTTCAAGCAGGAAATCCAGTACATCGGCCAGTTCACGCAGGCGTCAGCCGGCATGAACACGGTATGGGGCTTCCCCGCGGGCGCCTTCTCGCGGATCTTCGTGAGCTACAGCTACCAGCGGGTGAGGGTGAAAGATCTGAACCCGTACTACTCGCAGGCCGCCAGCCTCGCCAATAACCCGTTCCTGGCCGACACGCTGCTGACGAATCAGGGGGGCGAGCGCCGGATCAGCAAGATTGGCCCGAGCTATCTGTTCAACACGATCGACAACCCGATCTTCCCGACGACGGGCCGCAAGCTGTCGCTCGGCATGGAGCTCGCGGGCCTCGGCGGCAACAGCAAGTTCTACACGGCGAAAAGCGAGGGGATCCTCTATCACGCGATGAATCGCCGCACGTCGGTCGGCATGCGCGCGGCATTCGAGTACATCAGCCCGTACGGCAGCACGACGTCGCTGCCGATCTTCGAGAAGCTGTTCCTCGGCGGCGAGTACAGCATCCGCGGCTTCGACATCCGCAGCGTCGGCCCGCGTGACCTTGGCTCCGGGATCGTGATCGGCGGCAACAAGAGCCTGCTCTTCAACGCCGAGTACCTGATCAACATCGCAGGTCCGGTGCGTCTCGTCCTCTTCGCCGACGCGGGCCAGGTGCGCGACAGCGGTGAGAACTTCAAGTGGCGCGAGGACATCAAGCGGCAAACGACGATCGGGGCGCTGACGCCCGCGGACACGCTGAGCTCGCTCTACGCGGTCAGCGGGTTCGTCAGCACGCTGCAGCCGCGCATCGATGTGATCGGGACGACGCCCGCGTTCAAGAGCTCGACCGGCGCGGAAATTCGGTTTTTCATGCCGGTGTTGAACGTGCCGTTCCGGTTGATCTTCGCGATGAACCCGTCGCGCGGCGGGGTGCTCGACAACAATTTCCAGCCAGAGAAGAGATTCAAGTTCAGGTTCGCAGTCGGTACGACGTTCTAATCAACGAAAGGGCATTTGTTCAATGAGAGTTCTGAAGTCATCGATGATCGTGGCCGCGCTCACGCTGGCGTTGTCCGCTCCCGTGTTTGCGCAGACAACACCTCCCGCAGGCGGCGCGAAGCCGCAGACGCCGGCGCAGCCTCCTGCGACGGCCCCCGCGCAGCCGGCGCTGAAGCCGGCAACTCCGCCCGCGCCGTTCCCGCAGGACGCCAAGTTCGCGTTCATCGACATCAACGCCATTGCCGCGAACTCGGTGTCCGGGAAGGAAGCATCGAAGAAGCTCGCGGGCCTGAATGACAAGAAGCTCGCCGAGATCAACGACAAGAACAAGCAGCTCCAGGCGCTCCAGACGAAGCTGAGCACCGGCGGCCCCGTCCTCAGCGAGAGCGCGCGCGCGCAGCTCGAGAAGGAGATCGACAAGATGCAGCGCGACATCCAGTTCACGCAGCAGAACGCGCAGGCGGAGATGCAGGAGCTGCAGAACGATCTGCAGGGGGAGTTCCAGAAGAAGCTCCTGCCGATCATCGAGGAAGTCGCGAAAGAGAAGGGGCTCCACGCCGTGTTCAGCATCGCCGACTCCGGCGCCGCCTACGTGCACGCGGGCCTGAACATCTCGGACGAAGTCGTCAAGAGGCTGGACGCGAAGAAGTAGCTTCTAATTTGGAAATCTGGAAATGTGGAAATGTGGAAATCTGAGATCTCCACATTAGCGGATTTCCACATTTCCAAATGGTAGACTCGGCCTCAGTGTCCATCGACATCCAATCGTCTTTAGACCGGCTGTGTTACCGGTATCCGTCGCCGTTGGTTGACGCGATCACGGAGCACGAGCCGGGGCGGCGGATCAAGGCCGTCAAGAACGTCACGGTCAATGAGGACTTCTTCCAGGGACACTTTCCCGGCTCGCCGCTGATGCCGGGGGTCTTGATGATCGAGACGCTCGCGCAGGTGGCGACGATCCTGCTCGTCCACGCGCCGGGCGGGCCCGCGATCTCCGGTACCTGGCTCCGCGGCGTGGACAACGCGAAATTCCGCCTGCCGGTCGTCCCGGGCGATCGGCTGACACTGGAAGTGACAATGGGGGCGCGGCGCGGCACGTCAAAGGTAATGCTCGCGCGCGCCAGGGCAGTGGCAAGCATCAACGGGAACGTCGCCGCGGAAGCGGAGCTCGTAATTGGCGTTTCCGCCTTCGCCAAGGCGAAGGCGGACAAGGTGGAGATTCACGCTACGGCCATCGTTCACCCGGGCGCGCAGATTGGCGCCGGCACGGTGATCGGGCCCTACGTCACGATCGGCAAGCGGGTGAAGATCGGCCGCGCCTGCAAGATCGGCGCGTCGTGCGTTATCGACGGGGTCACCGAGATCGGCGATGGCAACGAGATCTTTCCGATGGCATCGATCGGTCTCGTGCCGCAGGATCTCAAGTTCGGCGGCGAGCCGACGCGCGTCGTGATCGGCGATCGCAACGTCATCCGCGAGTTCGTGACCATCCATCGCGGCACGGCCGGCGGCGGCGGGCTCACGTCGATCGGCCACCACAACCTGCTGATGGCCTACACGCACGTCGCGCATGATTGCCACATCGGCAACAACACCATCTTCGGCAACGCCGCGACGCTGGCAGGGCACGTCCTGGTCGAGGACTTCGCCAATATCGGCGCATTTTCCGGCGTGCACCAGTTCTGCCGCGTCGGGAAATACGCCTTCATCGGCGGTTACTCGGTCGTCACGAAGGACGCGCTGCCGTTTGCCAAGACCGTCGGCAACCGCGCGCGCATCTACGGCATCAACACCATCGGCCTGATCCGCCGCGGCTTCACGCAGGATGCGATCACGAAGCTCCGCCGCGCGTACCGGGTCCTCCTGCACGCGAACACCAGCCGCGCGATCACGCAGATCGAGCGCGACCCCACCCTCAAGGGACCCGAAGTCGCCTACGTCGTGGAGTTCATCCGATCTTCGAAGCGCGGTGTGGGGCTCCGCAGGCCGAGCCGGCGCGTGGAGGAAGTTGTCGAGGATTAGGTCCTTTTACTCGAAGGATGCGAAGGAGTCGAAGGAGGGTCGAAGGAGCCATTTCAGAAGTTCGAAGGTCGAAGGAGCCTTCGATTTTCGAACCTTCGAAGCTGTGACGTTTTCCTTCGAATTTCTTCGAGGCCTTCGACTCCTTCGAGTTGAAGCGTTTACTGCGGATGTACGACCGTGATGGTGTAGGTGTAGGGGACGTTGTCGGTCGTGATGTTGCCGTTGTCGTAGATCCGGACGCAGTAGGCGCCGATAGACGATGCGGTGGCGGCGAATTCGAACGCCTGGAGCGCCGCGGGATTGTCGAGCACGGCGGTGCACGTGTTCAGCGTGGTGTTGAACGTGCCGAGACTGAAGCCGACGTTCTTCGTTGCGTCAGGACCGACCGCGGTGAGCGTCGCCTTGATCGAGCCCCCCGTCAGCGTCACGAACGAGTGCGTGGCGCCGCTGGCGGGCCCCACCGTGCCGGTGAACGTCTCGGTGACCGGCGTTGGTGTCGGTGTCGTCCCAGTGGTCGTGTCGCTGCAGGCGCCCACCAGCGCGGCGGTCGCGCACAGCAGGATCCCGCAGGCTGTCCGTCGAAGCATTCCCTCTCCTAACCCAGATGATAGACTTTTAGACTTCCAGTGGCCCGCATCGGTCTGATTGCCGGCAACGGCCGGTTTCCCTTCCTCGCGCTCCAGGGCGCGCGCGGCCTCGGTCACGACGTCACCGTCGTCGCCGTGAGGGAAGAGGCGTTTCCGGAACTCGAAGGGGCGGCCCGTGCGGCCGGGGCCGACCTGCACTGGGTCTCCCTCGGCCATCTTGGTAAGTGTATCAAGATACTGAAGGAGGCCGGCGCCCGGCAGGCGATCATGGCCGGGCAGATCAAGCACGCCAAGATTTTCTCGGGCATCATTCCCGACCTCACGCTGCTGTCGGTCCTGACGAAGCTGCGCGCGAAAAACACGGATGCGCTCATCTCCGCGGTCGCCGAAGTGCTGCGCGGTGAGGGCATCGAGCTGCTGAATTCGACCGCGTTCCTGGAGCCGCTGCTGGCGAAGCCGGGGACGCTCAGCCGCCGCGCTCCATCCGCCGAGGAGCTCGAGGATCTCGCGTTCGGCTATCGCATGGCGGATGCGGTCGCAGCGCTCGACATCGGCCAGACAATCGTCGTGAAAGACAAGGCCGTTGTAGCGGTCGAGGCAATGGAGGGTACCGACGCGGTGATCCGCCGCGCCGGAGAAATCGCGGGCGCGGGCACGCGCGTGGTCAAGGTCGCCAAACCGAAACAGGACATGCGCTTCGATGTGCCCGTCGTCGGCGTCGCGACGATCGATTCGATGAAGGCGATCGGAGCGACGGCGATCTCGATCGACGCGGGGAAGACGCTCATCGTCGACGGGCACAAGTTCTTCGACGCAGCGAACGCTGCCGGACTCGCCGTCATCGGCCGCCCGGAGACGCCGCGTGGCTGATGCGCGACTGCGCGTCGCGGTCATCGGCGTCGGGCACCTCGGGAAACATCATGCGCGCATTCTCGGCGAGCTGGATGGCGCCGAGCTCGTGGCGGTCGTCGATCCGCACGCCGAGCGCGCGACGGCGGCTGCGACTCCATCGGGCGCCAGGACGGTTGCCGATTATCGCGAAGTGATCGACCACGTGGATGCGGTAACGGTCGCCACGCCCACCGAACTGCACCACGAGATCGCGCTGCCCTTTCTGGATCGGGGCATCTCCGTGCTCGTCGAAAAGCCGATCACGCGCACGATCGCGGAAGCTGACGCGCTTCTCGCCGCAGCCGCGGCATCGGGCGCCACGCTCGCCGTTGGCCACACGGAACGCTACAACCCCGCAATCGCGACGGTGATGCCGTTCGTGACGACGCCGAGATTCATTGAGGTGCATCGCCTCGGGGTGTTTCCGGATCGGAGCCTGGACATTGACGTCGTGTTCGACCTGATGATCCACGACCTCGACATCATCCTCGCACTGGTGAAATCCGAGCCGGTCGCGATCGAAGCGGTGGGCGTGCCGGTGCTGACCGACAAGTACGACATCGCGAACGCCCGGCTGCGGTTCGCGACCGGCTGCATCGCGAACGTGACCGCGAGCCGGATCAGCAAGGAGCGCGTCCGCAAGATCCGCTTCTTCCAGCCGGACGCGTACGTGTCGATCGACTATGCGGAGCAGGAAGTCGAGGGCTATCGGCTGCTGCGCCGCGACGGGGAGCGCCCGCAGATTCAGGGAGGCAAGCTGCCGGTCATCCGCGAGGAGCCGTTGAAGCGGGAGCTGCGCGACTTCGTCTGCGCGGTTCGCGAGAACCGCAAGCCGCTCGTAGACGGCGAAGCCGGTCGCAAGGCGCTCGCGTTAGCGCAGGCGATCGCTGACAAGATGGAGAGTCTTTGAACAGGAGGGCCAGGAGTTCAGGAGAATTTAAGGAAAAATCTCCTCGTCTCCTGTAACTCCTGTGAAGAAGAGACAAGCGAACAATGTTTAGAGATCTGAACGCTTTCATCGAGGCGCTGGACAAGGACCGCGAGCTGGCGCGGATCAACGAGCCGGTCAGCCCGAACCTCGAGATCTGCGCCGTCACCGACAAGGTCTCGAAGTCGCCAGGCGGCGGGCCCGCGCTGCTGTTCGAGAACCCCGCGGGCTTCGACATGCCTGTCGCTATCAACCTGTATGGGTCGATGAAGCGCATGTGCATGGCGCTGGGCGTCAAGTCGCTCGAGGACCTCGCGCGCGAGATCGAGGAGCTGACCAACCCGAAGATGCCCGCCGGCATGCTCGACACGCTGAAGATGCTGCCGATGCTCGGCCGCCTCAAGGACCTGATGCCGAAGACCGTCAGCAGCGCGCCGTGCCAGGAAGTCGTGAAGAAGGACGGCACGCTCGACGAGATTCCCATCCTTACCTGCTGGCCCGAAGATGGCGGTCCCTACATCACCCTCCCGATGGTGTTCACGAAAGATCCGGAAACCGGCATGCGCAACATCGGCACCTACCGCATGCAGGTGTACGACGGCCGGACGACGGGGATGCACTGGCAGCGGCACAAGGGTGGCGCGCAGCACTACCGGATCGCGGAGCGGATGGGGAAGCGCCTCGACGTGGCGGTCGCGCTCGGCGCCGATCCCGCGCTGCCCTTCGCTGCAACGGCGCCCATGCCCGAAGGACTCGACGAGCTCCTGCTTGCCGGATTCCTTCGCCGCGAGCGCGTGGAGCTGGTGAAATGCGTGACCGTCGATCTCGAAGTACCGGCAACCGCGCAGATCGTGCTCGAGGGGTACGTTGAGCCCGGCGAGCGCCAGCGCGAAGGCCCCTTCGGCGATCACACGGGTTTCTACTCACATCCCGACGACTACCCGGTTTTTCACATCACCTGCGTGACCCACCGGAAGAATCCGATCTACCTGACGACAGTGGTTGGGATTCCGCCGATGGAAGACTACTTCCTCGGGAAGGCGAGCGAGCGCATCTTTCTGCCGCTGATCAAGAAGACCGTGCCGGAAATCGTGGATATGAATTTCCCGGCCGAGGGGATTTTCCACAACATCGTCATCATTTCGATCGACAAACGCTACCCGGGGCACGCGCGCAAGATCATGAACGCCGTCTGGGGTCTCGGGCAGTTGATGTTCTCGAAGGCGATCATCGTCGTGGACAAGGACATCGACGTGCAGAATCTTTCGGAAGTGGCCTGGGTCGTCGGCACGCACATCGATCCCGAGCGCGACATCCAGTTCATGACAGGACCCGTGGACGATCTCGAGGACGCGAGCGATCTCGCCGCCTACGGAAGCAAGATGGGTATCGACGCGACGCGGAAATGGAAGTCGGAGGGCTTCATGCGCCCGTGGCCGACACGCATCCGGACCACCGAAGCCGCCGCACGGAAAGCTGACGAGATCTGGGCGCGAATCCGGCAAGGGTGGAAGGCATGAGCGTCATCTCGATCGAAGACGCCAAGGGAATTCTCGAGGACCGCAACGTCGTCTCGGTCGGCGCGCACGGCGACGAAGAGCGTCGCCGGCGGCACGGCACGAAGACCACTTTTGTCCGCGTCGTCGAGGTCCACACAGAGGCTGTTCCATCCGCGCTGCCTGCATCGGCAAGCGCGGGAGAGATCCGGATCGCAGGCAAGCCTGCCTCCGTCGCGGCCGCGATCGCGAGCGTGAAACAGGCCCGCGCGATGGCGGGCGTGATTCCTGTCAGCGGCTTCTCGCTCGCCGATCTTCTCGAATTGTCCGGCGGTGGCCTCGCGAGTCTCACGGATCTCTCCGCACGCCTCGCGGCCGCGGGGCTTCACCTCGTCTCCGAAGTGCCACTCGATCTGCTCGAATCGCCCGCCGAGGCGATTCGCGCCTCGCGTGACGGAGGACTCGAAGTGCCGCGACTGGTCGTGCGTGGATCGGACGCGACGGATGAAGGAGAAGCTTCGTCACGCCTGCGATTGCTCGCGCTCGCGCGCGACGTCCAGGACGCGGCCGGCGGCATCCGCGCCTTCGCGCCGCTCGCGCGCGTCACCTCGATCGCGCAGCCGTCCACCGGGTACGACGACATCCGGCACATCGCCGTTGCGCGGTTGTTCGTGCACAACATCGACTCGATCCAGGTGGACTGGGCGCTCTACGGCCCGAAGCTCGCGCAGGTCGCGCTTACGATGGGAGCCGATGACGTGGACAGCGTGTCGGCGCTGGAAGGGGATCTCGGCCGGCGCCGCAGTCCGCTCGAAGAGATTCGCGGAAACATCACCGCCGCAGGTCTGCAACCCGTCGAACGCAATGCCCGCTTCGAGCCGCGCTAACGGGCGCGGAATACGCAGATAAGTACCTGATGAAACTGGTTCGGTTGGGTGCGGTGGGCTATCTGAACGCCCGGCCGCTGGTTCATGGACTGGATGCGCGGCGCGATCTCTTCGATGTGCGGTTCGATGTGCCGTCGCGGTGTGCGACGCTGCTGCACGAAGGGGCCACCGACATCGGGATGATTCCATCGATCGAGTATCTGAGGTCGCCGGAACCGTATCGCATCGTCCCGGAGCTTGGGATCGTGTCGGACGGCGACGTTGCGTCGGTCGCGCTCTTCAGCCGCGTGCCGCTCGCACAGGTGCGGCGCATCGGTCTGGACACGAGCTCGCGCACGTCCGCGGGGCTGACGCGCGTGCTGTGCCGCGAGGCGTGGCAGATCGATCCGGAGTTCGTCAACGTGTCACCCGAGGCCGCAGCGAAGGTCGAAGGAATCGACGCCGCGCTGCTCATCGGCGATCCCGCGCTGTTCCTCGATCACGAGTCTGCGGGCCTGCGGAAGATCGATCTGGGCGCTGAATGGACCGCGGCGACCGGCCTGCCGTTCGTCTGGGCCTTCTGGGCGGGCCGCCGCGATGCGATCGGTGCGGCTGCAATCGGCGCATTGCAGGAGGCGAGGGACCACGGAGTGAGGGACTCCGACGACATCGCGCGCGCGTATTGCGGCAGCGAACGCGCGCCCCTCTGCCGCCGCTATTTGAGGGAGAATATCAAGTACCGCCTGGGGAAGCGGGAGACCCAGGGACTACGTCGCTATTACGACCTGGCGGCGAAGCACGGCATCGTGCCGGCAAGCCGCGCCCCAGAGTTCTACTGATGATTGCAGCGATCGTCGACAAGGTTCGTGCGGGCGGACGCGTGAGCGCCGGGGAAGCGCTCGAGCTGTATCACCACGCGCCGCTGCCGCTGCTCGGCGAGCTTGCCGACGGCATCCGTGCGCGGAAGCACCCGGACGGCATCGTCACCTACATCATCGATCGCAACGTCAACTACACGAACGTCTGCGTCGCGCGCTGCAACTTCTGCGCGTTCTATCGGCCGGTCGGATCGGGCGAAGGCTACGTGCTCGGGTTCGACGAGATCTTCAAGAAGATCGACGAGACGATCGCGCTCGGCGGCGGCCAGCTGCTCCTCCAGGGGGGACACAACCCGGACCTGCCGATCGAGTGGTACGAAGATCTCTTCCGCGCGGTGAAGCAGCGCTATCCCGATTTCCGTCTGCACGCACTATCGCCGCCCGAGGTGATTCACCTGACGCGGATGACGAAGTTGTCGGTTCCCGACGTGATCGATCGGCTCATCGCGGCTGGATTGGACAGCATCCCCGGCGGCGGCGCCGAGATCCTCGTCGATCGCGTGCGCAAGCTCCTGAACTGCTACGGCAAGGCCACGGCGGACGAATGGCTCGGCGTCATGCGCGACGCGCACCTGAAAGGGCTGCGCACGACCGCGACGATGATGTACGGGCACGTGGAGATGGTGGAGGAGCGGCTCGAACACATGTTGCGGCTGCGCGAGCTGCAGGATGAGACGGGCGGCTTCACCGCGTTCATCGCGTGGAGTTACCAGCCGGAGCACACCGAGCTGGGTGGCGGTGAAGCAACCGGGATCGAGTACCTGCGCATGCTTGCCCTCGCACGTATCATCCTCGACAACTTCGCGAGCCTGCAGGCGTCGTGGGTAACACAGGGAGGGAAGGTCGGCCAGCTCAGTCTCGCCTACGGCTCGAACGACATGGGCAGCGTGATGATCGAAGAGAACGTCGTCCGCGCCGCCGGCGCCAGCTACTGCATGGACGAAGTCGAGATCGTGCGCAACATCGAGAACGCCGGCTTCGTCGCGAAGCGCCGCAACATGCACTACGACATCCTCGGCGATCCGTACTTCCGCGAACAGGCCGTGCCGCGGCAGCTCGCCCTCGCCACTGCGCGGGCCGAGGGGGACACCAGCCGCCCCGCCGAACTGATCAACTATGCGGCGCGGAGCGCTGCAGAGAAGCGTCAGCGCTCGCGGCGGCAGCCGGCCACAGACTGAACGGCCGACAGACCAAAGAGCCACAGACCAACAAGATACAGATTCAGGCGTGATCACTTATCGAGCGGCTTGGGTTGTGCCGATTGCGCAGCGGCCGATTGCGGGTGGCGTCGTGGGGGTCGACCGTGGCCGTGTGACCGTTGTTGGCGCGTACCACGGCGGCGCGGTGGAGGACCTTGGCAACGTGGCGGTGTTGCCCGGGCTGGTCAATGCGCACACGCATCTCGAGTTGTCCTGGATGCGCGGACAGATTCCGCAGTCCAACTCGATGCCGAAGTGGGCGTCGCAGTTGATGTCGCTGCGGCGCACGGTGTCGCACGAGCCGCCAGAGCCGATTGTCGATGCCGTCCGCGAAGCACGCCTGTCGGGGACGTGCCTGGTGGGCGATGTCACGAACACGTTCGCGACGTTCGATCCGCTGCTCGACAGCGAGCTGTCGGCCGTCTTGTTTCGGGAGCTGCTTGGTTTCTGCGCCCCCGATCCGGAGGGGCTCGTGGCGCAGGTGTCAGGTCAGATCTCAGACCTGACCCCCGTCGAGTGGCTCCGTCCCTGCCTCGTGCCGCACGCGCCGTACTCGGTCTCCCCCGCACTGCTGCAGGCGATCGCGCGCGCGAACTGCGGACGGCCGTACAGCATTCATCTCGGAGAGTCCGCACAGGAGATCGAGTTTCTGCGCGACGGAACAGGGGAGTGGCGCGCGCTGCTCGAGTCGTTCGGTGTGTGGAACCCGTCGTGGACGCCGCCCGCGTGCGGACCGGTGGAGTACCTGGAACGTCTCGGCCTCGTCGATCGGAACCTGCTGGCCGTCCACGGCGTGCGATTCGAGGATGGTGACCTGTCGCGGCTCGCCGCCGCCGGCGCGACGATCGTCGCCTGTCCGCGCAGCAACCGCTGGACGGGCGCAGGGGAGCCGCCGATTGGCCGGTTCTATGCCTCGGGCGTGCGCGTGGCAATCGGTACTGACAGCCTCGCCAGCGTTCAGGATCTGAACCTGTTCGCCGAGCTTGCCGAGATCCGGCGGCTCGCACCCGGAGTGCCCGCCAGGAGCATCCTCGAGAGCGCAACCCTGGCAGGCGCGACCGCCCTCAGGTTCCACTCGGACCTGGGTTCGATCGAGCGAGGAAAGCAGGCACAGCTGCTGGCGGTGCGACTACCGACCGGCGTGACAGACGTGGAAGAATACCTGGTGAGTGGCGTCCGTCCTGAAGACATCGACTGGCTGGATTGGTAGCCGATCGCAGCTGTCTACCGTAAACCGTTTACCGTGAACCGTCTACTGACGTATCTCTCCTTCGTCCGGTTCAGTCACAGCGTGTTTGCGCTGCCGTTTGCGCTGACGGGGGCGCTGCTCGCGGTGCACAAGACACCCTTGTCGGAACGCGATGCTATCTGGCGCCTGGTGTGGATCGTCGTGGCGATGGTCGCGGCCCGGAGCACGGCGATGGGGTTCAATCGCCTCGTCGACGCGAAGTGGGACGCGAAGAATCCGCGGACCGCGATGCGGGAAATACCGCGCGGCGCAATGAGCCGCGGCGAGGCAATCGCATTCATCATCGGTTCCTCAGTTGTGTTCGTATTCGCCGCGTACGAGCTCGGGCGCACGTGCTTCCTTCTGTCGCCCGTCGCGCTCGTCATCGTGTTCTGGTACTCGCTCGCAAAGCGGTTCACGTCGTATACCCAGTTGTTCCTCGCGCTCGCGATGGCTGTCGCTCCCGTGGGCGGGTGGCTTGCCGCCGGCGGTCCCATTGGATCGGTCGAACCGTGGCTGCTCGGCGCGGCAATCGGGACGTGGGTCGGCGGCTTCGACATCCTGTACGCGTGCCAGGACCTTGAATTCGATCGTGCCGCCGGCTTGAAATCCATCCCGGTCCGGTTCGGCGTGCGTCACTCGCTGTTGATGTCCAGAATGATGCACGTCATTGCTGTCGCCTGTCTGGCGGCGCTCGCGCTGGTCACCGATCTCGGGCCGCTGTATCTCGCCGGCGTGGCGCTTGTCGCGGTCCTGCTTGTCTACGAGCAATCGCTGGTCAGCGAAGATGACCTCTCGCAGGTGAAACGCGCGTTCGATCTGAACGGCTACGTCGGGATCCTGTACTTCGCCGCGACGGCAGTATCCATCTATGTGCGCTGAGAAAAAACGCACGTTCGCCTTCGCGATTACGGGGGCCAGCGGCGCCATTTACGCGGTCAGGACGATGGCCGCGCTGCTGGAGCGGGACTGTCATCTCGAGATCGTGATCTCGGATTACGGCCGGCGGCTCCTGCACGACGAGCTCGGCGACGAGGCCAACGTGAATCGTCTGCGCGAATACCTCGTCGGACGATACGGCGAGGCGGCCTCGCGTGGATCCTTCACCGTTCTCAGCAACAAGGATCTCGGCGCGACGATCGCCAGCGGCAGCCACGACTGCGAAGCAATGGCGATCGTGCCATGTTCGATGAAGACGCTGGCGGGCGTCGCGCACGGGCTGTCACGCAACCTCGTGGAGCGCGCCGCGGACGTGATGCTGAAGGAAAAGCGCCGCCTCGTGATCGTTCCGCGCGAGGCTCCGATGAGCCTGCCGCAGTTGAAGAACATGGTCCTCTGCGCGGAAGCCGGCGCGATGATCATGCCGGCGATGCCGGCGTTCTATCAGATGCCGAAGACGCTCGATGATCTTGCCGACTTCATGGCAGGCAAGATCCTGGCCGCGCTCGGGTTCGATCAGACGCTCTATCCCAAGTGGGAAGGATGATCGACAAATCGCCCCAGCGCATCTCGGCGATGTTCGATGCCATCGCCGGACGCTACGATTTCCTCAATCATTTCCTCAGCGCCGGACTCGACAAGCGCTGGCGGACGAAGACGATCCGCGATCTGCACCTGTCGCCAGACGCGCACGTCGTCGATTTGTGTACGGGGACCGCGGATCTGGCGATCGCGGTGATGCACAGCGCGCCCGGCGGCCGCGTGATCGGAGTGGATTTCGCGGGAGCGATGCTGCGGCTGGGATTGGAGAAGCTGCGAGGAAAGGGGCTCGATCGCGCGATTTCACTCGTGCGCGGTGACGCGATGAGGATTCCTGTTCGCGACCGGTGGGC
Source organism: Vicinamibacterales bacterium (assembly GCA_035637115.1). Lineage (GTDB taxonomy): Bacteria > Acidobacteriota > Vicinamibacteria > Vicinamibacterales > 2-12-FULL-66-21 > JAICSD01. Next base: position 32,521 of record DASPXV010000227.1, read on the forward strand.
CGACGCGGCCACAATCGGATTCGGGATCCGCAACGTCGCCCGTCCGGAACTGGTGCTGCAGGAACTTGCGCGCGTGATCAAGCCGGGTGGGCGCGTGGCGATCCTCGAATTCGGCGAGCCGTTCGTTCCCGGCATCCGCGAGCTCTATCGGTGGTATTTCAGTTCTGTGCTCCCACGGCTGGGACGGCTCGTGTCGAAGCACGACAGCGCGTACTCCTACCTTCCAGCGTCCGTCGGCGCGTTTCCAACACCCGCTGAGTTCGCCGCCACGATTTCTTCACACGGATTTCGTGACGTCCGTGCCGTCCCGCTGAGCCTCGGCATCGTCTATCTGTACGTGGCGACGCGCGCCTAGCACGCTATAATCGCTAAACCGCTGATGTACTTCGACTTTGAGGATCACAGGCCCGACACGCCGCTGCTCGATCGGCCGCTGACGCGGCTCGAGCAGCTGCTGCTCACGGTGATCGCGTACCTGCTGATCATCATTGGGCTGATCCTCTATCCGCAGCTTCCGTTCGTGAAGGCGGCCGAGGCCGCGCGCCTGGCCAAGCTCGAAGAGCAGCGCCAGAAGCAGCACGACGACCTGCGGGACCGCGCGCAATTCGTGTTCGTCCAGCCCAGGGTCGAAATCGAGACGAAAGTTCCGCCCAAGCTCGCCGAATTGTCGGATCGAACCCGCCGCGCGCAGACGATGGAGCGGGCGCCGGATCCGAAGAACAACATCGCGTACTCGCGCGGAAACTCGGCGGAGAAGATCGTCAGCGACGCTCGAAAGGAACTGACGCAGCCGTCGGATCAACCGAGCAGCCCCGCCAAAGGGGAGAACAGCACGAACGACGGAGCGGCGCAGCAGAATCCGAATGCGCTCGCGCTCCCGACGGCGCCGCAGGCGACCATCGCGCGCAATAATCCGTCGAAGAACCCCGTGCTCGGCGGGCAGTCCACGGGGCTTATCAGCGACGCCATTCGCAACGTGCAGAAGTACTCGCAGGGAGAGTCGCTGCAGAACGTGCAGGGCAATGGCGACTTCGGCCCCTCGATTCAGTTCGACACGAAAGGTGTGGAGTTCGGCCCGTGGCTCCGCCGGTTCATCGCGCAGATCCGCCGCAATTGGTTCGTGCCTTATGCCGCGATGTCGCTGCGCGGCCACGTCGTCCTGACCTTCAAGGTGCACAAGGACGGCAGCATCACGGAGCTGCAGGTGATGCAGCCTTCTGCGATCGACGCGTTCACGAAGTCCGCCTTCAACGCAATCAAACTCTCGAACCCCACTGTTCCGCTGCCGCTGGAATTCCCTGACGAGAACGCGCCGTTCATCGTCACGTTTTATTTCAACGAGACGCCCCCCGGCGGCGGATCGCAGTAGTGCCGACGCGGACGCAGCAGCTCGGCCTCTTCCTCGTGCTGACCGCGCTGGCGCTCTACCTGTTCGTGCGCTCGTGGGCCGGGTGAGCCCGAAGCTCGTCGCGATCGTCGGTCCAACGGCGACAGGGAAGAGCGCTCTCGGCATCGGGCTTGCCGAGCGGTTCAACGGAGAAATCGTCAGCTGCGATTCCACCGCGGTTTATCGAGGCTTCGATATCGGCACCGACAAGGTGCCACTTTCCGAGCAGCGCGGCATCCCTCATCACATGGTCGATGTCATCGATCCCACTGAAGAGTATTCGGCGGCACGTTATGCGCGCGAAGCGGCCGCGGTCATCCGCGGGATCACAGCGCGCGGACACCTGCCGATTCTCGTCGGCGGGACGGGTTTCTACTACCGCGCGCTCACGCGTGGCCTTTTCGAAGGACCAAGCCGCGATGAGTCACTGCGCCGGCGGCTCGAGCGCGTGGCAGAGCGGCGCGGTTACGAGACGCTCCATCGATGGCTGGCGAAAGTGGACCCTGCGTCCGCGGAACGGATTCAACCGCCCGACGTGAAGCGTATTGTCCGTGCGCTGGAGGTCTGGCTTCTCACCGGGCGTCCGCTGACGGATCACTTCGCCGAGACAGCCTCGCCGCTGCCCGAGTACGAAGTCACGACGTTCGCGCTGCAAATCACGCAGGAAGAAACCGCCGATCGCGTCGCAAGGCGCGTCGATAAGCAATTCCAGGAGGGGCTCCTCGATGAGATCCGCGGCCTGCTCGCGCGCCGAATCCCGGAGACAGCGTTGCCCTTCACCGGCCTCGTCTACCGCCAGGCCCTCGAGCATCTCCACGGCGTGCGCGACGAAGCCGGCACCCGCGAACTGATCGTGCGGGAGAACCGCAAGTACTCGCGCCGCCAGTTGATCTGGTTCAGGAAAGAACCTAACCTACGCTGGCTTGCAGGGCCAGGAGAACGGGGAGAGGTTCTGGAGTTCTGTCGTTCTGAAGTTCTGACGTTCGCCGGTTCTGGTTCGGATGCCCCTTAACCCAACGCGAGTTTTCCTGACCGTCCTCGACAGCGTAGGCGTCGGCGAGTTGCCGGACGCGGACGCGTATGGTGATCGGGGAAGCGACACTCTCGGGAACATCTCGCGGTGCGTGCCCCTGAAGCTGCCGGCGCTGCGCTCGCTGGGGCTGGCGAATGTCGCGAATGTTCAGGGCATGACGCCCGTCGAGACTCCGCTCGGCGCTTACGGCCGCATGGCGGAGCGATCGGCGGGTAAGGATTCGGTGACGGGCCACTGGGAACTGGCGGGCATCATTCTCGAACGTGCATTCCCGACGTTCCCAAACGGGTTCCCGAAAGAGGTCATCGCCGAATTCGAACGGCGCATCGGCCGACCGACTATCGGGAATTATGCCGCATCGGGAACGGTGATCATCGACGATCTTGGTCCCGAGCACATGCGCACGGGTCGCCCGATCGTCTACACGTCCGCCGACAGCGTCTTCCAGATCGCCGCCCACGAAGAAATCATTCCTGTTCAGGAGCTCTATCGTATTTGCGAGATCGCGTACGAGCTCATTGGGAAGGGCATGAACGTGGGCCGCGTCATCGCCCGGCCGTTCATCGGCACGCCCGGCGCGTTCACGCGGACGGCGAATCGTCACGACTACGCGCTGACTCCCACAGCGACGACGCTGCTCGATGCGCTGAAGGCCGCGGGCCACACTGTGCACGCCATCGGGAAGATCAAGGATCTCTTTGCCGGACGGGGCATCACGACAGCCGTTCACACGAAGTCCGATGACGAAGGTGTCGACGAGATCGAAAAGGCGATCGAATCTTCCGGACCCGGGCTCGTGTTCACGAACCTGGTGGACTTCGACACGCAGTATGGCCATCGCAATGACGCGGCTGGCTACGCGGCGAATCTGGAGCGCTTCGATACGCGCCTCATGGGTCTGTTGCCCCGGCTTTGCGAACAGGACCTGCTGATCATCACGGCCGACCACGGCAACGACCCGACGACGCCGAGCACCGACCACGCGCGGGAGTACGTGCCGGTGTTCCTCGTCGGCCGCGGCGTCCGCCCAGGCACCGATATCGGAGTGCGCCAGACGTTTGCCGATCTAGGCCAGACCATCGCTGAGGTCTTCGGCGTCGGCCCTCTCGCGCATGGCACGAGCTTCCTGCGCGACATCTTGATTCCGTAGCACGACCGCGGCGCCGCTTCAGGAGTCGTAGTACTCAATCGTTCGCCACTCGACGTTCGATGGCTCGAACTCCGCATCTTTGGTGAATCGGTTCCGCACGATCCGAGCGGTCCAGTTTCCGCGGCCATCGTACTCATACGCCAGCCGGATGTCGTGCCATCGCGTCGTGTCCGCTCCCGTCTGTGGTCGGCCCTCCGCGTCCAGATTCATGTCGCGATTCACGGATGCGGTGAATTCCTCGATTGCATTGCCGCGCTCGTCGTATGAATACGCGGTGCGGTCCTCCGCAAGCAGGCCCATGCGCTGCGTTCTGGAGACCCCGCTGCCAGTCATCGGCGGCCGCATCCCATTCGGCAATCTCGCTTCGCAGCGACAGCACGCATCCGCGCAGCGTCCAGTGGCTGGCATCGATCATGGCATTCCCCGCTGATGCAACGATACGCCCTTTGTGATTAACTCTGTCACAACGATGTCAGGGATTTCGATTCGAGAGCAGCTGGAATCGCGCGAGCATCAGATCCTGGCGCCGCAGGCGGCGAAGAGCGATGCGACGAAGGGACGGCTGCGGCCCGAGAACGAAGATCCGATTCGCCCCGCGTTCCAGCGCGACCGGGACCGCATCATCCACTGCAAGGCGTTCCGGCGACTGAAGCACAAGACGCAGGTCTTCTTCGCGCCCGAGGGCGATCACTACCGCACGCGCCTGACGCACACGCTGGAGGTGTCACAGATCGCCCGCAGTATCGCCAAGGTACTGCGCCTCAACGAGGAGCTGACCGAGGCGATCGCGCTCGGGCACGATCTCGGGCACACGCCGTTCGGACACGCGGGGGAGCGCGTCCTGCAGTCCCTCGTCCCTGGCGGCTTCGAGCACTACGAGCAAAGCCTACGCATCGTCGACGTCCTGGAGAACAACGGGCAGGGGTTGAACTTGACGTGGGAAGTGCGCGACGGCATTGCGCGCCACTCCAAGGGCAAGCACGGCGTTCCCGTCGGCGCCGATCCGGCGCATCGCGCGAGCACCATCGAAGGGCAGATCGCGCGTGTCGCGGACATCATCGCCTACGTGAACCACGACATCGACGACGCGGCGCGTGCGGGGCTCCTCAGCCCAGACGATCTGCCGCGCGAGCGCACCCAGCTCCTCGGCCGCACATCGTCCCAGCGGATAGGGACGATGGTCACTGATGTGGTGATGCGCACGCTGGACGGCGGCCTGTCGGAAGTGCGCATGAGCGACGAGGTGCTCGACGCGACGATCGGCCTCCGCAGCTTTCTGTTCGACGCCGTCTACGAGAACGACGTCGCAACCGCCGAGTTCAAGAAGGCCGCGGGAATTCTTGGCGGCCTGTGGGAGAAAGTGCGCGAAAATCCCGCGGAATTCCTCGACCAGCCGACGATCGAGACCGAGGGGCTCGATGTCGCCGCGAAGGATTTTGTCGCCGGAATGACGGATCGCTACGCGGTGAATCTCTACGAGCAGCTCTTCATTCCGAAGCCGTGGGTGTCGGTGAATCCGTAGTCCGAGGTCCGCGGTTCGAGGTTCGAGGTCCGACGTCCGACGTCCGATAATCCGTCCTGTAGCTTCCGCCTTTAGGCGGAAGGTCCGCTTAGGCGGAAGGTCCGCTTACACGGAAGACGCGCTGCGCCGCGAACCATCCCAGCGTCAGCACTACGCCCCAGAAGAGCAGCGCGGGCCCCGCGCGGAGAACGAAGAGCACGAGCGACAGCGCGGTGTCCATCACGTTCTCAATCCCGTCAAGTGCGGCGAGGCGAAGACGCGTCCCGAGGGTCAGCGGGCTGTCGGCGCTCTTCCGCTCCTCGCTGATCGTCAGATCGATCGTTGCGTAGGTCACGCGGCGGCCGATGTTCGTCTTCTCGGCGTCGAGCCGCTCGATGTCGAGGCGCACGCGCGCCAGCTCACGCTCCACTTCGAGGACGTCGGATAGCCGTCCGGTGCGGTTGTGCAGGATTTCCGCGAGGCGCTTCTCAGTCGCGCGCGCGTTCGCGAGTCGCGCGTCGAGATCGACGATCTGGTCAGTCACATCTTCAGAGCCCTGCGTATCTTCAATCACTGCGCCGAGCTGCCGCAGGCGCGCGAGGGTATCGGCCAGGCGATCACCGGGCACGCGCAGCCGCGCGACCAGCTGGCGCTGCACTGACGCGTCTCCCGTGACGGTCATCTGATCGACAAATCCTTTCGCGCCGTCGACGACCGATTCCACTTTCGCGCGCGCGCTGGAGACGTCTTTCGCAATCAACCGCAGGGTAGCTGTGCGAATGATCGACGGCGTGCGAACCTGCGCGACCGCTTCCGGGACGGCCGCCGGCAATGAGGCCGTCACGTCACCGCGTCGCGGTGGCGGTGGCGTGCCGGCCAGCCTGCCGACAAAGCCTCCCACTGCTCCGCCGACCGCCTCGCCGCGTGCCTGGTGGCCCGGCTGGTATTGGACCGCTTCGGCGGCTGCGGCAACAGGGCGCGCCTGCTTCGCCGGCGTGAGCATCCGCTTCGCCGACCCTCCGGTCATCGACATCAGGACCAGAACGACCGCGGCGGCGGAGACGGTGAGCGCCGCTGCGCGTGGCTGGCGGATCCATGCTACGAGCACCGCCCAGCTCGCGCGGGGCCCCTCGCGTGCCGTGAGTGACGCAGGGGGGTGTCCGATCGTCCAGGCCTGGGCGTGCCGGGAGATGTCGCGCTGTGCCGCGGCGACCGCCTGGCACTCGCCGCAGGTGGCGAGATGCGCGGCGATCGTTTCGCGCGTGGCGGGCGCGCCTTCACCGTCCAGGTATTCCATGATCTCCTCCGGCGTCGGCGAGTGCTGGTGATTAACGGCGCGCATGGTTGGTCCTCACTGCGTGCGGGGTGGTGCTCTCGAGCGCGGCCTTGAGCGCCATTCGCGCGCGGAACAGCTGGGAGCGGACGCTGTTGAGCGGCGTGCCGCGGACGTCGGCGATTTCCTGGTAGGAGAGCTGCTCGTATTCGCGCAGCATCAGGACCTCGCGGTCTCGCTCGTCCAGAGTCATGATGGCGTCGCGGACCCAGATCGCCGAATCGGGATCCGGATCATCCGTGACGGGATCGACATCGAGCGGCTCGGTCATGCGTTGCTTGAACCGACGCCTGTCAGCCTGCAGCACGTTGTAGGCAATGCCGAACAGGTATGACCTGAACGATCCGCGCTTCTCGTATCGCCGCGCCCCCTCCAGGACGGCGACGAACGTGTCCTGCGCCAGCTCCTCGGCCTTGCCGCCGTCGCGCGTCCGCCGCCGGAAGAACCGCCAGATCGGGTCGCGATAGCGCGCGAACAGCATCTCGAACGCCGTCCGGGATCCGCGCCGAATGTCGAGCATCAGTTGTTCGTCGCTGGTCACATAGCCGCCGTCAACAGGGTAATGTCGCAGCGGCCGAAAAAGTTCCGGGTCGCTGGTGCAGCTTCGCGGCAGGTAGCGTCGACAAGGTCCGCGCCGGCATGCGGCAGCTGAAACCGCTTCGGACGACGTGAATCGATCGGTCGCGACCTCTTCTGCCTAAAAGCGGAAGCTACAGCGAGGCTGGCCCCTGCCCGATAGCGTGAGTCCCCCTTGCCCTCTGCCCGACTGC
>DASPXV010000228.1:0-33495 GCA_035637115.1 Vicinamibacterales bacterium
CCAAATCCGCATCTCCCTTCATCAACTTCGTCAAACGCGGTGCGTCCCTCAAGTGGCACCGCATTACTTCTCGGCGCGATAACCATTGTCGGGGTCGTTTTGCTTGTCCCGACAGCCGCGCAAGCGCAGTGGTGCCCCTCATGGCCTTGGACCTGCACCCCTAGAGACGTCGATACACCAGCGCCAGCTGGATATCTATCGGCACCTACTCTTACCTGCAAAGATGGCGCGGGAACCGTCACATCTGACAAGAGCTTACCGGATGGCACGTACGTCAAAGGACTCGTACGCGCCGACGCGTCTGGAACCGTCGCTGGGTATTGTGACTGGTACGCATTTGGGTCCTTCTATGCCAGTGAGCGGCGAGACATTAACATAGTCCGGATCGAGACCATCCCGCCTCTGGACTATGGAACGTGGGATTCGCCAAATGACCCACCGTTGACGAGAATCACTGGCACTTATGGGATGATGAACAATGTCTCCGCCCAATCTATCGATAGCCGGATCTCTGGAACGACGAGTGGACCCGATTCTATCGCGGCAATATATTCGGGCGAGTACATCGTCGACTTTACTACTGTTGGAATGAGTACGGAGTGTCACATAACACCGACAGACTCGAACACGACACGAAAGGTCATCATCGGGGTCGAGTGTTTGCCCGATTGGATTAAGGACGGGTCTGGACAACCTCTGCTCCCAAAGTTTCCTATAGACGCGAATCCCATCAAACTCGTCTATTCTGCTCCCCTGGGAGACATCGTCGCCGCGGCGAAGGGTGGGTGGGAGGATGTCCTCAGCCGGTGGGGTCTTAGCGGACTGAATTTTCAGCTCGTTCCAAATGGCTCTTGTTCGTTGTCGGACGACCATTGCATCATGATTGGCGACGGACTATTGAGCTGCGACGCGGGGGCATGTGGCTGCAGCGTCTACGGAGGCATAACGAACGGCGTCTACGACAAACGCTCAATAATATCCATTAAGCCGAATATGAGCGACGTCAACCACAAGGTGTGGGTCGTTGGCCATGAGCTCGGTCACTTGCTCGGCCTCAAGGATGCACCGGGCTGTACGGGGCAAACCTCTGTAATGAAGACCTCAGCGTGCGACACCGCGCCGGGGACAGGCGAAGGCCGGGCGACCGATAACGACGGCCTGCCGGTAGTGAAAACTGTATACGGCAACGGCCCCACGAAGACTTGTGGCTGGTAGGCAAAACGGGCTGAGAGGTGCGATCATGACTAGAGAACTTGTAGCTGCAGCCGGCATCATCGTTACAGTCTCTCTGCTCTACCCCGAAGCACAGGGGCTGGAGAGTTTGCGAGCAAGGGCTAAGGCCGAGGGCGGCACGGTCACTGTGAATATGTATGCCGACTATAGTGAGTATTCCGTCGCACAACTCGTGAAGAGAGCGGACGTCATCGTTCACGGCAGAGTCGTTGGCGTTCGACCACATCTCACAGAGGACGAGTCAACAGTAGTCACTGACGTGAACATCGACGCGATTCAGGTTCTGAAGCAAGTAACGCCTGTGAACTTGAGAGCTCGGCCCGGTGCCACTGTCCCGCTGATCGTCCGGCATGTGGGCGGAACAGTCGTGGATCAAGGTCTGAAGATGAGCACTCTCGTTGACGCGTTTCCGGCGAGCGAGGCGTTTGCTGTCGGAGAAGAAGTCGTGTTCTTTCTATTGCAGGACGCATCGAAGGGAGTGTTCGAACTAGTGGACGGACCGTTTGCGGCGTTCCGCGTCCGCCAAGGCAAGATTCACAGCCTCACCCAGGATGCTGCTCGTCGCGTTCCACACGATGGACCGCCTGTCGCCACGTTTGTGGCCAGCATCATCCAGCAGATTCGTGACCGGTGAGGGAAGGAGACTGGACCATGGGTTTGCGCATGACTACAGCTGTGCTGACAATGGTGTGCCTGATGGGCGCAGAAACACCAGCCGGTTCCGGCGCTTTGTCGCTGACGGTATCCGAGCAGACGCAAGTGACCGCGGACGATCGTCAAAAGCAGATGCTCGAGGAACTCCGGGCAATACGTAGTATTCTGCAGCAGATTTCGGAGACGAGGCCACCAGGCGAGTCAAAGCCGACGCCTTCCGTAAGACGCGTTGGGCTGACGGGTTATTCGTTGGGCAGCGTGACCGCACCTCTTACGCTCGTGGAGTTCTCGGATCTTCAGTGTCCGTTCTGTAAAGAGTTTACGTCAGAGACATTCGGAAAGATTAAGACGAACTGGATCGAGACAGGTAAGCTTCGCTATATCGTTCGTGATTTACCTCTGGAGATCCATCCGATGGCGATCAGCGCGGCGAAAGCCGCCCGGTGTGCCGCGGATCAAGATCGGTTTTGGGATATGCGGCAGGCCCTCTTGGCCAATGGCGCCCAGCTTTCAAAGCAGCACATTCTCGACGCAGCCTTGAAGCTGGGGTTGAACGAGAAGAGCTTTGCCGAATGCGCCCAAAGCACGGCGAAGGACGCCGCTATCCAAGCGGATATCGCAGAGGGCGCACGCTTGGGCTTTCGTGGCACTCCCACGTTTGTTCTAGGGCGGCAGCAGGATGAGGAAAGTGTGGAAGGAATGGTGATCGTTGGCGCTCAGCCGTACGCCGTGTTTGAGGCAGCCCTGCGCCGTCTTTTTGAGCAGCCGCGGTAGGCCTAACAGCAAGATGAGCGGCCCCCGGTTTCTTAGTTCAAAGTGAAGGCGAGTTTTGCGGCACAATCGGGCCAATCGGCCAGGAGGGTGTGCCGTGAAGAAGAAGCGCTTTTCCGTCGAGCAGATCACGTCGGTGCTGCAACAGGCTGACGGCGGGGTGCCGGTCGGCGACGTGTGTCGGCAGGTGGGTATTTCCGAGCAGACGTTCTATCGCTGGAAGAAGGTCTACGGCAGCATGCTGCCGGGCGAGGCGCGCGAGCTGAAACAGCTGCGTGACGAAAACACCAAGTTGAAGCGGCTGGTCGCGGACCTGTCGCTCGACAAGGTCATGCTCCAGGACGTCATTCAAAAAAAGTTCTAAAGCCCGTCAAGCAGCGCGAAGTGGTGCACTACTTGATGGGCCGCTACGAGGTGAGCGAGCGGCGCGCGGTCCACGCCGCACGCTTTTGCCTGTCCAGCATCCGCTATCAGAGTTGCCGCGATCCGTTGACGACATTGCGGCAGCGGATGCGTGAGCTGGCGCAGACACGCGTTGCGGTTCGGCTACCGCCGGCTGCTCGTCCTGCTGCGGCGCGAAGGCTGGACGCTCGGCAAGAAGCGCTGCTATCGCCTATATATCGAGGAGGGCTTGGCGCTGCGACGGAAGCGGCCGTGGCGCCACGTGACGGCAGTCCATCGCGAGCAGCGACGACCGGCGACCGCCCGCAATGACATCTGGAGTATGGACTTTGTCGCGGATCAATTGGCGGATGGGCGGCGCTTCCGCGCGTTGACGGTCGTGGACTTGTTCACGCGCGAGTGCCTGGCGATCGACACCGGGCACGGTCTCACAGGTCGTGACGTCGTGGCGTCGCTCGAGCGGCTCCGCTTCGAGCGGGGCCTGCCGCAGCGGATCTATTCCAACAATGGCACCGAGTTCGTCAGCGCGGCGATGGATCTATGGGCGTACACCAACGGGGTCATTCTTGACTTCAGCCGTCGGGGCAAGCCGACGGACAATGCGACGATCGAATCATTCAATGGACGGTTCCGGGAAGAGTGCTTGAACGTCCACTGGTTCGCATCGATGGACGACGCGCAGCAAAAGATCGACGCGTTTCGGTGGGACTACAATGAGCATCATCCTCACCGATCTCTCAAGGGTCTCAGCCCTCGGGAATTCGCAGAAAGGATGCTCCAAACCGCCGCAGACTCACCTTCCGAGTGAACCGAAAAAGGGAGCCCCCTCAGATGAGAACACCAAGTTGAAGCGGCTGGTGGCGGACCTGTCGCTCGACAAAGTCATGCTCCAGGACGTCATTCAAAAAAAGTTCTAAAGCCCGTCAAGCAACGCGAAGTGGTGCACTACTTGATCGGCCGTTACGAGGTCAGCGAGCGGCGGGCGGTCCGCGCCGCACGCTTTTGCTTGTCCAGCATCCGGTATGAGAGCTGCCGCGATCCGTTGACGACGTTGCGGCAACGGATGCGTGAGCTGGCGCAGACACGCGTGCGGTTCGGCTACCGCCGGCTGCTCGTCCTGCTGCGGCGCGAAGGCTGGACGCTGGGCAAGAAGCGCTGCTATCGCCTCTATGTCGAGGAGGGGTTGGCGCTGCGACGGAAGCGGCCGTGGCGCCACGCGACCGCGATGCATCGCGAGCAACGACGAACGGCTACCGCGCGCGATGACATCTGGAGCATGGACTTTGTCGCGGATCAATTGTCGGATGGGCGACGATTCCGCGGCTTGACCGTCGTCGATCTGTTTACCCGCGAGTGCTGGCCATCGACATCGGGCACGGCCTCACCGGTCGAGATGTGGTGGCCACGCTCGAGCGCCTGCGCTTTGAACGCGGCCTGCCGAAGCGCATCTATTGCGACAACGGTACTGAGTTCGTCAGCGCGGCGATGGATCTCTGGGCGTACACGAACGGCGTCATTCTGGATTTCAGCCGACGAGGCAAACCGATCGCAATCGCAGCCAAGGGGTCAGGATTTGACGGGTTGATTTACCCTTCCTACTTCAGCTTGGTACGGACAGGTGCCAGGCCATTCGATACTGCATATGGACTGTCAGTCAGGCGCTTTCCGTCGTACCGCGAGCATGCGCGGGCGCTTTCAATTCCAAACGTGGCACTGTTCGGGAACCGATCCGAGAGGGACACGTGCGTGTTGACGGTGTAAACCGGGTGCTTCTGCGAAGGGTCGGGTACGACGTTCATTTTGGTCCAGTCGGGCTCTGAATTCCTACGCCCCCAGGTGCACCCGGCAAACCGTACGCACGAAACCGCCGCTGCGGAGGCGCATCTGTTGAATGACCGCTGCCCGGCATGGTGGGTCGGCGGAATTCAGGGGAGCAACGCGGCCGGCGTAAACTGTTCGGCAGCATGGTGATCGAAGGCAAAGCTGGGTCGATCGGCGAATTGATTGCCGAGGCCAAACGGATACGACGGGCCTTCAAGGCGGACGACGCCGATCGCGAAGAGATCTGGTATCGCGGGCAGAACAAGGCTTCGTACGCGCTGATACCCACGCTCTATAGAGCCGAGAATCAGCCTTTTCACTACGACGAAGAAGCGCTTATGGATAGATTTGAGGCGTTGGCGGCTCCGTTGGTGGCACATCGTCCGGCGACCCCGCTCGAGTGGTACTTTCTTGCGCGACATCATGGGTTGCCGTCGCGGCTTCTAGATTGGTCTGAAAGCCTGCTCGCGGCCGCGTATTTCGCTGTCGAAAATGATCTACCTCCAAATCGTCTCCAACTCGACGAATGGTGTCGCGAAGACCGCCGCCCAGCATCACGGGCAGAAGATGATTGGCCGGCAGTCTGGGTCTTGGACGGCGGAACGCTCAATTTACACTCACTCGGCGCAGATGCGGTCGTTATACCTGGCGGTCCAGTATCGACGCGGTACCTTCCACAGAATCTATCGTCAAAGTCTGAGGGTCTTTCAGTGGCGAACCCGATCGCCCTTTATCCCCCTCGGACCAACGCCCGGATCGCGGCGCAGCACGGAACATTCACGCTCCATGGCTGCGAACAGGTGCCGATCGACCTCTTGGCAAGAGACTCCGAGCAGATTCGCCTCGGCCGCATCATCATCGATCTCGGAATGGTTCCAAAGATGTGCGAAGATCTCCGCGTGATGGCGATGCACCGCCTGAGTGTTTTTCAGGATTTGGATTCCGTGGCGCGTCACGTGTGTTGGATCATGCAGTCCGCGAAACCATAGGGGGAACTCATGGCAAAGGATTCAGGGACGCGCAGTGGAGGCGGAAAGACGTCGATTCGCACCGGTGGCGGCGGCGGAAAACAATCGACACGCGATGGAGGAACGAAAGGCGGCGGCGGCAAGACTTCCGTCAAGAGCGGGAACTAGCGCTGCGAGTGCGAATAGCCGGCGACTGCGCCAGAATCGTCCCGGTGACCCCCGGCCGGCGGCCGGCGGTTCGTGGAAACGCGTGCTGACGTGACAGCTCGGGGAAGACCGCAAGAACACGTCCCCGAGACGGCTCGGGAATTTAGGCGAGGTCGAGTCGTACCGTGGCTGCCTGTGTGTCGCCTTTGAAGCCAGGCGACGGCGAGCTCTATCAGTTCGGGGGTGACGACTACCTCACTTCGGGAGTTCTTTCTGACCTCTTCGAGGAGCGTTGTTACGGCACGCATTGGGTTGATTGGTTATCGACCCTTCCCCCCTACCACGGCGTGTAATACGTGCAAGACACGTCCTGTTGATAACTTGGCGGATTACTTGCTGAATCCCACGATCTTCGTCTGCTTGCCAGGAGCATCGAGCGTCTCGAACAAACGCTCCGCATAGAGATTTGCGCCATGGCGAACCGATGATTCATTCGTCCACAAAAGCCACACGAGAAGCATGATGACGTTCACTGCCTCCATGCCGAGTGAAACAACGGGGACCGGCTCGTGGCTGGAGAACTTCATGAAGAGCTGCAGGCCGAGGGCCACGGTCGTGATCAGGGACACGGCGATGCCGATCGGGCGGAGGCCGTACATGTTTCTCCGGAAGCCGTAGTTGCAGTTCTCTTCGAACACGAGGGGGAACTTGTCGGTCTGCTCACGGTAACGGCTGATGGTGAGCTGCGTGAGCGTCTTGAATCTCTTCTGAGCACCTTCACGGTCTCGCGCTTCTTCTTCAACAGTCGGGACCGGGACGTCTTTGAAGAACATCCGGAGTGCGGCATGCCGACGCGCGCGGAGGGCCGGATCCATGTCGCTCGAATGACACAAGAGAACTTCAGTCGGCCGGCCACCCCACTTCGCGTACAGGCGGTCTTCTGCCGCCTTCCCCAAATCCCGGGCGATGAACGCGAGGACGATGGTGCCTCCGAAACCGACGATGATGCCGCCAAGGGCGTTCCAGTCGAGGATGTTTCCAGGGTTCCAGGCGTAGCACGTCACGGCCAGTGGCAGCACGGCGAGGAGGCCGGGGAGGAGCCTGGCGCGCATGGTGTAGGCGTCCAAGTAGTTGGAGACGTCCACCATTTACTCTTCCACTTCGGTATAGATCGGGAGGACTGGCGCGTCTCCCCAACCGCGTGCCGGTGAATCGGTGAAGTGGTAGATCGGGTATCCGTTCGTCCCGTACGGGTAGGCGCCGCGGCGCCGGAAGGCGTTCGTGACCTTCTTGTTCGGGTGCTTCGGTGCCTCCTTCGCAGCCGACACGAACGCAGTCTTGGTCTTCGCGTCCACCTTGAGCTTGGGCCCGAGCATGCGATCCAAGAGGGTCGGGCCGACGTTGTGCTCGCTCCCGTGGTGCGGGATCTGCACGAAGTTGAAGTTCGAAAGCGGAAAGCCCTTGGCAGTCAGGTAGTCGAGGGCCTGGTTCAGCGCCGGCTCTCCGGCGTCGGCCGTGAGGAACCACCACTTCCCCTCCGCCGCCTTCACGGCGAGGATGGTGCTGCTGTTGTTCTCCGCCGCCGTCTCGCAGCTGTCGCTCAGAGTCTCGATGTCCCAGCTCTCCGCGACGCTTTTCACAGCTTCCACCATTTTCTGGATAAAGCCACCAGCGGTCGACAGCTGCCTCGCGGCAGGGACGCAGCGGAAGTCGGGCAGCAGGCTCTCGTAGTAGGCGAGCGTGGGACCAATCACCACGACAGGGCCCAAACCAAGTCCGGTGAAGGGTTCGGTGATCGGGATGCCGCGCTTTTTCGCGACCGTCTCGAGATCCTTCGCCGCGTCGAGCGACTTCACCATCTTGTCCCGGATGCTGAAGTCGGTGACCCGGCCGTCCTTGAACAACTTCGCGATGTCCTGGGTGTGGTTCCACGGCAGATGCATCCAGAGGGCGCCGACCTTGAGGCTGTCGACGACGTTCGCCGGTGCGCTGAAAAGCGCCAGGCATCTGCGGGGGCCCAGAGTGCTCTGCGATGAGACGGGAAAGCCGCTGACGCGGAAAATGATCCAAGTCTTGATGCGGCGTTCCGCCAGACGGGCAAACGTCAAAGCGGGGGTTCACATCCTGCGCCATCATGCCGACTGCCTGATTATGCCGACGTTGCGGTGGGCGGTTTCCACTCGCGCTCCGCAGCCCGACGAAACTGATGCTGTGAACGCGGCATAATCCGGGCGTCCTCTCTTGCGCCAGGCTTGGCGAAGAGGAGGGGACATGATCGAGCAATTCTTGAACGATGCGGCCGCAGTGCAGCGGATGCGCGCGTCGCCAATCGGATCCCAACTGGACTCGTTCGCCGCACGGCTGACGCAGCTTGGGTACGCGCGAGCCTCGGGCCGGGATCGGCTGTGGACATTGTCCGCGCTCGGCAGGTGGCTGCGACGACGACATCTCGGGCTGCGAGACCTGACGGCTGACGTCGCCGCCGCCTTTCTCAAGCGTCATGCGCCGGCACGACGGATTCGTCGCAGTGATCACGCGACGCTGCGTTTATTTCTGGATCATCTGGAAGCGACTGGGATCATTCCTGCGTCGCCAACACCGGCGTTATCGCCGATCCTGCAGCTCAAACAACAATACGAGGCGTATCTTCGACACGACCGCGGGCTGTCACCGGTCACCGGGCCTCGTCATTGGTTTATCCTGAGGCACTTTGTGCGCGGGCGCTTCGGCGACGGGCCGATCGACCTGCGCGCCCTGACCGCAGACGATGTGACGCGGCATGTCCTCGCGCAGAGTCCCAGCCGCTCGCCCGCCAGTGCGCAACTCCACGCCTCAACGCTCCGCTGCTTTCTCCGCTTTCTATGGCAGACGGGCGTCACCACAGCCGATCTGACGGCAGCTATTCCGCCGGTCCGCCGGTGGCGTCTCGTGGACGTGCCGAAATACCTCGCGCGCGACGAGGTGACGCGTGTGCTGAACGCCTGCGATCGGACGTCGCCGGTCGGCCGTCGCGACTACGCCATCTTGCTGCTGCTCGCCCGTCTGGGCCTGCGTGGCGGTGAAGTCGTGCGCCTTGAGCTCGACGACATCGATTGGTACACGGGTGCGCTGACGGTGCGCGGCAAAGGATCGGTCCGCAGTCAGCTGCCGCTGCCGTCCGATGTCGGCGAGGCACTGGCCACGTATCTGCGTCGCGATCGACCGCCCTGCGCCACGCGACGGGTCTTTGTCCGTGCGCGAGCGCCGCATCGGGGCTTGGGACACCCGAGTACGGTCAGCACGCTCGTCCGCATGGCGCTGACGAGAGCGGCGATCAACGCGCCGATGAAGGGCGCGCACGTCTTGCGTCATTCACTGGCGACTGACCTGCTGCGATGCGGCGCCTCGCTCGCGGACATCGGCGATCTGCTGCGTCATCAGCAACCGAACACGACTGAGATCTACGCCAAAGTCGACGTCGCACGGCTGCGGCTCCTGGCCCAGCCGTGGCCCGTGGGAGGTGGACGATGACCGCCCTCCGCCGAGCGATCGACGACTACCTCACGCTGCGACGCCGGCTCGGGGTCACGCTGCAAGAAGCCGAGCGCATCCTCATCGCGTTTGCGGCGTACGCCGAACGCGAAGGCGCGGAGCACGTGACGATCGATCTCGTACTCCGGTGGGCCACACAGCTCGGCGGCATTGCGGCCGCAACCGTCAACAGCCGCTGTCAGATGATCCGGCGCTTCGCGCAGTGGCGGCAGCTGGTGGATCCGCTGACCGAAGTCCCACCCACCGATCTGATCCCCGGCCGCTATCGACGACACCCTCCGCGCCTGTATCGGGAGGAAGACATTCCGCGATTGCTCGCGGCCGCGCACACGTTGCCGTCGCCGAAGGGGCTGCGTGGCCCGACCTACGCGACATTGTTTGGGTTGCTCGCGGTGACCGGACTCCGAAGCTCCGAGGTGGTCGGCCTGGACGATGGGGACCTCGACCGGCGAGAGGCGGCGCTGCGTATCCGCCGCACCAAATTCGGCAAGTCGCGGCTGGTGCCTCTGCACGCCTCGACGATGGACGTCCTCACGTCCTACCAAGCGATTCGCAATCGTGTGGTCCCACATCGCTGTGGCAACGCCCTCTTCATCTCCGAGCGCGGCGTGCGGATTACACAGAACACGGCCGAGTACACATTCGCGCGTGTCTCGGCCCAGATCGGGTTGCGACGGCCGTTTCGTGGTCATCGATTGGGATACGGCCCTCGCCTCCACGACTTACGGCACCGTTTCGCAATCCGGACGCTCGTCGAGGCGTATCGTGCCGGCCGCGTCGTCGATCCACTTCTGCCCGTGCTCGCCACGTATCTCGGCCATGTGCACGTCCACGATACGTACTGGTATCTGGAAGCGGTCCCCGAGCTGCTGCAGCTCGCCACGGAGCGACTCGTGGACGCCCACAAGGTCGGTGCGCCGTGAGCACCGCCGCACTCGCGAGCCTCGTCGAACGTTTCTTTACCGACCGCCTGGTCCGGCAGCAACGCGCGAGCCCGCATACGATCGCCTCGTATCGCGATGCCTTTCGGTTGCTCCTGCGCTTTGCGCAGGATCGGCTCGCCAAGGCGCCGTCGACCCTCGCCATCGAGGATCTCGATGCCACGTTTGTCGGGGCGTTTCTGGATCACGTCGAGCAGCACCGTCGCAACACAGCGCGCACCCGCAATGTCCGGCTTGCCGCGATTCACGCCTTCTTTCGATACGTGGCGATCAGCGAACCGGCGCACCTGGATCGGTGCCGCCGGATTCTGGCCATTCCGGTGAAACGGCACGAGCGCCGTCCGATCGCCTATCTGACGCGCGCCGAGATCGACGCCGTGCTGGCATCACCGGACGTCTCCACCTGGATCGGCCGACGGGATCGCGCACTCTTGCTGCTCGCGGTCCAAACCGGATTGCGCGTATCCGAGCTCATTCACCTCCGATGTGGAGACATCGTGCTGGGGACCGGCGCGCATCTCCAGTGCGAAGGCAAAGGCCGGAAGCAACGGTGCACACCGTTGTCACGGGAGACGGTCCGACTCATGACGGCCTGGCTGCGCGAGCGAAACGGCCCATCCGCTGACCCGCTCTTTCCGACCGCGCGCGGCACCGCGCTCAGCCGAGATGCGGTCGAACGCTTGGTCGCTCGTCACGTGAAGACCGCGCAATCTCGGTGCCCCTCTCTCAAACGCAAACAGGTGAGCCCGCACGTCCTGCGGCACACGGCGGCCATGGAACTCCTCGGGCACGGCGTGGATCGCGCCGTCATTGCGCTCTGGCTTGGTCATGAATCCGTGGAGACGACGCAGATGTATCTCCACGCGGACATGCGCCTCAAGGAGCAAGCGCTGGCGCGCACGACCCCGCCCGATGTCAAGCCAGGCCGGTATCGTCCACCGGATCAACTGCTCGCGTTTCTCGAACGACTCTGATTATGCCGATGAGGCGATGTGCAAACGCGCGATCTCCGCCGCCGCTCTGCGGAGAGCTGAACGCAGTCGGCATAATCCGGTTGTCGGCATGATGCCGCTTATCCCGCGCGCGGCATAAGCGGCACACGTTCTGTTCGCACCTGGCGATGCGCGGCGCACCGGCGAGAGCGATTCAGGAACTCGCTGGCCATCAAGATCTCGGGACGACGCAGCGGTACATGCATCTCAGCCCGGCCGCGCTGGATGCGGCAATCCGGCTGTTGGAGACGCCCTTGGAAAGCGGCTCGCAAGCCCGTGGAGGAATAGTGGAGGCGCAGGGAACGAGGGGCTAAACCCCCCGTTTTTATTGAAGAAAATGGTGGAGGCGCCGGGAGTTGCACCCGGGTCCGAAAGAACATCCCCGCAGGAATCTACGATGCGTATCCGCCTCTGAATTGTCGTGCCCGGCGTGAAGAAGCGGAAAAACCGCCGGGCACCAACCCCGGAAAATCTCGCCGTCACCGTCCGAGGCAGCCGGTGACAACCAGCCTACTAAAATGACATCTGGTCCTCACCCGTAGGCTGATGAGGGCAGACGCTCACAGGTTCTTAGGCTGCGAGAGCGAGCTGCGTATCCGCAGTTAGGTTGGTTTCCATCTTTTGTCGAGGTTGATGGTCCTCGGCACGCATCCTGCGAAACCGTACTCCCGTCGAATCTGGTTCGCCCCCTTTGTGACTCCTTCTATTGTACGACGTCCTGCAAGCTGAGCGGCTTATCGATTGTCGCCTCGCCTCGCGCCTCCCACCTCGAAGCGGTACAATCGACAAACCTTGAAGGTTCGCGCGCTGCTCGCGGCGTCGATCGCCGCGGTGTGTCTGACCATCGGCGTTCCCGCCCAGCAGCCATCCTCCGCCCTCCCCTATACCGTCGTCTCCAAAGACGCGCGGCGACCGCTTCCCGTGCGCGTCGTGGGCGGGCAGGAGATGTTCGCGCTCGACGATCTCGCCCGCATGTTCGGACTGACGGTCCGCGACGACACAGCAGCCGGTGCGATCACGGTCACCTCTGGCGCGCAGACGATTGTGCTGTCGCCGCAGCAGCCGCTTGCGTCGATCTCCGGACGGATGATCTCACTGCCGGCCGCACCGGTGCGCGAAGGACGCTCGTGGTTCGTGCCGGTGGACTTCGTCAGCCGCGCGCTGGCGCCGATTGCGGCGTCGCGCATCGAACTACGCAAGCCATCGCGGCTCGTGCTCTCGGGCGACATCCGGATGCCGCGCGTCGCGGCCCGCGTTGAACCGCTCGGCTCCCTCACACGCGTGACGCTGGATGTGGCACCGTCGACGCCGCACACCGTCTCCCAGGACGGCCAGCGGATCATCGTCCGATTCGACGCGGACGCGCTCGATGCCGCGGATCTCCGGACGGCGACGACAACGGACACGTTTCAGAGCATCCGGGCAGGTGATGCGCCGCAGATCGTGACGATCGATGTCGGACCGCGGTTCGCATCGTTCCGAGCCGCGGATCAAGCTGCGGCCGCAGGCGGCACCCGGATCGTGATCGACCTCGTATCGATGACGGAGACTCCGACTCCGCCGGGCACGCCGGCGACGCCGCCCGCGCAACCGGCGAACCCGGAAACACCGCCGCTGCTCGATCTACCTCCTGCCGGCGGCCTGCGCGCGATCGTCATTGACGCCGGACACGGCGGCGATGACGTCGGGGCAAAAGGGGCGCAGGGAACGCTCGAGAAAAACGTGACGCTGTCCGTGGCGCGACGCCTGAAGGCGGCGCTCGAAGCGCGCCTCGGCGTCCGCGTGCTGCTGACACGCGATGGCGACCAGGCCGTCGCGTCCGATCAACGCGCCGCGCTGGCGAACAACAACAAAGCGGACCTGTTCATCAGTCTGCACGCCAACGCGTCTGTCCGTCCGGTCGTCTCAGGAGCGGAAGTGTTCTACCTGGCGCTCGACGGTTACGGCGAGCAGGGACAGCGCGCCGCGCAGGCGTCCCCCGAAACGCTCCCCGTTGTCGGCGGCGGCAGCCGGGAAATCGAGATCACGCCGTGGGAAACGGCGCAGGCGCGGCACCTCGAACAGTCAGCGGCGTTCGCGCGATCGGTTGAAGCCGCGCTGCGCGAGCACGTGACGATGAGCCCGCGGTCGATTCAACAGGCACCGTTCAGGGTGCTCGTCGGCGCGAACATGCCGGCGGTGCTCGTGGAGATGGGCTTCCTCACGAACGGCGCGCAGGAGCAGCAGCTGGTGAGCGATCAGTACCAGAACGCCGTCGCGCAGGCGCTGGTCGATGCGATCGTGCGCTTTCGCGCCGTGGCGGGGACACGATGAACCGGCGCCAGGCGGCAATCGCGGCGATCGTGATCTTCGGCATCGTGGCCGCGTGGATTCTTTTCATCGGCCTGCCGCGGTGGTACTCGGCCCGCCGCGAGCGGGTCGTCGCGGAGGCGGCCGCGCCCGCCGGCGGGGCGCAGCCCGCGGTTCGCAAGATTACCGCGACGCTCTTCTACGTTTCGGACGACGGCATGGCCTTGGTGCCCGTGCAGCGCGAAGTCGCGTTCGGCGCGACCACGCCCGAGCAGGCGCGCGCCATCGTCGAAGCGCAGCTCACCGCCGCGGTGCCGCAGGTCTCGGCGATTCCCGCCGGCGTCACGCTGCGTGGTGTCTTCATTACCGAGCGCGGCGACGCGTTCGTGGATCTGTCCGGTGACATCACGGCGAAGCATCCCGGGGGCTCGCTGGACGAGATCTTCACGGTCTACACGCTGGTCAACGCCCTCACGGTCAACCTGCCCGCGATCCAGCGCGTGCAGATCCTCGTGGACGGCAAGGAAGTCGACACACTCGCGGGTCACGTGGACCTGCGGCATCCGCTCGCCAAGAGCCTCGAATGGGTCATTCATGACACGCACTGACGGACGCGCTCCCGCGGAACTTCGCCCGACGACCATCACTCCCGGTTTCCTGGCCCACGCCGAAGGGTCCGTGCTGATCGACGTCGGTCGCACGCGCGTGATCTGCACCGCCAGCGTGGAGGACCGCGTGCCGCCATTCCTGCGCAACACGGGCAAGGGATGGGTGACGGCGGAATACGGAATGCTGCCGCGCGCGACCAACACGCGCACGCAGCGTGAATCGAGCGCCGGGAAAGTCGGCGGCCGCACGCAGGAGATCCAGCGCCTGATCGGCCGCTCGCTGCGCTCGATCACGAAGCTGAACGATCTCGGCGAGCGGACGATCTGGATCGACTGCGACGTCATCCAGGCGGACGGCGGCACGCGCACGGCGTCGATCACCGGCGGCTTCGTCGCGCTCGTCCTGGCGCTGCAGCGGATGCGCGAGATGGCGCTGCTCAAAGAGCTACCGATCATCGATTACGTCGCCGCCACCAGCGTCGGCATCGTCGGCGGCGCGGCGCTGCTCGACCTCGCCTACGAAGAGGACTCGAAGGCGGAAGTGGACATGAACTTCGTGAAGACCGGCGACGGCCGCTTCATCGAGCTCCAGGGCACGGCGGAGGGACTCCCATTCGATCGCCGCGCCCTCGACGCGCTCATGGGGCTCGCAGATGAAGGCATAAAGCAGCTGATCGAAAACCAGCGCGCGATCGTCGGGGCATATTTGAACAAGTGAAACGGCCCGACGGGTTGACCACGAAGTCACGAAGACACGAAGACACGAAGATCTATTGTTGTTCCTGGTGTCTTTGTGTCTTTGTGCCTTGGAGGAAGGCCGTCGGCGCGTGAGACTGTTGCTGGCAACGACCAACGCCGGCAAGTTACGGGAGATCCGCGGCATACTCGCGCACGCGCCAGTCGAACTCGTCTCGTTGACGGATTTTCCGGGGATCGCGGAGCCCGAAGAAACAGGCTCCACATTCGCCGAGAACGCACGGCTCAAAGCGCTCTATTACAACGAGAAGACGGGACTGCCGGCTGTTGCGGACGACTCGGGGCTGGAGATCGATGCGCTGGGCGGCGCGCCAGGCGTGCACTCGGCGCGGTGGCAGGGGGATGACTACCCAACAAAATTCGCGGTCATCCGTCGCGAGCTGTCCGAACGCGGGCTGCGGACGAGTCCCGCGAGGTTCATCGCGCAGATTGCGCTTGCCGACCAGGGACGGGTGGTCTTCGAAGCGACCGGGATAGTCGAGGGAGAGATTGCCGCCGAACCGCGCGGCACGCACGGGTTTGGCTACGACCCCATCTTTTATTATCCGCCGTTTTCCTGCACGCTGGCGGAGGTGGACGGACCCCGAAAGGCGGCCGTGAGCCACCGTGGAATGGCGTTCCGTCAGCTCGCCGATTGGCTTCCCAACCTTTCCTGAGGGCGGCTGCGTCTAACCCGGCATGAAGCACCTCCTTCTTGCCATGTGCCTGGCCGCCGCCGTTGCCGACGGCGAGCCCACGCAGAACAGCCCCGCCCGTGCCTCCCAGGACCGCGTCACGGTGCGCGGTACGTGGCGCGCGGATTACGACAACTACTGGACGCGCAATAACAGTGAACGCTGGATTTCGCTGCAGCTCCAGTACGAGGACAGCAACAGCGGGCTGGGAATCCCGGAACGCGAGGTGCCCGCGCTGGCCGATCGACGGTCAGACGGGCCGATCCAGTTCACATTGCGCCGCGACGCCGGGCGCTTCGATTTCACGGGGGAAGTGACCAACGGCCGCGGGCGCGGTGAGTTCACGTTTTCGCCGAACGCGGACTTCATCAGCGGCATGCAGCGGCTTGGCTACGCGCGCCTGTCAGACACGGACGTCTGGCGCTTCGCGATGCACGACGTGAGCCGCGATTACGTGACCGACTTCAAGAATGCCGGCTACCAGCTCGACGCGAGCGAGTTGATCAAATCACGGATCCACGGCGCGACGCCCGCCTTCGCGCAGCAGATGAAGCAGGAAGGCGCAGGCAAACTCGACATCGACGAGCTCGTGAAGATGCGCATTCACGGCGTGACGCCGGAATTCATCCAGGCGATGCGCGACCTCGGGTACCGCGACCTCCCGATCGACAAACTCGTGCAGCTGCGCATCCACGGTGTGACGCCGGAGTACATCAAGGACATGTCCGCGCAGGGCTTCAAGAATCAGAGTCTCGATGACCTGGTGAAGTTCCGCATCCATGGCGTGAACGCGGAGTTCATCAAGTCGTTTGCTGATCTGGGTTACAAAGGGCTCGACGCCGACGATCTCGTGAAGATGCGCATCCACGGCGTAACGCCGCCGTTCGTGCGCGAACTCTCGGATCTCGGTTACAAGAACCTGCCGATCGAGGATCTCGTGAAGATGCGGATCCATGGCGTCACGCCAGAGTACATCCGCAAGATGCGCGACGCCGGTTATCCGAACATCAAGGTCGATCGCCTCGTCCAGTTCCGCATCCACGGAGTGGACGAGGACCTGATCCGCCGCGCAAAGGCGCACGGGTTCAACGATCTATCGCCGGACGATCTGGTGGATTTGGCGATTCACGGCAGGCGCTGGCTCAAGGGCTAGCGTCCCGTCCCACTGGGACGGGACACTAGGTCGAGCAGCCGCGAATCAGCAGAATCAGCAGGATCGTCCCCGCCACTGAAATGGCGATCGATCCTGCGCAGCCGAGTCGATTCGAGAAAAAGACGAACACTTCGCCTTCAGTTTATCGCGCGATCTCGATCCGCACGCCGAGATCCCTCGCGGCGCCGGCAGTTACCAGATTTCCAGATTTCCAGATTTCCAAATCAGAAGCCTGGCCGAAGATTGAAAGCCCACAGCCATCCGCGCCGCGGACGATCGAGGGGACGGACGTAATCGATCTCCGCGATCGCGAATCCGAGGAGGTTGACGCGGGCGAGCGCGCCGACGCTGCGCACGAGATTGCCGTCGCTGCCGGTGAGCTTCAGGCGGCCGCTGCGGTCCCAGGCGGCGCCCGCATCCGTGAACACACCGAGCTCCACGGGGAGCGGACCGTAGAAGCTGTTGCCGCCGAACGCGCCCCACAGCGGGAACCGCAGTTCGGCGTTCGCGAGCACCATCCGCGACCCGAACAGCTTGTCGAACACCGGACACGAGCCGTCCGTGGTGACGCCGCACTCCTCCGCGCGGAAGGATCCGTAATCGTAGCCGCGCACGAGTTCCGCATAACCGAGGAATACCGGCGTCAGCAGCGCGCTTTCCGCGTCGCGGCCATAACGCCCGTAATACATGCCGCGCAGCGCGAACGTGAAGGGGCGCACGGGCATCACATAGGTGCGGTAATCGGCGAGCGCCGAGCCGTAGCGCAGGTCGCCGGTGGTCTGGTCGACCTGCAGCCGGTATCGCGACCCGCGTATCGGGCTGGTCGCGCCGAAGATCGACGTGTCGTAGACGAGCGCCGAAGACGCGAGGGCGAGATTCAGCGTGGGGAAGTGGCTCAGCACCTGACGATCCTCGGTGAGCTGCTGGCCGCTGTTGATGTCGAACAACCGCGTCGTGAGATCCTGTTTGCCGCTGATCTGACGTAGTCCGCCGGTGAACTCGAGGCGCTGTGCGCGGGTGAACGGATATGCCGCAATCCCCGCGAAGCCGCGATCGGTCTGAATCACGCGGATTTCGTCTTCCTCGACGAAAGTCTGGCCGTTCTCAATCACGATACCCTGACCGAATCCACGCTGCACATACGGTGTCGAGTCGACCGCCAGGCCATAGTTCCACCGATGCGCGCGGTTCAGATAGACGACGGATCCGCCGGCCTCGTCGAACCGGTTCGTGAGCTGCACGGTTCCCGCGACGGTGTGGTTGCCAAGGATGTCGCTGAACGCGGCCGAAATGCCGCCGCCGACGTAGCTGCCGAAGCTGTCCACGCCAACGCCGACGGTCGGCTGCCCGATGAAGTCAAGCGACAGGCGCGGCTTATAGCCGGTGGTCTCGTATCCGCTCTGCGCCGCCTGCGTCGGAAGACCGGCGGCTTCGTTGCGGAGGTACGAGGCGACCGTCCCTTCGGCTGTCGTACGCGGCGGGAGAATCCCCGCATCACGCGCCAGGGTCCCGGGCGCGCGGCCGGACATCTGTGCGTCGTTGTCCAACGTGTAGATGTTGTACCCGTCGTCTTCGTACACGCTGAACGCGATTCGCGATGCGCCGACCGACAGCGCCGGACTCATCGCGGTGATTCCGGAAATCCCCGTGAGCAGGTTCGTCACCTGCGCGGGCGCGCCTCCATCGACGTCGATGCGGTAGATATTCGAGATCCCCTGCCGATCCGAAACGAAAAACAGGCTGCGCCCATTCGGCGCCCAGTGCGGGTTGATGTTCTTGCCGTCTTCAAACCCGCCGAGCGGCCGCACGTTCCCGCTCGCGACGTCGAGCAACGCGAGCTTCGTCTGGCCGGCATCCAGGTTGGCGAGGTTGGTACTGAATCGATCCGTGCTGAAGGCGATCGTGTGTCCGTCCGGCGACCACGCGGGCTGGATCTCGGAGAACGCGTCGTTCGTCAGCCGCTTCAGCGTATTCCGCTGCAGGTCGTAAACGAACAAGTCGTTGAAGCCTCCGGCGAGCGCCGAGAAGGCGATGCTGTTGCCATCGGGCGACCATGTCGGATTCAGGATCTCGTCGAGCTCCTTCAACGCGATCTCGCGCTCCTTGTGGCCGTTCTCCACATCGATAATCGTCAGCAGCGGGCTGCCGCCGCTCACGCCCGGGAATGCGAATCGCCTGCCGTCCCGCGACCACGCGCCCGCCGACTCGATGAACTCGATGCTGTCCAGGTGCGGATTCGTGGCCGTGTCGGTGATCTTGCGAAGCACCTTGCCGGTCGTCGCGTCCGCGACGTAGAGATCGATCGAAAACAGATCGCGCGAGGAGAAGAAGACGATCTTCGATCCATCGGGACTCAACTCGGGGCTGACGTTGAGGCCGCCCTTCTTCGAGGGATCGACGATCAAGGCGCGCGCGAAGGCAGACGGCATCTTCGTCGCTTCCGCCACAGGCCGGTACGCGGCAAGGGTCGCCTCCTGCCACTGCTGCGACAACTCCTTCGACGAGACGCCGAGCACGCGTTGGAACGCTCCCTTGTAGCCGTCGCGGCCGACACTCGCGCGCAACAGGCTGCCGACGGCCCGGTCGCCGTACTTTCCGCCGATGTACGCCCAGAGCGCCTCGCCGTACCGATACGGGAAGTAGCGCGGATTGTCGAGATGATCGATGTCGGGAAATTTCTCACGCCGGATCGCTTCGCGCATCCACATGGTCGTGTGCGGATCGTCAGGTCCGATGGAGAGGTATTCCGCCATCCCCTCGATGAACCACAGCGGCAGCGACAGCGCACCGGCGTTGCCGGCGGCGGCCGAGCTCGCGCTGGTGCTGGTGATGTCGTACTGAAACGCATGGACGAGCTCGTGACCGAGCACGTGATCGGTCGCTTCAATCGGGCCCGCGAACGGCAGCACGATACGTCGCTTGTAGGCTTCCGTGACGCCCCCGGTCCCTTCCCCCATCTCCCCTTCGACCACGTTCGTCTGTCGGAACTGCGATCCGCTCGCGTAAAGCACCAGCGGCTGCCGCCCGCGCAGCTCGTGAGACAGCACGGTCGACAGCCGCACGTACCACCGTTCCGCCATTCGGGACGCCATCCGCGCGGCCTGCTCCTCTTCGGGGTAGTAATAGATATCGAAATGGTCGGTCTTGAGGACCTGGAACTTGAAGTTGCGATATTGGACCTTGTTTTGTCCGAAGTATCCGATTTGCGCGTCAGCTGGCTGCGCCGCCATCAGCGCGATGCAGGCCGTGGTCAGAAGCGTGGCGATCCGTTTCATGGCTCCTCCAGAGACCACACCCGGCTGCAACGGATGTACCTTTGCAGGACGTGGAACAAACCGGAGCTCAGCTACGTCACTCAGAGACAGCCAGCCTGCCTGCCCGCCCTCCCGGAGGATCCGTGCGTCGTCTTCTCTTTAGCGCCGTTGCCGCCCTGCTCGTGCTGTGCCCGCATGTTTCCGCTCAGGCGCCGGCCGCAAAGGCGACCGACCTCGACGCTTTCATGGCCCGCGCGCTTCAGCGCCGCGACGTGGATCGAAAGACCATTACCGATTACGTCCTCGACGAGGTCGAGGAGTTCGAGGTGCTCGGCCCGGGCCGCGTACCGTTCGCGCGCATGCGCCGCGAGTACACGTGGTACGTCCGCGACGGCATCCACGTCCGCAGTCCACTGAAGTTCGACGGCGTCCCTATTCCCGAAGCCGATCGCCGCGCCTACGAGGAGCGGTGGATCCACAGCGAGCAGAACCGCCGCAAGTACCGGACGGAGCGCGACGAGAAGCGCGCCGCCGAGGGCAAGCCGCCGGCGGTCAGCGTCCCGTCGATCAACGAGCCGCGCTTCGTCTCGGAGTCCTACTTCATGGACTTCAAGTTCGAGCCGGGCAACTACTACCTTGCCGGCAAAGACACGATCGACGGCCACGAGCTGCTGAAGATCGACTACCTGCCGACGAAACTCTTCGACGAGGACAAGAAAGAAGAAGAGAAGAAAGAAGCAGAGAAGAAAGAAGAAGGAAGAAAGAAGAACGAAGAAGGAAGAAAGAAGAACGAAGAAGGAAGAAAGAAGAACGAAGAAGGACGGAAGAAGCAGAGCGAGAAGGAGCGGAAGTTCGAAGAGGACCTCGATCGCAAGATGGACAAGACCTCTCAGGTCACGCTGTGGGTCGATCCGGTGTCGCATCAGATCGTCAAGTACACGTTCGACAACGTGTGGATGGATTTCCTGCCGGCCGCCTGGCTGGTACGCATCGACGACCTGCGCGCGAATATGCAGATGGGACAGCCGTTTCCGGGCGTATGGCTGCCCAGGAACATCTCGATCCATGCAGGGCTGACCTTCGCGCTCGGATCGATGGAGGCGCAATACCAGCGGGTGTTTTCGAACTACCGGAAAGCCGACGTCTCGTCGAAGATCACCGTTCCGAAGCGGGAGGCGCGGTAATGCTTGCCGCGCTTGCGCTCACCTTCACGCTGCAGGCAGTTGAGACCATCAGCGAAGTCCGCGTTCACGGCAACGCCACTCTGAGCGATGCGGCCGTCATCCAGCTCGCGGGC
Source organism: Vicinamibacterales bacterium (assembly GCA_035637115.1). Taxonomy (GTDB): domain Bacteria; phylum Acidobacteriota; class Vicinamibacteria; order Vicinamibacterales; family 2-12-FULL-66-21; genus JAICSD01. The sequence continues at coordinate 21,492 of DASPXV010000228.1, forward strand.
GTGACCATCGGATCGCCGCTCGATGCCAGCGGCATCGCCGCCATCGAAAAGCGTCTGCGCGACAGCGGACGCTTCGACAATGTCCAGGTGCGGAAGCGATACCGCACGCTCGCGATGGATCAGGTGTCGCTGCTGCTGGTCGTACACGAACGTCCAGGGATCAGCCCCACAGGCGCGCCGCCGAGCATCGCGCGACGCATCCGCAGCCGGCTCATGTTCTTTCCAATCCTCCACTATGACGACGGATATGGGTGGACGTACGGCGCGCGCACCAGCATCGTCGATGTCGTCGGAAAGGGGACGCGGCTGTCGGCGCCGCTATCGTGGGGCGCGACTCGGCGCGCCGCGATTGAAGCGGACAGGACGTTCAAGTCGGGACCGCTCACACGACTTTCAGGTTCGTTTGGCGTCGCCCAGCGTGAGAATCCGCACTTCTCCATCAACGATCGCCGCGTCACGCTCGACGCGCGCGCGGAGCGCCGGCTGTTCGACGCGGTGACGCTCGGCGCGGGCCTCGGCCGAACGCGCATTCATTTCGCACCGCTCGAGGAGCGCTTCTGGACCCCGAACGCCGACGTGACGCTGGATACGCGGCGCGATCCGTCGTATCCCTCGGACGCGATCCTCGCAACGGCGGCATGGAGCCGCTTGAATCCGCTCGGCGCCGCCAGCTTCCTATCGTCCATCGATCGATATCGACTGGACGCGCGCGGCTATAAGCGCCTCTTCCGCCAGAACGTCCTCGCCGTGCGCGCCGAGTACGACACAGCGTCGGCGCCGCTGCCCCCATACGAGCAGTGGCTCCTCGGCGGCACGTCGCTGCGCGGCACGCCCGCGGGAGAATTCGTCGGCGACAAGCGGCTGATCTGGTCCGCCGAAGTGCGCGTGCCGTTTTCATCGCCGCTCAGCACGGGCCGCACCGGATTCAACGTCTTCGTCGACGGAGGCTCGACGGCGAAGTACGGCGAGCGGCTCGCGGATCAGCCGCGCTATCGCGGTGTCGGCGCCGGTTTGTGGCTGACGGCGGCGATCATCAATCTGAATTTCGACGTCGCGCATTCGCTCGATGGCAAGGGAACGCGCATTCATTTCGGTACCGGCTTTACCTTCTGAGATAAGCTTCGTCGCGCATGGCGACGATTGCAGCAGACGGGGACCGCGCGAATCAACGTAACGCGGTCCTCGCCGGGTTCCTCGGCTGGACGCTCGACGCGTTCGATTTCTTCATCCTCACGCTGGTCATCGAGGACCTCGCGCACGCGTTCTTCCCGGGCTCGCCGCTCGAGGAAGTCCGTCCGCGGATCGCGCTCGCGATCACGCTGACGCTGGCGATGCGCCCGATCGGAGCCGTCGTGTTTGGCCTGATGGCAGACCGGTTCGGCCGCCGGCTGCCGCTGATGTTCAACGTCCTGTTCTACGCGATCATTTCGGTGCTGTGCGGACTTGCGCAGACCTACTGGCAGTTCATCGGGCTGCGCATGCTGTTCGGCATCGGCATGGGCGGCGAGTGGGGCGTCGGCGCGTCGCTGGCGCTCGAATCGGCGTCGCCGCGAATCCGCGGGCTGCTCTCCGGGTTGCTGCAGGAAGGCTACGCCATCGGCAACCTGCTCGCGGCGCTGGCGTTCAGGACGGTATATCCGTGGGCCAGCGTTCATTACCCGGGGAACGCGTGGCGCATCATGTTCTTCCTTGGCGGCCTTCCCGCGCTCCTCTCGCTGTTCATCCGGATGCGCGTGAAGGAATCCGCCGCCTGGCACGAGCACCGTACCGACTGGGCGACCTACCGCGGCATTCTGAAGCAGAACACGCGGCGATTCTTCTATCTCGTGCTGCTGATGACGATGATGAACTTCATGTCGCACGGAACGCAGGACATGTATCCGACGCTGCTGCGGACCTTCGGCTACAACAAGGCGCGCATCGCCGACATCACGATGCTGTCGATGGTCGGGGCCGTGCTCGGCGGGCTCGTCTTCGGCATCTACTCCGATCGCGCGGGACGCCGCCGCGCGATGATCATTGCCGCGAGCTGCGGCCTCGTCGTCCTTCCGATGTGGCTCGCCGGGTTCAGCCCGCTGACCATGATCGTGGGGGTCTTCATGATGCAGTTTTTCGTGCAGGGGGCGTGGGGGATCATCCCGGCCCACATCAACGAGCTCGCGCCAGCCGCCGCGCGCGGATTCTTCCCGGGTTTCGCCTATCAGCTCGGCGTCATGTGCGCGTCTTCGATTCCCTACGTCGAGTCCGCGCTTGGCGAGGTCTTCACTTACAAACAGGCGATGGGCGGATTGATGGTGGCCGTGTTCCTCGGCGTGGTCACCGTAGTGTGGCGCGGACCGGAAGCCAAAGGCATCAGCTTCCGCAAGGCGCCGGCAGTTAGCGGCTAATCGAATCGCACTTCGTACGCACGACCCGAACGCAAGGTGACCTTCACGGTTTCGCCCGCCTGACCGCTGATTCGCTGGCCCTTGGGAGGCCGGACGACGACGTCGCCGGTTATGTCCGGATGCAATAGTGCACGGACAGCTTTGCCGTTTTTCCATTCGATATCGACGCCGACGGCGCCGCGCGCGCGCAGGCCCGTGACGGAACCGTCAGGCCATGCTGAGGGAAGCGCTGGAAGGATTGCGATCTCCCCTGCGTGGCTTTGCAGGAGCATTTCCGCGATTCCGGCCGTTCCACCGAAGTTGCCGTCAATCTGGAACGGCGGATGGGTGTCGAGCAGGTTCGGCAGCGTGGACTTCGCGAGCAGCGCCGCGACATTGTCGTAGGCGAGTTGCGATTCCTCGAGACGCGCCCAGAAGTTGATGATCCACGCGCGGCTCCAGCCGGTGTGGCCGCCGCCGTTGGCGAGACGCCGCTCGAGCGTCGCTTTTGCCGCGCGCGCGAGATCGGGCGTTCCGCGCGGTGTGATCTGGTTGCCAGGACTCAAGGCAAACAGCTGCGACATGTGCCGGTGCCCCGGATCCTGTTCGTCGTAGTCCTCGAGCCACTCCTGAATCTGTCCGTGCTTGCCGATTTTCAACGGCGCGAGTTTGGCCCGCGCTGCGATCAGCCGCTCCCTGAACGTCGCGTCCACGCCGAGGATCTCGCTGGCGACAATCAGTCGAGTGAAGAGCGCATGCACGATCTCCGTGTCCATGTACGGTCCCATGCAGACGCGCGCAGACGTTCCGTCGGCCAGCACGTACCGATTCTCCGGCGAGAGCGACGGACCGGTGACCAGGCGTCCCTGTGCGTCCGTGATCATGTAGTCCAGCAGAAACTCGGCCGCCTCCTTCATTGTCGGATATGCGCGGTTACTCAGAAAGGCGCGGTCGCGCGTGAAGTCGTAGTGATCCCACAGGTGGAGGCTCAGCCACGCGCCTCCCATCGGCCACATGCCGGAGCCAGCCTGGTCGATCGGCACCGCGTCTCCCCACAGGTCGGTGTTGTGATGGATCACGAATCCACCGGCGCCGTACAACGTGCGCGCGACCTGCCGGCCGTTTTCCTTCGCGCGGTCGATCAGATCGAAGAGCGGCTCGTGGAGTTCCGACAGAGCCGTCACCTCGACCGGCCAGTAGTTCATCTCGGTATTGATGTTGATCGTGTACTTGCTCTCCCAGGGGGGAGAGAGCGACTCGTTCCAGATGCCCTGCAGGTTCGCGGGCATCGATCCCGGACGGCTGCTCGCAATGAGTAAATAGCGGCCGAACTGGAAATACAGCGCCATCAGCTGCGGATCTGCGGTGCCTGCGGCAACCGCCTTCAGGCGCTCGTTCGTCGGCGACATGGGAGCTGCGGCTCCACCGAACGCGAGCGACGTCCGCCGGAACAGCGCCTGGTAATCGGCGACGTGCGCGGCGCGGAGCTTCGCATACGGTTTCGCGGCCGCCGCCGCGAGCGACGTCTGGGCGGCATCGGCCGGGTGCGCGGCGCGAATGCTGGTCGACGCCGTCAGCAGCAATGTCACGGCATTGGCATCCTGCACGACTAGGCGATCCTCTTCGATGCCCGCGCGTCCTCCCTCCGGGATCGCCTGCAGCATGGCGGCGAATCTCACACCGGTCGGCCGTTCGTCGGCGTATCGCATCGACGCAGGATCGACGATGGCCTGCCCTTCCATCAGCAGGCGGTCTTTTCCCGCGGCACGCGTCGTCGCATCCCGCACGCGGCTCAACGCCGCGCTGAATGTAATGGGTGAAGGCCCGCTTTTCGTGAGACGAACGACGATCGCCTGGTCCGCTGCTGACGCAAAGATTTCGCGCGTAAACGTGGTCGTTCCAACGGTGTACTTCACTCGCGCGATAGCGTCCGAGAGATCGAGCTGCCGCTCGTAGGACGTTCGCGCGTCCGTGCCGGCGAACTGGATCGTGAGATCGCCGAGCGGTTGATACGGAGGCATGCGCCTCGGGGTGGCGATGATTGCCTTGTCCGCCAGCGCTTCGGCTTCCGCTGCCTTGCCTTCCGCGAGCAGGCGACGGACTTCCTTGACCGCCGCGGGACCGGCGGGATTCATCCGGTCGCGCTTTTCGCCGGCCCAGACCGTGTCTTCGTTGAGCTGGAGATGCTCTTCCGCGACACCGCCGAAGACCATTGCACCGAGGCGGCCGTTGCCGATCGGAAGCGCCTCGTTCCAGTTCGCGGCGGGCTGTGTGTACCAGAGCCGCAAGTCCTGGGTGGGCGTAGGTTGCTCGATCGCAGCGCGCAGCGACAGTGACAGCGCGAGGACTGCGGCAACGGCGATGAAGAGGCGGCGATTCATCGCCGCATTCTATAGATCAACTCCCGGCGATGCCCACCAGGTGTCCCAGCGTGCGAACGATGATCATGTTGCCCGACAGCGCCGGCGTGGCCATGCAGATTTCCCCCATGGGGTTCGTTGCCAGCAGCTCGAACTGCCGTCCGGCCTTGACGACGAACACATCGCCATCCTCGCTCGCCAGGTAGATGCGGCCGGCCGCGGCCACTGGCGACGCGCTGAACCCCGCGGCGTTCGGACTGACGCGGGACCGATAGATGCGCTCGCCCGTCTTCGCGTCGTACGCGCTGAGAATCCCGTTGTCGGTGCAGATGTAGACGAGGCCGTCGTAGACGAGCGGCGTCGAGGTGTAGGGGGATCCGTTTGGTATGCTGAAACACGCTGCAGCGAGCCTGCTCATGCCAGCGAGAGTCCGCTGCGAGCCCGCCGGTGTCAACGGATGTGGGATGAATTCCTGTGGGATAATCATAGGCAGTCGGGGCGTAGCGCAGCCTGGTAGCGCATCTGGTTTGGGACCAGAGGGTCGGGGGTTCGAATCCCTCCGCCCCGACCACATTTCACCACGCCGCTTGCAAGGGGATTGCAACGGGGGCGAAGGATGGCCCAAACGGTACGGCCCGGCACCCAGCCGGGCCGTTTCCACGTACGCGATGGACGGAGCGCCAGATGAAGGAAATCAACCCCCTGAAGGCCAGCTACCACGAGCTGGTCGACTTCGTGATGAATATGCTCGAAACGGCAAACCGTGAGCCGGGCCGAGAAGATGCGGCGATCCGCACGACCTACTACGCTGCAATCACCTTTCTCGCCGTGGCCAACCGGTTGGAAGAGACAGCGCTCCAACTCCAAGCCGCCATAACAGACGCGGAAGGACGGCTCCGGGATACGTTGCAGCAGGCAACACGCATGTTCCTTGATGCAGCGGACCGCTCCCAGAAATCCGCGGACACCCAGGCAGAGAGCGCGAGACGCTATGCGCAGCATCTGACTGTGGCCACGTGGGTGCTGGCCGGCGCAACGCTCGTGCTCGGAATCGCCACGTGCGTGCTCGTTTACTACACACGGTTGATGGCAATGAAGGCGTAAAAGCCCCTGTGAACGCCAGCGCCAAGCGCGCGGCCGCCGGCCGCGCGCGATGATCGCGGAACGCATTGCTTCGAACGCTCGCCGATCCGGCGCCCGGATTTGACCCCCGCTGATCGAGAAGCGCGACAACGTGCGTGCGATGAGTTGGCGACGCGGCTTGCCGATCTAGAGGCGGCCTACCCTGGGGATACTTCTCACCAGACGCGCCAGAGGATCAGGGCCAAGAGAACGGTGATGGCCGCGAGCCAAAACCGAACCTGTTGGAGACCGAGCATGAGGTCATATCGGCTCGCGTCCTCTGCATCCCCGTCGAGGGTCTCGTCGCGCACGGGCTCGTTCACCATGTCAAGGCGGACGATAGCACACGCGTCGTCGGCCGACAGCACACGCCGAGGATGCAGCACGCCGGTCCGCCCGTCGCTCGATTCGGTAAGGGAACGCCTGAAAGTTGTCGCGTCTGTCAATCTGGATCTGTCGCAAGAGCACGCCACACGACGCACGTCGATCATTCACTCTGGCTGCTCCGGCCGTATTCGCGGTTCGTCCAGGTGCAGGGTCAGCGTCGGTTCGGCGCCCTCTTGTTTGACGGCGATCACCATCGCGTCTTTTCCATCGAGCATGCCGGTTCCCCACGTCACTGGGACATCTCCGAGAGCGCCGTGTTGCATCTGAAATTGCGCTCGCGGTGATACGCGGCACGTCCCGTGTATTTCTAGTTTGTCGAGCGTTCGCAACGTCGGGGGCTCGATCTTCTGAATGCACGCGCGGCCGCCGGTCGCAAGACTTGGCACGTCGATTTCTACGGCAAAGAATTTATGCGATTCCGTCCCTTCGCGCATGAACTTTTCGGCGAGTCGCCGATCCTTGAGGAGAGATATCACCAACTGCAGAGCGTTCCCGACGAGCGTGCCCTGCTCGTCGAAGCAGTCATTGTCCGGATTGAGCGCCACGCGTTCAGCGGCGAGCGTCTCCGTCGCAGGCACGATTCCTACGACCTTCGTTGCCGTCAAGCCGTAAGTCATCGCTGACAGCGTGGGCGGCCCGATCGTGTTCTGGACATCCTGTTCTGTGATGTTTTTGTAGACGAGTAAGTCGACCCCTGCAAGTTCGGCATCCTTGCGCGCCGTCTTCGAAAAGCCGGACCGTGACGCGAGCACCAGCTTGTTCGTAGGCAGGTGTTCGTGTTTTCCCCTCATTTCACGCACCCACTCCACACTGGCTGGGCGGCTGCGGTCGCGGACCTCAACGCAGAGAATGATCGAATGCCCGGTGGATTCGTCCTCGATGCATACGTCGACCTCACACTTCTCGCCAGTCAGCCGATCCGTTAGGAACTTCGATTCCGTGACCTTCGCGCTCGTCGAACGCAAGCGTTTTCTTCACTAAGAAGATGAGTCGCTGAAAGTCGTTACTCCGGGCAGGCATCGACTGCTGAGGGTAACACGTCGAATTCACCTTGCGACGGGGGTGCGTTGGCCCTGAGGAAGCCGACGGGCCACTTCACCTATCACGAAGAGTTCCCGAGTAGTGGACGGCCCAGACTTCAGGTCCAGCTGCTGTGGCCGATGTGCCAACGCCGGCAGCGCTGGCACTTGTAGGACATCCACAGGCGCCTGTCGGCGTCCGCCAGCGTGAGAAGGCGCGCCCGCGCGGTCGCGTTCTTCTTCGACGGGAAGCGCACCTTCCCTACGCACTGCCGGCGCCGCACCTCGTCGAAGGGCTGCTCGCGCTCGAACGCGCGGCGCGCGGCGGCGAGCATCTCAGCCCGCGACCGCCGCGCCGAGCAGCGCGACGGCGGCCTTGAGATGCGCGTCGAGCGCCGACCGCGCGCGGTCGCGGTGATCGCGGACCTCACCGATCCGTTGATCGAGATCGCCGAGCCGCTCGTGGCACCCGCCCGGCGCTTTGAGCAACGTGCCCTCCTCGAGCCGCTGCAGCGCACGTCGAAGATCCCACTGCCGCTGCCATTCGGCATCCCTCGCGCGCGCGTCCGGGACCGTACGCCAGTCGGTGAAGTCGGCGATCGCCGTCTCCAGCTCGGCGAACTTCGCGACCACATCGGCGCGGCGCGCTTCGAGATCGGCGAGGTGCTGCTCCTCGCGCGCGATATCACTTGGCAAGTTCATCAACGCGCTGATCACCTGCTGGTGCGTGTTGTATTGGCCCCAGTAATCCGCGCGCTCGTTTTCCGATCGCGCGTCGCGGCCGTCGCCGAGCGCGGATTGGCTCGCCTTCACCCTCGCGATGATCTCGCTGATGTTCATGGTGGCGGTCACTTCTGTGCCTCCCTCATCTTGCGCAGCGGCTCGGCGTAAATGTCGGGCGCGGCGTAGGCTTTCAGTTCCTCGGCAGTCGTCAGGCGCGGTGGGTTCGCCTCGATGTGCTCGGCGAGCCGAGCGCTCTCGGCGTCGAGTTCGCGCTGGCGATCGCGCTTCCATCGCGTCTCGAAGCTCTCATCGTTCGTGGCCGTCGCGGCCCGCAATTCCGCGAGGCCCTGCGCATACGGATTGGGAGCTGCATCATAGCGGTCATCGAGCGCACGGAAGGCGGCGTCGATGTTGGCTTGCGTGGCGGCAAGGCCTCGGTCGCTCAGATAGTCGGCGACCGCAAGTGCCCGTTCGATTGAATCAGTCATGGTTTTTCCTTCCTGCTTGAATGAGTTGTTCGAGCGTCGGCGGCGTCCAGTCCGGCGGCATGCCGAACGAGCCGCGACGGATGCGTTTGATGACGTTGCCGCTGGCGTCGATGACCACGCGGCGCAGCTCGACGCGGCCGTCGAGGTGCCGCTCAAGCGCGGCAAGATCGGCGAGGAGTTCGCCGCGCGTCATCTGATCCATGGATCACCCGTGCGCTGACGCCGCAGCGACTCGAACATCTCTTTCGTGGCATCGTCGTCGCGCTTCTTGACGACGATCGGATCATTGCGGTGCAGCACCTCCCACGTGTCGAGGCGCGTCTCGCGGATCTCGGCGCAGCGCGCGAGCGGCTGGTGGCAGTACATGCAGGGGGGCTCCGGTGCCGGGGCGGATGTGGGCAGCGACGCCTCGCCCGCAGGGTCGGCGGATGCCTTCACGGAAGGGCCAGCGTCGCTCACATCGTCGCGCAGCAGGCCGCCGTCGACGTCCGTCGGCCGGCACGGCGCCTGTTCGAGTTCTCGCGCGTTAATCAGGAATCGCAGATGCGTGGTCATCCGCGCGATCAACTGGTCGTCGGTCAACCCGTCGAGATCCGCCGGGGCGGGCGCGGACGATCGCGGGACGTCGAGGATGGCGACGATCGTCTGGACGGCGGCCAGCAGGCGCTGGTGGTCGGGGCTTCCGGGGCGTGTGGCTTTCAACTCGGCGAGCGACAGCCCGAGGTTCTCGCACAAGTGATGCGCGAGCGTGGTCGCGGGGGCGTAGTCGGCCTTCGCTTTCGAGATCAGCGCGTCGACGTCGTGCTTCTTCAAGCGCTTGCGCGCGTCTTTGTGCCCCGGCACGTACTGGCCGCAGCTCCAGCAATTGGTCGCGTCGACAGGCAGCGGGATGTTGCACTTCGGGCAGACGCGGACCGGTTTCGTGTCGGTCTGCAGGAGCGGCCCGTCGTCGGGCGACAGCCAGGGCGTACGGCTCGGCGCCGGAGCCGGCAACGGGGCGCCCGGCTGGCCGACGTTGGCTTCGGGGGCGCCGGCTGGGGCTTCGGCCGCCTCGGGCTCGGCGGCGCCCAGCGCCGGGGCATTGGGCGCGCCAGCCGGGCAGAGCGGCGGCGGTTGCAAATCTCGTTGCAACCCAGGCTCGGACTCTTCAAATTCGCTAGGCATTTACGCTACGACCTCCTGCTTCCAACGCAAGTGCGCGGGTCGGCGTTCGCCGTCCGATCGGGCGACTTTGCGGGTGCCCGCCTCGGCCGCGAGCGGCGGGGCACAGAGGGACTCAACCCCGCACAGAGGAGACCAGACTCTCGGCGCCTGAGCCCCTCTGCGCCTCTCAGGGGAAACCCTAGAGATTTCCTAGAGAGACTCAGAGGGACTCTGAAAACATAGCCGTAAGGAAACTGAGTCCCTCTGTGCCGGCGGCTGCGTCCCTCTAGCCTTTCGCCACCCGTTTCGCCCATCACACATCCTCCTTCGCGACCTGCCACCCGACGACGACCGCCGGGAATCCATCCTTCTTGCTCACGAGCCGCAGGTTCTCTTTCGCGCGCTTCACCGCAGCCTTCGTGATTCCCTCTGCGCTCGCCGTCTTGAAAATCTGATCGGGCGTCAGCGCGATGATTCCATTCACCATCAACCCCCCGAGAAATTCCTCGGCCTCCTGCACCGCGACGTCGCGTCGCGGCTTGTTGCGCTCGGCGAGCTGCTGCCAGATCTCCTCCGCCGTCCGGTCGTCAACCGGATGCTCCTCCCACACGACGCGCCCCTCGTGCCCGCAATCCGCGTCGTGGCACGCGCAGGGCACGCCGAGATCCGCATCCCACGACAGAATGCGAAACCGCAGCGTCGGAGGGCGCCGCGCCAGGTAGTTCGCCTTCGACGTGAAGAGCAGCCGGACCGGCTGGTCGCTCTCGTCCTCGGGATCGGTGTAGACGTGAAACACCCCGCGGCTCGCGTTGCGGAACGCCGCCGATCCGGAGATGGAATCCGCGACGCCTCCTTCCAAGCTCTTCCTGGGATGGATAACCCCGAGGCCGTAGAGACCGGCCGCCTGGCACACGGCGCGGAACGGCGACAGCGCGCTGCGCACGTCGGCTTCGTTGTTCGTGCTCCGGCGCGACTTCGTCCCCTCGCGGTCGCCGAAGTGCTCGACCATGGTCTCGAGGAAAATCGCCTCGGCGTCGACCTGTTTGGCGCGGCGCACGACCGATCCGGCGTCGTCATCGAGCATCATCGGCGAGGGCATTAGCAGGCCGCCGCGGCTGACCTCGGGGCCTTCGATGAAGAACACGCGATCGAGATCGGCCCCGGCCGCGCGCAGCCGTGATTTGACGCGGCCCTCCGAGTCCTCGGTTACGCACATCAGGACGGTCACCGGATCGCGCCGATGCTTCTCGCCGGGAAAAGGATCGCCGGTGGTGAAGCGCGCGAACGTCTCCACGCAGAACATGCCCTTCCCGGCTTCGCCCGGCCCGGCCAGCAGCGTGATGGACCCGCGCACCAGCCGGCCGCCGAAGGTCTTCACCAACTTTTCGTCGGGCACGTCGGAGGCGCGGCGGATGATGACGTCGGCGGCGGCCGTGCCCGCCTTGTCCACGAGCGTGAAGAACGCCTCGGCCCCATGCAGCCCGATGAAGTCGTCGGGGCCGTTGACGCCCGGCTCCGCGGGGATGTCGAGGACGCGGACCGTGGCGCCGCGTTTCGAGAGTTCCTTCACCAAGGCGAGGCGCGCGTTCTTCACCTTCGAGTTGGCGGCTGCGTTCGCGTCGAAGGCGATGATGACGGTCCGGCCGGCCCACGCGATCAGGGCGAGGTCGGGCAGCGGCCCCTTCTCATCGACACGCGCGCCGCTGGCGTCCTCCGTCTTGCCGATCGTGCCGTGCCAGCCCCAGCAGCCACCCGTGCCGACGGGGAGCACCCGCCGATCGACGTCTGCGGCGGCGCACATGATCGCGAGCACCGACTTCTCGGCTTCGGCGACCAGGACGTCGACCGCGACGTCCGCCAGCAGCGGCGCGCACGCGGGCGGGAAATACAGATGCTTCGTGTTGCCCCACGCAGACAGGTATTTGTCTTTCGCCTTACCGTTCTCCATCTCGGGATGGTCGCGGCGCAGCCGATACGTCGTTGCGTGGCCGTTGTTCGGATGGATGTAGGGATACAGGATGCCGGAGAGGTCGCCGGGGTGCTTCGACGTCAGCCGCTCGCGGGCATCGATGTCATCGACGCGGAACACCTGCGCCCGCGCCAGCATGTCAGGCGTGATGCCGAGGGCGTCGTGTGCGGCGATGTCGGAGCGAGTGAGGTTCATGCGCCCAACCGTTCGCGCGTGGCGCGGAAGTGCGCGCAGCCGTCGTCGTGCAGGAACGCCGTTCCTCGCCAGCCGCCCTCCACGCGCAGGTAGTCCTGGCGCTCGGTGCAGGCGGGGCACCAGACCGTCATCGCGTTGGGGTGCTCGGCGACGCACAGACCGACCTGACGGAATCGGCCGGGCAGGTCCGCGGTCACGTGCAGCAGGACGGGGCGCGTCACGCCGCCTCCCT